>JAODBM010000228.1 GCA_025463985.1 Acidimicrobiales bacterium
GACGACGCCGTGGTGCCAGGCGCCGTCGCAGCCACCGCGGTCGCAGGCGCAGACGCCGGTGGCCCGGCCGCAGACGCCGAGGCCGCACGCCTCGCCGCCGACCGTGACGGCGACGCCGAGCTCGAGATGCTCGGTCGGGTCGGAGAGGTGCCGCTGCCGCCGTACGTCCACGAGCCGTTGGCCGATCCCGAGCGCTACCAGACCGTGTACGCCGCCCACCCGGGTTCGGTGGCGGCCCCGACCGCGGGCCTGCACCTCACCCACGAGGTGCTCGAGCGCTGCCGGGCCGGCGGCGTCGAGGTCGCCTCGATCGAGCTGGTCGTGGGCCTGGGAACGTTCCGGCCGATCGCCACCGAGCGGGTCGAGGACCACCGCATGCACGCGGAGCGCTACCGGGTGCCCGCCGAGACGATCGCGGCGATCGGGCGGGCGACGCGGGTCGTGGCCGTGGGCACGACGGTCGTGCGCGCCCTCGAGTCGTGGGCCACGACCGGTGCCGCCGAGGGCAGCAGCGAGCTGTTCGTCCACGGCGACCACGAGTTCCGGGTCGTCGACCGGCTCCTCACCAACTTCCACGTGCCCCGCTCGTCGCTGCTGGCGCTGGTCCAGGCCTTCGTCGGTCCCCGCTGGCGCGACCTCTACGCGGCCGCACTGGCCGACGGCTACCGCTTCCTTTCGTTCGGCGACGCCATGCTGCTCGACCGCCAGACCCGAGGGCCGGCCCGGTGAGGCTGAAGATCGACGTCGAGGCCACCGACGGCTCGGCGCGGGCCGGGCGGGTCATCACCCCGCGTGGCTCGTTCCCCACCCCGCTCTTCATGCCGGTCGGCACGCGCGGTGCGGTCAAGACGCTCGCGGCGTCGGACCTCGAAGCGCTCGGCGTGCCGCTGATCCTCGGGAACACGTACCACCTGATGCTGCGCCCGGGCGCCGACCTCATCGAGCGGCTCGGCGGCCTCCACGGGTTCATGGACTGGTCCGGCCACGTGCTCACCGACTCGGGCGGCTACCAGGTGTTCTCGCTCGAACCGAAGGTGAGCGACGACGGCGCGACGTTCCGCTCGACCTACGACGGCACGACCCACCACCTCACGCCGGAGGGCGCGGCCGACGTGCAGTCCTCGCTCGGCGCCGACATCCAGATGGTGTTGGACGTGTGCGCGCCGCTCCCGTCGCCGCCCGAGGTGCTGCGGGCCGCCGTCGACCGCACGGCGCTGTGGGCGCAGCGGGGACGGGCCGCGTTCCTCGCCGGCGCCGACCGGCGGGCGGCGCGGGGCCTCGACCAGGCCCAGTTCGGGATCGTGCAGGGCGGCGCGGACGGGGTGCTGCGGGCCGAGAGCGCGCAGCGGACGGTCGACGTGGGCTTCGACGGCTACGCGGTCGGCGGGCTCTCGGTCGGTGAGCCGCGCGCGGAGATGCTGCCAGCGCTGGCCGCGGCGATCGACCACCTGCCGCCCGACCAGCCCCGGTACTTCATGGGGCTCGGCGACCCGATCGGCATGGTCGAGGCCGTGGGCCTGGGGGTCGACATGTTCGACTGCGTGCTGCCGACCCGCCACGCCCGCCACGGCACGATCTTGACCAGCGCCGGGCGCTTCCAGCTGAAGAACGCCCGCTACGAGGCCGACGAGGGTCCCCTCGACCCGACCTGCGGCTGTCCGGTGTGCGCCCGCTGGAGCCGCGCCTACCTCCGCCACCTGTTCCGGGTCGGCGAGCCGGTGGCCGCCCGCCTGCTCACGGTCCACAACGTGGCCTGGACCGTGGCCTTCGTGGCCCGCTTGTCCGCTTCGATCCGCGCGGGCACGTACGCCGCGCTGCGGGCTGAGGTGCTGGCGACCTGGGGTGACGCACCCCGCTGAACGCCCGTCTCGGGCGCGCCGGTGCGCCTGGGCCTCCGGCTAAGGTGCGCCCCGCTCTTTCCGTCCCTCGACTGGAACCCTGTGGCTTCCCTCCTCTTCCTGCCGCTTCTCGTGATCCTCTATGTCGTGATGGTCCGCCCGCAGCAGAAGCGCATCCGGGCCCAGCGGGCATTGGTGGCCACGGTCGACGTCGGCGACGAGGTCATCACCACGGCTGGGCTGTTCGGCACGATCACCGATCTCGACGACGAGGTGGCCACGCTCGAGATCGCCGAGGGCGTCGAGGTGCGCATCGCCCGCGCCGCGATCGGGCGCCTGGCCAGCGACATCATCGATCTGCGGTCCAGCAGCGACGAGCTCGAGGCCCTTGACGAAGCGGACGACGCCGACGACGACGACGATCGCGATGGCGCTGCCGGGGACCGCCCGGGCTCGAGCGATGAGGGTCCGGCCATAGGGGGTGCGGCGTGAAGCGCCGCTCGATCCTGCTGCCGCTGGTGCTGATCGTCCTGGTGGCGCTGGGCTCGATCGCCGGGGTCGTGGGCTCCGGCAAGAAGCCGCTGCTCGGCCTCGACCTGCAGGGCGGCTTCTCGGTCGTGCTCCAGGCCAAGAAGACGGCCAACGGCAAGTACCCGCCGGCCGAGAGCATCGACAAGGCCAAGGACATCATCCGCCAGCGCGTCGACGGCCTCGGCGTGGCCGAGCCCGACATCACGCGCCAGGGCCGCACGGTCGTGGTCCAGCTGCCGGGCGTGAAGAACCGCCAGAAGGCGGAGTCGCTCGTGGGCTGCACGGCGCGCCTCGAGTTCCGGCCCACGCTCGCCGTCTCCGCGGCGGCGCCGACCACGACCACTGTCCCGAAGACCACGACCACCACCAAGCCCAAGACCACCACGACCAAGGGCGAGAGCGGCATGGGCGCCGTCGGCATCTCGGGCGGTGAGGGCGCGCTGCCGGCCCAGCTGCTGCCCTCCACCACCACCACGACGACCACCACGACCACCACGCGGCCGCCGCCCACCACCACCACGAGGCCTGGCGCCACCACCACGACCCGGCCCACGACGACCACGACCACGATCCCGAAGACGGCACCGGCGGCCAACCAGACGTCGTCGTGCGGTGGCGCCACCGGCTCGGTGGTCGGCGCCGTCGTCAAGCCCACCGACTCGGGCACGTTCCCCGGCGACAAGGACGGCCGGAGCTACCAGCTCGGCCCGACCGGGTTCTCCGGCGACTCCCTGTCCGCCGCCACCGCCCAGCTCGCCTCCACCGGTGGCTGGGAGGTCGCCGTCAACGTCCGTGGCAAGGACCAGACCAAGGCCAACGCCGCCTTCAACGCCTGCTACCAGGGTGCGGCGACCTGTCCGTCCAAGGCGATCGCGATCGTCCTCGACGGCAAGGTCATATCGGCCCCGACCGTCAACGCCGCCGACCTCGCCAGCAACCAGTTCGTGATCACCGGCAACTTCGACTCGTCGAAGGCGAAAGACCTCGCGCTCGTCCTGCGCTACGGGTCGTTGCCCGTGGAGTTCGAGCAGGTCGCGCTCCAGCAGGTGTCGGCCACCCTCGGCAAGGACTCGCTGCACGCCGGCCTGATCGCCGGCGGCATCGGCGTCGCCCTCATCGCGTGCTACATGGTCCTCTACTACCGGGGCCTGGGCCTCGTGGTCGTGGCCGGCACGTTCGTCTGGGGCGCCCTCATGTACGGCATCGTGGTCTACCTCTCGTCGAGCCGCGGGCTGGCCCTCACGCTCTCGGGCATCACCGGCATCATCGTGTCGGTCGGCACCACCGTCGACTCGTACATCGTGTACTTCGAGCGCGTGAAGGATGACCTCCGGGCGGGGAAGACCGTCCGCACCGCGACCGAACGCGGGTTCGACCGGGCGCTGCGCACGATCGTCACGGCCAACGTGTCGTCGTTCATCGGCGCCTTCCTGCTGTGGTGGCTCACGGTCGGCCCGGTCCGCGGCTTCGCCTTCTTCCTCGGGCTCTCGACGCTGCTCGACATGGTGGTCATCTACCTCTTCGCCCGCCCGCTGGTGATCCTCATGGGCCGGTCGGACTTCTTCGTCGACACCCCGTTCTTCGGCATCGCGCGGGGCCTGGGCCGCCTCGACGCACACGGTGGCACCCTCGCGACGGGAGACGCGCAATGACCGCCGTCGACGACGGGTTCCGGCTCGACGAGACCCGTATGAGCCTGTGGCAGCGCCTGCACCACGGCGAGACCCACATGCAGTTCATCAGGCGTTGGAAGCTGTGGTTCCTGCTGTCGGCGCTGGTCATCGGGCTCGGCCTCGCCTCTCTCGGCGTGCGGGGCCTCAACCTCGGCATCGACTTCACCGGCGGCAACGTGTGGACCGTGCCCGCCGGCAAGGCCACCGTCACCCAGATCGAGTCGGCGGCCAAGGGCGCCGGCCTGCGCGACGTGAAGGTGCAGGAGAACACGAGCACGTCGGGCACCGGCGGCCACCAGTTCCGCATCCAGGCCGCGACCGTGACCGGCACCACCGCGCAGCGCAAGGCCCGCTTCGACGCCGTCGACCAGGCGCTCTCGAAGACCACGGGGTCGCCGGTCGCTCAGGTGAACACCGACACGGTCGGCCCGTCGTGGGGCAAGCAGATCAGCAACAAGGCCCGCAACGCGCTGATCGTGTTCCTGATCGTGATCTCGCTCTACATCACGCTGCGGTTCGAGCTGAAGATGGCGTTGGCGACGCTCGCCGCGCTGATCCACGACCTCCTGGTGGTGGTGGGCGTCTACTCGCTCAGCGGCTTCCCGGTCACGCCGGCCACGGTGATCGCCATCCTCACGATCCTCGGCTTCTCGATCTACGACGGCATCGTGGTGTTCGACCGAGTCGACGAGAACTCGCGCCTGCTCACGGCCAAGTCGAACCAGACCTACGGCGACATGACCAACACCTCGCTCAACCAGGTGCTCATGCGCTCGCTCAACACCTCGGTCACGGCCCTGCTGCCGATCGCCTCGATCCTGTTCATCGGCGCCTACCTGCTCGGTGCCACCACGCTCGAGGACTTCGGGCTCGCGCTCTTCATCGGCGTGATCTCGGGCGCCTACTCCTCGCTGTTCATCGCCAGCCCCGTGCTCGTCCTGCTGAAGGAGCGCGAGCCGCGCTACAAGGCCCTCAGGCAGCGCATCGCTGAGAAGGGGGCCCGGGGCGACGCGGCCGCGGCCGCCGGCGACGGTCAGGTCGGCGAGCTCGTCGGTGCGGGTGCCGGAGGTGGCGGGGCCGGTGCCGCGGTGAAGGCGGCCGCCGGCACGTACTCGGCCGCCCATCCGCCCCGCCCGCGGAAGAAGGGCAAGAAGCGCTGATGGGCGACGCCGACTTCGCGTGGTTGGCCGACCACGTGCGTGACGTCGCCGACTTCCCTCAGCCCGGCGTCGCGTTCAAGGACATCACGCCGCTCCTCGGCCACGCCGACGCCCTGCGCGCCGCCATCGACGGCCTGGCCGCGGCCGCCGGCGACGGCGGGGTCGACCACGTCGTCGGCGTCGAGGCCCGGGGCTTCATCCTCGGCGCGGCAGTGGCCTACCGGCTGGGCTGCGGTTTCGTGCCGGTGCGCAAGCTCGGCAAGCTGCCCTGGTCCACCGAGCAGGAGACGTACGCGCTGGAGTACGGCACGGACGTGCTCGAGATGCACGTCGACGCGCTCCTGCCCGGCAGCTCGGTGCTGATCGTCGACGACGTCATCGCCACCGGCGGCACCGCGGCGGCCACGGCCCGCCTCGTCGAGAAGCTCGGCGCCACGGTCACCGGCTTCGCCTTCCTCATCGAGCTGACCTTCCTCGCCGGCCGCGAGGAGATCGCCGCCTACCCGATCACCTCGCTGGTGGCGTACTGAGCTGCTGAGCTCCCCGTCGCTCCGGCCTCAAGGCGACCTTCGCACCGCGCTTTTCGAGCGTCAGGTGGTCGGGCCGAGGTCGGCCACGATGCGCGCGATCCAGCGGCGGTAGGCCCGCGACGCGGCCAGCCGATCCCACGCCTGGAGGTAGGTCAGCGCCTCACGCTGCTCGGCGGGGAGGCCGACCGTGGACGGAACCTCCAAGAGCCAGTGCATCATCGAGATCTGCACCATCGAGCCGGCGATCCGACCGCGGTCGAACAGGGTGCGGAACGTCGCCTGGCCGAGGATGACGGCGATGACGTCGGCCAGGTCCACCTCGAGCACCGCGGGCTTCGCTTGGAGCGCCGGTGCCTTCGCGGCGGGCCGGCCGTCCTCGATGGTCAGGCGTTGCGCGATCGGACCGAGCGGCGTGCGCGTGAGGCGAAGGTCGAGGGTGAACGTGAGGTCCGGCATCGGCGGCCAGAGACCCGGGACGCCGACGAGGCCGGCCGGGGGCAGGTCGGGCCACCCGACCGAGCGGTGGCGCACGGCGACCGGCGCGCGGGAGCGCCCGTGGCCGGGCTCGGGTGCCGGCGGATCCAGGGCGCGGGGGTCGGCGGCCACCGCCAGCACGGGCACGTCGCCGCAGGCAGTGGTGGCCTGCAGCTGATCGTCGTGCGCACGCAGGCACAGGTGTCGGGCGCCGGGCCGGCCGACGTGGGTGTGGACGGGACCGACGACCTCGGGGTCGATGAAGAGGGGCCGAGGAGCCGGCTCAGCCACCATCGAGCGCTCCGGCCAGGGCGTCGAAGAGCAGCGCCCGCCGTTCGAGGTACTCCAGCCGGCCGTCCACCAGGGAGTTGACCTGGAGCGCGACGCTCACGCCCCGGACCGGGTCCACGAACGCGACGGAGGAACCCGTCCAGCCCCAGTGGCCCAGCAGCTCGTCGCCCCAGCGCCCCAGCTGCAGCTCGCGGCCGAAGTCCGACACCAGCGCGCAGCTGAAGCCCAGGTCGCGCTCGAGGACCTCATCGACCTGAGCCGTCCGCCGGTGAGCCACCAGGTCGGCCCAGCCCGCGCGGGACGGGAACAGCGCGCTGGGCGCGTCGGCGGTGAGGTGGCGGCCCAGCCGGGCGTACCAGTCGGCGGTCGCCGCCGGGCTGGCCACGTTGATCAGCCCGAAGAGTGGCTCGTGCAGCGACGACGGCAGCACCTCGTGGGCCAGGGGCAGGGCCCGGCCGGGCTCCTCACGCATGTCGTGGTAGAGCCCGAGGTCGGCCGTGGCCTGCGACGAGGTCCAGCCGGCGAGGCCGAAGCGCATGCCGGCGATCCCCTCGTCGGCCAGGAGGGCGTTGAGCCAGCGCTGCGGCGTCGCGCCGGTGAGGTCGCGGACGATGCGCCCGAGCGTGAGCGCCATGAAGGCCTCGCTGTACTGCGGGGCGGGCCCGGCCCAGCCCTCGACGGCGCGGCGCACGAGGTCGGCCCGATCGGCCTTGGCGGCGATGCGCAGCTCGAAGCCGGCGGGCCGCCCCAGGCCCGCGGTGTGGGCCACGAGCTGGTGGAACGTGGGGGAGTCGGGGCGGCGCGACCACAAATCGCAGTAGCGGCCGACCGGCTCGTCGAAAGCGATCCCCTCGGTCTCCAGCAGGCGGGCCGTCGCGCACGCGACCACCGGTTTGAGCCCGCAGCCCACCATGAACGGCGTGGTCGGCAGCATGGCCGACGCCGGGCTGGCCCGACCCGCGCCGAGCGCGGCCCGGCGTCCCGAGCAGATGTCGACGACGACGACGGCGCATCCCGGCGAGTAGCTCTCCCAGCGGAGGTGCTCCCGCACGAGGTCCGCCAGCGCGTCCGCTTCGATCATGAGATGGTGCTCGCCTTCGAGCCGGACGGGAGGGTTGGGGCGATCGTCGAGCGGCAACCCACGCGCTGAGGACGCCCGGCGCGATCCTCCCGTTACCGACGGGTGCGGGTCGTGCGGCGCCGCCCGCCCGGCGTGGATGGAGCCACGCCGGGCCGGCGTCGCATCAGTAGTCCAGCGCCCACTCGGTGGTGACCGCGGTGCCGTCGCCGTTGCGGGCCGTCATCGTGAACTCGCCGTGGATCGCGGTGCCGACCGGCGAGGCGGGCTGGACGGTCTGGGAGATGACCGTCGCGTTCGCCAGGGGCGTGCCGTGGGTGCTCCGAACCACCGGAGCCCAAGCGGTCGTCTGCGTCGTGCCCTTGATGTCCACGTAGGTCATCCGGGCGGAGACGTCGCAGTCGGCGAAGTCGTTCGGGGCCGCGCCGCGCTCGACGTAGCCCGCGATCCAGGCGCGCGCGGTCGGCAAGCCGTCGCTGGCGCGGACGTCGTGGGCCACGCCCACGCTCATCTTCTCGCCACACTTGAACGGCGGCTTCGGGAATCCGATCGTGTAGCCGGCACCCGAGGCGTAGGTGCCGTGGATCACGTTCAGCGGCGTCACCGCGCTGGCCACACCGCCGTTGGCGAGCAGCGCGGCCAACGCGGTGCCCGTGCCGAGGGCGCCGGCTCGAAGGGTTCTTGCGGTCATGAGTGCTCCAAGTCTGGGGGAGCGTCGTCCCCGGTCGGGCGGCTTCCGGTCGGCTCCGCTGACCAGTGACGAGCCCGCCGCATCTCCCTTACGCGGCGGCCTCGGCGCGAGGGCCGAGCAGGGCATCACACCTGCGCTCGTCGCCCTCGACCTCCCTCGCAACCTTGGCAGTGCGCGTGCTGCTCGACGACGAACCCCCTGACCTCCGCGTCCGCGGCGGACGAAGGCGCGACGACGGGAGGCCGCGGAAGTGGTTGCGGGGTCTGGCATCCTGGGGTGGTGCCGACCGTGAACCGGGTGCTCCCGTGGCGCCGCAGCAGTGCCCCCGCCTCGGTCGAGACCGCGCCCCTGGTGGCCACGTTCCGCGAGCGGCACCCCAAGACCTCCACGGCGATGATCTCCCGCGCCTACGAGCGGGCCAACGACGCCCACCGGGGCCAGACCCGCAAGACCGGCGAGCCGTACATCCAGCACCCGCTCTCGGTGGCGCGGATCGTGGCCTCGCTCGGGCTGGACGAGGTCACCGTGGCCGCCGCCCTGCTCCACGACGCGGTGGAGGACACGGGCGTCACGCTGGCCGACATCGACCGCGAGTTCGGGCAGGAGGTCGCCCGCATCGTCGACGGGGTCACCAAGCTCGACCGGCTCGAGTTCGACTCGAAGCAGGCCCAGCAGGCCGCGTCGATGCGCAAGATGCTCGTGGCGATGGCCAAGGACATCCGGGTCCTGATCATCAAGCTGGCCGACCGGCTCCACAACATGCGCACGCTCGGCGGCATGTCGCCCGAGAAGCAGCTGCGCATCGCCCGCGAGACGCTCGACGTCTACGCCCCCCTGGCGCACCGCCTCGGCATGCAGGACCTCAAGCAGCAGCTCGAAGACCTCGCCTTCGCCACCCTGCACCCCAAGCAGTACGCCGAGATCGACCACATGGTCGCCAGCCGCGCGCCCGAGCGCGAGCTGTACCTCGAGCAGGTGCTCGAGCAGGTGCGCGAGCGCCTGGCCGAGCTGGGCGTCAGCGCCGAGGTCACCGGCCGGCCGAAGCACCTGTGGAGCATCTACGAGAAGATGGTCATCAAGGGCCGGCAGTTCGACGACATCTACGACCTGCTCGCCATCCGCGTGCTCGTGGACTCGGTGCGCGACTGCTACGCCGCCCTCGGTTCGATCCACGCCACGTGGCGGCCGGTGCAGGGCCGCTTCAAGGACTACGTGGCGATGCCCAAGTTCAACCTGTACCAGTCGCTGCACACGACCGTGATCGGGCCGCAGGGCAAGCCGCTCGAGGTGCAGCTGCGCACCAACGAGATGCACCAGCGGGCCGAGTTCGGCGTGGCCGCGCACTGGGTGTACAAGCACGGTTCGCCGAGCGACGAGCTGGCCTGGCTGAACCGGATCGTCGACTGGCAGCAGGAGACGTCCGACCCCGCCCAGTTCATGGAGACCCTCAAGGTCGACCTCGAGCAGGACGAGGTCTTCGTGTTCACGCCGAAGGGCCGGGTGGTCACGCTCACGAAGGGCTCCACGCCGATCGACTTCGCCTACGCCGTGCACACCGAGGTCGGCCATGCCTGCGTCGGGGCGCGGGTGAACGGGCGGCTCGTCTCGCTCAGCCACCAGCTGGTCTCGGGCGACACCTGCGAGATCTTCACGTCGAAGGTGGCGGGCACCGGGCCGAGCCGGGACTGGTTGCAGATCGTCCAGACGCCGCGCGCCGTGAACAAGATCCGCCAGTGGTTCTCGCGCGAGCGGCGCGAGGACGCCAAGGAGACGGGCCGCGACGACCTGCAGAAGCAGTTGCGGCGTGAGGGTCTGCCCGTGCAGAAGTTGCCGACGCAGGTGTTGACGGAGGTGGCGACCTCCCTCAACTACGTCGACGTCGACGCGCTGCACACCGCCATCGGCGAGCACCACGTCTCGGCCGAGTCCGTTGCGGCCCGCATCGGCAAGCAGCTGCGCACCGGCGACGCCGACCGCGAAGACCAGCTGCCCACGACCGTCCAGCGGCCCCGCACGCCGCAGGGCACCCGACCCGGCGCCGGCGTGCACGTCGAGGGCCTCGACGACGTGATGGTGCGGCTCTCCCGTTGCTGCACCCCGGTGCCGGGCGACGAGATCATCGGCTTCGTCACGCGCGGGCGGGGCGTGTCGGTGCACCGCGCCGACTGCGCCAACGCCGTGTCGCTCCAGACCGGCCAGCGCGACCGGCTGATCGAGGTGGAATGGGACGAGGACTTCGCCGGCGGCATGTTCGTGGCGTCGATCGAGGTGCGGGCGCTCGACCGGCCCCGGTTGCTGCGCGACGTGTCGAGCACGCTCGCCGACCACCACGTCAACATCCTCAGCTGCGCGATGAAGACCGGCGCAGATCGCGTCGCGAGCATGCGGTTCGACTTCGAGCTCGGCGACCCCTCCCACCTCGGCGCCGTGCTCCGCTCCATCCGCGGGCTCGACGGCGTCTACGACGCGTACCGCGTGCTCCCCGGCGCCAAGACCGCCGAAGAGGTCGCCGCCGAGGCGTAGCGCCGTGGATCCGCCCGAGCGTTGTTATAGCGGATCCGCTATGACAGGCTGGGCTCATGGAGGACGGCGCCCTCATCCGCTCGACCCGCGAGGCCGCGGGCCTGACCCAGGCCCAGCTGGCCACGCGCCTCGGGACCACGCAGTCGTCGGTGGCCCGCTGGGAGCGGGGCGCGACCTCGCCCACGCTCGCCACGCTGCGTCGGATCCTGTCGGCCTGTGGCTGTGACCTCGAGTGGTCCGCACCCGTTTGGAAACCCGCCGATCCGGGCATCGACCGCACCGTGATGCGCGAGCTGCTCCGCCTGAGCCCACGGCAACGCCTCGAGCGTGCCGGTGCCGAGACCGTCAACCTGGAGGGCTTCCCGATAGGGATCGGCTGGGAGCAGCACGCGTGACGACATCCTCGGCGCTCCGGCGGGCACCTCGGGGTTCGACGATCTGAAGCGCACGGCCGTCAGCGTCGACTTCGGGGACGGGCTGAACGTGCTCGTCGCGCCGATCACCGACCTCATCCGGATGAAGCAAGCCGCGGGCCGGGCCAAGGATCTCGGTGCGGTGGAGATCCTGCGTGCGCTGCGGGAGGAACGGGAGCGGGCCGGGCTCCGCGAGCCCGATGCGTAGCGACGTCGGATGACGCGGCCCCCCGAGCGGTCCGGGAACGGGTTCTCGGGGGTGGGGGAGGGGCCGGTAGCCTCGACGCCCGTGCCCGATCCCACTCGCTTCCGCGCCCCGAAGGGCACGCAGGACGTCCTGCCGCCGGCCTCGGCGCGCTGGGAAGCGTTGCTGGCGCACTTCGCGACCGTCGTGGAGCGGGGCGGCTACGGGCTGTTGCAGTCCCCGATGTTCGAAGACATCGGCGTGTTCCAGCGGGCCTCCGAGGGCGCCGACGCGGTCCGCAAGGAGATGTACGAGTTCGACGACAAGGGCGGCCGGCGCATCGCGCTGCGGCCCGAAGGCACGGCCTCGGTCGTGCGGGCGTTCGTCGAGCACCGGCCGCCGGTGCCGTGGAAGGTCTGGTACGCAACGCCGGCCTTCCGCTACGAGAACGTGCAGGCCGGCCGCTACCGCCAGCACCACCAGGTGGGCGTCGAGGCGCTCGGGTCGCCCGATCCCGACGTCGACGTCGAGGTGATCACGCTCGGCTGGGAGTTCCTCCAGTCGCTCGGGCTGCGCGACGTCGACCTGTTGCTCAACACGATGGGCACGGTCGACGACCGGCAGCGCTACGTCGAGGTGCTGCGGGCGTTCCTCGTCGAGCGCCGCGGCGACCTCGACGCCGACGACCGTGACAAGGTCGACACCCACCCGATGCGGGTGCTCGACTCCAAGCGGCGCGCCACCCGCGACGCCACGGCCGATGCGCCACGCATCGCCGACCACCTCTCGGACGAGAGCCACGCCCACTTCGAGCGGGTGCGGGCCGGGCTCGGGGCCATGGCCATCGACGTGCGCCTCGAACCGCGGCTCGTGCGCGGGTTCGACTACTACACGCACACGACGTTCGAGTTCGTGCCCCGGTCGGTCGAGAACGCGCAGGCCACCATCCTCGGCGGCGGCCGCTACGACGGTCTCGTCGAAGAGCTCGGCGGCCCAGCCACGCCGGGCGTCGGTTTCGGCGCGGGCATCGAGCGCCTGCTGATCGCGTGCGACGCGGAGGGCGTCTTCGCGGCGCCGGCGGCGCGGGTCGACGTCTTCGTGGTCGACGTCACCGGCGGTGACCATGCCCGCGACCTCACCGCCGAGCTGCGCCGGGCCGGCCTGCGCGCCGACCGCGCGTTCGACCAGAAGGGCATGCGCGCGCAGATGAAGGCGGCCGACCGGTCGGGCGCTCCGTTGGCGGTCATCGTCGGCGAGCAGGAGGTGGCGGACGGCGTCGTGTCCCTGCGCCCCCTGCGCGGTGACTTCGGCGCCGAGCAGCAGACCGTCCCGCGGTCCCAGATCGCTGGCCACCTCCGCCGGCTCCGGTCGAACGACGTGGGCGCGGACACGCAGGCGGACGGCGGGGGACCGACCCCGAGTCCCCTCGACGTCGCGCTCGCCCGCAAGCTGCTGCAGCGCGATCCCGACGACCTGGCACAACAAGCAGAGGAGCCATCGTGACCGAGGCCGTGGGCCTGCGCACCGACTACTGCGGCGAGCTGGTGGCCGCCGACGCCGATCGGCGGGTGTCGGTCTGCGGTTGGGTCGCGCGCCGACGCGAGCACGGCGAGCACCTGGCCTTCGTCGACCTGCGCGACCACACCGGCATCGTGCAGTGCGTGGTCGACGGCTCGGTCGACGTCCGCAGCGAGCACGTCCTGCGCATCACCGGCACCGTGCGCCTGCGTCCCGAGGGCACCATCAACCCGAACCTGCCGACCGGCGAGGTCGAGGTCGGAGACTGCACGGTCGAGGTGCTGTCGGCGGCCGAACCGCCCCCGTTCCCGCTCGACCAGCGCGCCGACGACGTCGACGAGATGGTCCGGCTGCGCTACCGCTACCTCGACCTGCGCCGCGACCGCATGCAGCGCAACCTGCGGATCCGCTCGCGGGTCAACTCGGCCATCCGCGCGGCCATGGAGCGGCAGGGGTTCATCGAGGTCGAGACGCCGATGCTCATGCCGTCGACCCCCGAAGGTGCCCGCGAGTTCCTGGTGCCGAGCCGCCAGTCGCCCGGCGAGTTCTACGCGCTGCCGCAGAGCCCCCAGCTGTACAAGCAGCTGCTGATGGTGGGTGGCGTCGACCGCTACTTCCAGATCGCCCGCTGCCTGCGCGACGAGGACCTGCGGGCCGACCGGCAGTACGAGTTCATGCAGCTCGACGCCGAGGCCAGCTTCGTCACGCAGGACGACGTGCTCGCCTTCATCTCCGAGGCCGTGCTGGACGCAGCCGAGGCCGTCACCGGCGACCGCCCCGCGGCCATCGAGCGCATGACCTGGCAGCACGCGATGGACACCTACGGCACCGACAAGCCCGACCTCCGTTTCGGCATGGAGCTGGTCGAGCTCACGCCGATCTTCGCGGCCACCGAGTTCAACGCGTTCAAGGCCTCGAGCATCAAGGGCATCAAGGTGCCGGGCGGCGCCGCTGACTACGGCCGCAACAAGCTCGACGCCCTCACCGATCGGGCCAAGTCGCTCGGCGCCAAGGGCCTGGTGTGGCTCAAGGTCGAGGAGGCGGGCGCGCTGGCCTCACCGGTGGCCAAGTTCCTCTCCGAGGACGAGCAGGGCGCGCTGGTCGCGGCGTTCGGGGCCGAGCCGGGCGACCTGCTGCTGCTCGTGGCCGACGAGTGGACGCGCACGGTCGAGGTGCTCGGCACGCTGCGCAACGACCTCGGCCGGCCGCCCGTGCACGACGGGCCGTACCGGTACGTGTGGGTGATCGACTTCCCGCTCTTCGTCGGCGTCGACGATCAGGGCACGCCCAAGCCGGGCCACCACCCGTTCTGCCACCCCCACCCCGAAGACGTCGCGAAGCTCGAGACCGACCCGATGGGCGTCCGCGCCCTGGCCTACGACCTCGTGCTCAACGGCTGGGAGCTGGGCTCGGGGTCCATCCGGATCCACGAGCCCGCCCTGCAGCAGCGCGTGTTCGACCTGCTGGGCATCGACGAGGCCGAAGCCAACAAGCGCTTCGGGTTCTTCCTCACCCCGTTCCGCTACGGCGCCCCGCCCCACGGCGGCTTCGCCTTCGGCATCGACCGCCTCACCGCGATCCTCGCTGGCGAGGAGAACATCCGCGAGGTCATCGCGTTCCCCAAGCCCCAGTCCGGCACCGACCCGATGACCGGCGCCCCCACCGCCGTCGACGCCGCCCAGCTCACCGAACTCGGCCTCCGCGTCCTCCCCCCCGGCAATGTGGAGTAGAAGCGGTCGTGATGGCGACCGCTTCTACTCCACATTCGGGGGGTGGTGGGCGCCGGTAGCCTCGCTCGGGTGACGCACCGCGGGAACCCGAGTGGCTGACGACCTGTTCGGCGCGTCGGCCGAGCAGCAGCTCGCCGCCCGCGCGCCGCTGGCCGACCGCATGCGGCCGGTCCGGCTCGACGACATCGTGGGCCAGGACCACCTGCTGGCCCCCGGCCGGCCCTTGCGGGTGCTGATCGAGGCCGACCGCCTGTCGTCGGTGATCCTTTGGGGTCCTCCGGGCACCGGCAAGACCACCCTGGCCCGCGTGATCGCCCGGCACACGGCCAAGGCGTTCGAGACGCTGTCGGCGGTCACCGCCGGGGTGAAGGACGTCCGGGAGATCACGGCGCGGGCCGAGCAGCGGCTGGGCGAGCGGGGCCAGGGCACGATCCTGTTCCTCGACGAGGTCCATCGGTTCAACAAGGCGCAGCAGGACGCGCTGCTCCCCAGCGTCGAGAGCGGCCTGCTCGTGCTCATCGGCGCCACCACCGAGAACCCCTATTTCGAGGTCAACCCGCCCCTGCTGAGCCGGTCGACGCTGTTCCGGCTCAACGAGCTCGATCTCGACGCCGTGCGCGTGCTGATCGAGCGCGGCTTGGCCGAGGAGGGCGTGACGGCCGACGCTGACGCGATCGACCACCTCGCCACCCGCGCCGCCGGCGACGGGCGCCACACGCTCACGAGCCTCGAGGTGGCGGCGGCGCTGGCCCGCCAGCGGGGCCGCGACGCCGAACCGGTGGTGACGCTGGCCGACGCCGAGGCCGCGCTCGGCACCAAGGCCCTGCGCTACGGCCGCGACGACCACTACGACGTGATCTCCGCGTTCATCAAGAGCATCCGCGGCTCGGATCCCGACGCCGGGCTGTACTGGCTCGCCACCATGCTCGAAGCCGGCGAGGACGCCCGCTTCATCGCCCGCCGGCTCGTGATCCTGGCGTCGGAGGACATCGGCCTCGCCGACCCGACGTCGCTGCTCGCCGCCACAGCCGCGGCCCACGCGCTCGAGTACGTCGGCCTGCCCGAAGCGCAGCTCAACCTCGCGCAGGCCGTCGTGCACCTCGCCACCGCGCCCAAGTCGAACCGCGCCGCGCTCGGCATCTGGAGCGCCCGCGCCGACGTGCGCGATCGCCCGTCGTCGGGCGTGCCCGCCCACCTGCGCGATGCGCACTATCAGGGCGCCAAGACCCTCGGCCACGGCGCCGGCTACGAGTACCCTCACGACGACCCCGAGGGCTGGGTGCCGCAGCGCTACCTGCCCCCCGAGGTCGCCGACCGGCGCTACTACGAGCCGTCGAGCCACGGCCACGAACAGGAGCTGTCTGCGCGCATGGACCGCCTGCGCCCCCCGCAGCGAACCGACCGATCCGGCCCCGACGGCGCGTCGCCCGCTCGCTCCGCACGCGAGGCGGACCAGCCGTGAACGTCCTGGTCCTCGCCGACATGACGGCCGCCGACCTGGCCGCCGTGGTGGTCACCGGCTGCAGCGTGGTCGCGGTGGTCGCGGTCCTGTTCGCGCTGCAGCGCACGCTGGCCACGCTGCGCCAGGTGCGCGACGCGCTCGACCAGCTCGTCGAGCACACGCTCCCGCTGGTCGACGAGCTCTCGGCCACCGTCGACGCCGCGAACGTCGAGCTCGAGCGGGTCGACCGGCTCGTCGGCTCGGCCGAGTCCATCTCCGCCACCGTCGACGCCACGTCCCGGCTGGCCTACCGTGCCCTGTCGGCGCCGGTGATCAAGACCGTCGCCATGACCTCGGGTGCGTCGAAGGCGGCCAAGCGCCTGCGCAAGGAGCGGTAGCACGTTGTTCAAGCGGGTGATCTGGGTCGGGACGGGCATGGCCATCGGCGCCACCTCAGCGTTCTGGGCCAAGCACAAGGTCACCAAGACCGTCGAGCGCTACCTGCCCGACCAGGTCGCCGAACGGGCGGCGTCGTCGGCCAAAGACCTCGGTCGCACGGTCCGCGGCGCGGCGTCGGAGGGCCGTCAGGCGATGCGCGAGCGGGAGGCCGAGCTGCGCGCTCAGGTCGAGGCACGCACGTTCGTCGGGCCACCGTCGACACGGCGATCCACGCCCGCCTGATTCGCCGCCCAGCCACCTGAGGACCCCCGGTAGGGTGGTCGGGCCATGAACGAACGGAGCGAACGGCGCATCCCGGTGCTCGTCGCCGCGCGCCCGCGACGCGCGCTCCGGAAGGTGGTGCGATGAAGGCCCACGAGCTGCGCAGGGCGTGGACGGACTTCTGGGTCGCCAAGCAGCACACCGCGGTCCCTTCGGCCGGGTTGATCCCGCACCACCCGTCGGCCCCGATGTTCACGAACTCGGGGATGATGCCGTTCGTGCCGTACTTCCTCGGCGAGGAGGTGCCACCGTTCTCGCCCCCGCGGGCGTCCTCGGTGCAGAAGTGCGTGCGGGCGGGGGGCAAGCACAACGACCTCGACGCCATCGGTCGCTCGCCGCGGCACCTCAGCTTCTTCGAGATGCTCGGCAACTTCAGCTTCGGCGACTACACCAAGGTCGAGGCCATCCCGTGGGCGTGGGAGCTGGTCACCGAGGTGCTCGGCCTCGACGGCGATCGCATCTGGGTCACGTGCCACGTCAGCGACGACGAGGCGGTCGCGCTGTGGGTCGACGAGGTCGGCTTCCCGGCCGAGCGCATCGTGCGGCTCGACAAGGAGAACTTCTGGGAGATGGGCGACACCGGCCCGTGCGGCCCGTCGTCTGAGCTGTTCTGGGACTTCGGCCCGGCCTACGGACCCGACGGTGGCCCGGCCAACCCGGCGGCCGAGGACCGCTTCGTCGAGTTCTGGAACCTCGTCTTCACGCAGTACTTCCGCGGCGCCGACGGCGAGCTGACCGACCTGCCGCGGCGCAACGTCGACACCGGCGCCGGCCTCGAGCGCATGCTCGGGGTCACGATCGGCAGCAACACCGTGTTCGACACCGACGAGCTGGCCACGCTCGTCGCCGAAGCCCAGTCGCTCACCGGCGCCTCGCTCGGTCACGACCCGCAGAGCGACGTGGCCCTCAAGCTGCTCGCCGACCACGCGCGCACGATGACGTTCCTGATCGCCGACGGCGTCACGCCTTCGAACGAGGAGCGCGGCTACGTGCTGCGCCGCATCATCCGCCGGGCCATCCGCTTCGCCTACCTGCTTGGCGTCGAGAGCAACGTCACGCCGCGCCTGGCCGAGCGCACGATCGACCTGATGGCGCCGGCCTACCCCGACCTCGTCGCGTCGCGGGACACGATCCTCGGCGTGCTCGACCGTGAGGAGCACCAGTTCCGGCGCACGCTGCGCACCGGGCTCGGCATCCTCGACGGCGCGCTGGCCGGCTTGCCGACCGGCGGCCAGCTGCCCGGCTCGGTGGCGTTCCAGCTGCACGACACCTACGGCTTCCCGTTCGAGGTCACCACAGAGATCGCCGAGGACCGCGGTTACGACGTCGACCGCGCCGGCTTCGACCAGGACATGGACGAGCAGCGCCGGCGCGCCCGCCAGGCCGGCAAGAAGGGCGGCGTCGCCGTCGGCGAGGAGGCGGCCGAGTTCCAGCGGGTCCTCGACCAGCACGGCACCACCGAGTTCACCGGTCGTGAGGAGAACGAGTCGAAGGCCCGGGTGCTGGCGGTCGTGCCGGCCGGCGAGCCCGACCGGGTCAGCGTGTTCCTCGACCGCACGCCGTTCTACGCCGAGTCCGGCGGCCAGGTCGGCGACACCGGCACGATCACCACCGCCGACGCCCGCCTCGACGTGCTCGACACCACCTACGCCCTGCCCGGGCTGCACCGCCACCTCGCCCGGGTCGTCGAGGGCGCGATCGCCGAGGGCGACGAGGTCACCGCGGCCATCGACGTCGGCCGCCGCGACGCCGTCCGCCGCAACCACACCGGCACCCACCTCCTGCACTGGGCGCTGCGCGAGGTGCTCGGCAGCCACGTCAAGCAGCAGGGATCGATGGTGGCGCCCGACCGGCTGCGGTTCGACTTCAGCCACTTCGAGGCCGTCACCGACGACCAGATCACCCAGATCGAGGACCTCGTCAACGAGGCCGTGCTCGTCAACGACCCCGTCCGCCACTACGAGACCACGAAGGACGCCGCCGCCGAGCTGGGCGCCATCGCCTTCTTCGGCGACAAGTACGGCGACATCGTGCGCGTGCTCGAGGCCGGGCGCCACTCGATCGAGCTGTGCGGCGGCACCCACGTGCACCGCACCGGCGACATCGGGCCCATGAAGATCGTGTCGGAGACGTCGATCGGCTCGAACCTGCGGCGCATCGAGGCCATCAGCGGCTTCGGGCCCATCGCGCGCATCCGCGACGAGGAGCGCACCCTGGCGGAGGCCGCCGAGCTCGTCGGCGTTCCGGTGGCCGAGCTGCTCGACGGCGTCGAGAAGCGGCTGGCCGAGCTGAAGGAGCTGCGCGACCAGGTCAAGGACCTCCGGGCCAAGGCGGCCAGCGGCGGGGCCTCGGACCTCGCCGGGCAGGCGGTCGACGGCGTCGTGGTGGCGCGGGTCGATGGGCTCGTGCGCGACGACCTGCGCAGCTTGGCCGTGGCCGTGCGCGACCGGCCCGGCATGCGCGGCGTCGTGCTCATCGGTGCGCCGGACGGCGGGGGCGTGGCGCTGGTGGCGGCGACCACGAAAGACAGCGGGCTCGACGCCGGCAGCCTCATCGCCGACGCCGCCCGCACGGTTGGCGGTGGCGGCGGAAAGCACCCCGAGCTGGCGGTGGCCGGGGGCAAGGATCCCGAGCGGATCGCCGAGGCGCTGACCCAGGCTGCAGCCGCGGCCGGCGTCGGCTGAGCGTGCGCGTGCTCGCCCTCGACCTCGGCGCGCGGCGCATCGGTGTGGCCGTGTGCGACGCCGACGAGCGCGTGGCCAGCCCCGTCGTCGTGCTCGAGCGGTCGGCCGACCGCCAGCGCACCCACCGCGACATCGCCGAGCTGGTGGCCGATTGGGAGGCCGACCTCGTGCTGGTCGGCCTGCCGTTGGCGCTCGACGGGTCGACCGGGCCGGCAGCCGCCGGGGTGCTGGCCGAGTGCGAGGAGCTGCGCGTGGCGCTCAGCGTGCCGGTCGAGCTGCACGACGAACGGCTCACGACGGTGACCGCCGAGCGCACCCTGCGAGAGCAGGACCTCGACGGCCGCGCCCGCCGCAAGGTGGTCGACATGGTCGCGGCTGCAATCATCCTGCAGGACTGGCTCGACCGCCGAGCCGCCGGGCGAATCGATCCGAGCTCAGGAGCTGCGTCGGCATGACGTTCTACGACCAGGACGACGC
>JAODBM010000237.1 GCA_025463985.1 Acidimicrobiales bacterium
ACAAGTCCGAGGACTTCAAGTTCGAGGCCGTGGTCGACGACATCGCCGAGCGCTACGAGGTCGGCCAGCCGGTCCTCGTCGGCACGATCTCGGTCGAGAAGTCCGAGAAGCTCTCGCGAGAGCTCGAGAAGCGGGGCGTGCCCCACGAGGTGCTCAACGCGAAGCAGCACTCGCGCGAGGCCGAGATCGTCGTCCAGGCCGGGCGGCTGCACGCGGTCACGGTGGCGACGAACATGGCCGGTCGAGGCGTCGACATCCTGCTCGGCTGCAACCCCGAGGGCCTGGCGCTCCGGGATGCCAAGGCCGAGGGCCTCGACCCCGAGACGCCGGAGGGCGAGGCTCGCATCAAGGAGCTCGCCGAGCGTCACCGCGCCGAGACCGAGCCCGAGGGCGACAAGGTCCGCGAGCTGGGCGGGCTGTACGTGCTCGGCACCGAGCGCCACGAGTCCCGCCGCATCGACAACCAGCTGCGTGGCCGCTCCGGCCGTCAGGGCGACCCGGGCGAGAGCCGGTTCTACCTCTCGCTGGAAGATGAGCTCATGCGCCTGTTCGCCACCGGCGCGATGAGCTGGGTGATGGGCAAGGCCCTCCCTGACGACGTGCCGATCGAGGCGAAGATGGTCACCAAGGCCATCGAGCGAGCGCAGAACACCGTCGAGCAGCGCAACGCCGAGATCCGCAAGAACGTCCTCAAGTACGACGAGGTGATGAACGAGCAGCGCAAGGTCATCTACAAGCGTCGCGACCAGATCCTGGCCGACGCCGACCTGCGCGAAGAGGCCCTGCAGGCGTTGGCCGACGCCGTCGAGGCCACGATCGGCACCTACTGCGTCGCCGACTTCACCGAGGAGTGGGACCTCAGCGGCCTGCACAACGAGGTCCTCGGCTTCTGGCCGACCGGTCTGACCGTCGATGACCTCAAGGCCTGCACCACCACCGACCAGCTCTACGAGACGCTGATGGGTGAGGCCACCGGCTACTACGAGCAGCGCGAGCAAGAGCTCGGCTCGGAGACCATGCGCGACATCGAGCGTCAGGTGATGCTCAACATCATCGACCAGCACTGGCGCGAGCACCTCCTCGAGATGGACTACCTCGAAGAGGGCATCAACCTGCGAGCCATGGGCCAGCGCGATCCGCTCGTCGAGTGGCAGCGCGAGGGCTTCGAGATGTTCGGGGCGATGATGCAGCTGATCGCCCAAGACTTCGTGAAGTACGTGATGCACGTGCAGGTCGTGGTCGACGACGAGCCCGGCGCCACCGCCACGAACATGGCGTACTCGGGTCCCGAAGATCCTTCCGCCGGCGGCAACATGGTCCAGGCGGCGCGGGCGCAGCCCGCGGCGGAGGCGGCCGAGGGCGGTGGCGATGTCGCGGCGATCGAGGACGAGGTCGTGCAGCAGCCGGTGGTCAAGTCCGAGTGGGACAAGACCCCCCGCAACGCGCCCTGCCCGTGCGGCAGCGGCAAGAAGTTCAAGAACTGCCACGGTGCGGCCTGAGGCCGCGCTTGACACGAGTTGTTGATCCGAGGAAAGTTGCCCCCGATGTCTTTGTCCCGCGACCTCCTTCTTCTCATGTAGACGAGTGCCTCCCGCGGCACTCGTCGAAGCCTCTGCGCCCTCGGGCTCGGGGGCTTCTTGCTTTTTCCGTACACAAACCGCACCCGAAAGGGCACCATGCCCCCGCAGCCAGCCACGCCGAAGAAGATGCCGTTCGAGAAGTACCGGCCGTTCGTGCCGCTCGAGCTGCCCGATCGCACGTGGCCGAACCGCAAGCTCGAGACGGCGCCGCAGTGGTGCGCAGTCGACCTGCGCGACGGCAACCAGGCGCTCATCGACCCGATGGACCCGGCCCGCAAGCGGCGCATGTTCGAGACGCTCGTGGCCATGGGGTTCAAGGAGATCGAGGTCGGGTTCCCCTCCGCGAGCCAGCCCGACTTCGACTTCGTGCGCCAGCTGATCGAGGAGGACCTGGTTCCCGACGACGTGACGATCCAGGTGCTGACGCAGTGCCGTGACGAGCTGATCGCCCGGACGTTCGAGTCGATCAAGGGGTCGTCCCGGGCGATCGTCCACTTCTACAACTCGACCTCCACGCTGCAGCGGCGCGTCGTGTTCGGGCTCGACCAGGCCGGCATCACCGAGATCGCGGTCAACGGCGCCAAGATGTGCCGCAAGCTCGAGGAGACCGTGCCGGGCACCGACGTGCGCTACGAGTACTCGCCCGAGAGCTACACGGGCACCGAGCTGGACTACGCGGTCGAGATCTGCGAGGCCGTGGCCGAGGTCATCGAGCCGACCGCGGACCGCAAGCTGATCATGAACCTGCCGGCGACGGTCGAGATGTACACGCCCAACATCTACGCCGACACGATCGAGTGGTTCCTGCGCACGGTGCGCAACCGCGAGGCGATCACCCTCTCGCTGCACCCGCACAACGACCGCGGGTGCGCGGTGGCCGCCGCCGAGCTCGGGCGGCTGGCCGGGGCCGATCGCATCGAAGGCTGCCTGTTCGGCAACGGCGAGCGCACCGGCAACGTCGACCTGGTCACGCTGGCGCTGAACCTGTTCAGCCAGGGCATCGACCCCGAGCTCGACGTCAGCGACATCGACAAGCTGCGGGGCGTGGCCGAGCACTGCAACCGCTTGCCGGTGCACGAGCGCCACCCGTACGTGGGCGACCTCGTCTACACCGCGTTCTCCGGCTCGCACCAGGACGCCATCAAGAAGGGGTTCGCCGCGCTCTACGCGGACGCCGAGGCGGCGGGCCGAGGCAAGGACTACGCGGCCTGGGAGGTGCCGTACCTGCCCATCGACCCCGCGCACGTGGGGCGGACCTACGAGGCCGTCATTCGGGTCAACAGCCAGTCCGGCAAGGGCGGCGTCGCGTACCTGATGGAGGCTGAGCACGGGTTCGTGCTGCCCCGCCGGTTCCAGATCGAGTTCTCGCGAGAGATCCAGGCCATCGCCGAGCAGACCGGCGGCGAGGTCACACCGACGGTCATGTGGGACGTGTTCTCGTCGACCTACCTGGCCGAGTCGCCGCGCGTCGTGCTGCGCAGCCATGAGCTGGCGACCGGCGCCGACGACGTCACCACGCTCACGGCGCAGCTGCTCGTGGACGGGGTGCCGGTCTCAGCCACCGGACGGGGCAACGGGCCGATCGCAGCCTTCGTGCATGGCCTGCAGGAGGCGCTCCACATCGACCTCGACGTGACCGACTACCACGAGCACGCGCTCGGCTCGGGTGCCGAGGCCACGGCCGTGGCCTACGTCGAGACGGTCGACCCCGAGGGCGACGTGCGCTGGGGCCTCGGCACCGACCCGAACATCATCACCGCCTCCCTCCGGGCCGTGTTGTCCGCGGTCGAGCGATTGCCGCGGGACTGACGGGGTTCGGGTTGCGGGCGCAAGGAATGCGTCAGGTGGCCGACACGGAATCTGGTGGTGACCGAAACCGGGGCGACCCGGCCCGTCCGTACCGTCGAGGGCGTTCGGTCTCGTCGTTCCGGAGGTCCCATTGAGCGCCATCCCGCCACCGCGCCGCCAGCTCATGCCGTGGAAGTGGGTCGATGGGCACGGCGCCCGCCGACCGCTGCTGCCCTCGGAGCACCGGGACGTCCCCGAGCGTTCCGCGCGGCAGCTGCTGCCGTGGCCCCGGGCCACGCCAGCACCGCGCGAGACGCTCCCCTGGGAGTGGCGGGCCGCGAACGACTGGCGCGGCGTCGACGGTCGGCCGGTCGAGGGTCCCTGACCCCTCAGGAGCGGCGGCGGCCGGCGGTGAGCTCGATCACCTGATCGGCGCGCTCGAGGATCCGCGGGCGGTGGCTGACGGCGAGGACCGTCAGGTCGCCGGCGGCGGCCGCGAAGACGCCGTCCCACACTCGCGCCTCGGTGGCGGTGTCGAGCGCGCTCGACAGGTCGTCGACCACGAGCAGCTCCGGGCGCCGGATGAAGGCCCGAGCCGCCGCGGTCCGCTGGATCTGGCCGCCTGAGAGGCGGACGCCCTTCGGGCCGACCATCGTGGCGACGCCTGCGGGCATCTCGTTCAGGTCGTCGTCGAGGCAGGCGAGGCGGAGCGCATCGGCGAGGCCGGTGCCGTCGGCGCCGAGGAGCACGGTGTCGGCCAGGGGCTCGCTGAACAAGCGCGGCACCTGCGGCACGTAGGCGGTGCGCGGGGGCACAAGAAACACCGACGGGTCGATGACCACCTCGTCGTTCCAGCGCACCTCGCCGCCGGCGCGAGGCACCAGCCCGAGCAGGCTGCGCAGGAGCAGCGATTTCCCTGATCCGACCGGTCCGGTGACGACGACGAGCTGGCCGCGCCGGACGTCGAGGTCGATGCCGTCGAGCACGGCCGCCGCGTCGAGGCGCACCGAGAGGCCGCGGATGGCGAGGTGATCGAGGCGGTCGGGCCCCGATCGACGGGCCGGCGCCGGGTGGCGTTGGGGATCGAGCGGTGGCGGCCCGCCGCGGAGATAGGTGGTGACCCGCGCCGCGGCCCGGGCCGGAGTGCGCTCGGGCAGCAGGCGGCCGAGCCGTTCGACGGACACGTCGGCCTGGCGATGCCACGTCGCGTAGCGGCCGGTGATGCGGGGGAGCGAGGCCATCACCGTGCTGTAGCCGGCGAACAGCGCGATGTCGCCGACCGAGATGCCGCCGCGGCGGACGAGCGGGGCGATGAACAGCAGCGCCAGGCCGAGCCCGAGGTTGGCGGTGATGCCCGACAAGGTCTGCACGAGCTGGGTGCCGACCTGGTCGCGCCGTGCCGCCTGCGCGCGCGCCTCGCCGAGCCGCGCGAACCGCCGGAGCACCGCCGCCTCCGCGCCGGCCACCTTCACCGCCGTGATCCCACCGAACGTGTCACCCAGGAACCCGGTGACGGCGGCGGTGCGCTGCCGCTCGGTCCAGCGCCAGGCTCGCAGCCGGTGGGCGAGCTGATGGCCGATCCACAGGACGACCAGCACCGGCGCGACCACCGCCAGGGCGGCCCGGGCGTCGATGGTGAGCAGCACCACGAACGCGGACGCCGAGGTGACGAACGCCGCCACCAGGTCGAGCCAGACGTCGAGGACCTGCGCCACGTCGCGGGTGTCGTCGCGGAACCGGCTGACGGCCTCGCCAGCGGAACCGGGGAGCCGGTCGGTGACCGGGCCCGGGTCGTGGACGAGCGAGCGCAGGATGTTGACCCGCGGCACCGTGTGCCAGAACACCCAGGCGCCGTGCCACTGGACGATGGCGAGCGCGAGGACGGTCCACCGGGTGAGCTCGACCGCGGCCAAAGCGATGAGCAGCGAGAGGGCCGTGGGCCCCGGACCGTCCGAGCCGACCCGGTCCAGCACCGCGCGCGCCAGGAGCCCGGCCGGCAGCGGGAGGGCGAAGAAGATGATCCAGCTCGTGAGCGAGATGGCGTAGGTCCGGGGATCGGCCCGCAGGATGCGCCATGCGAACCGGTTGCTCGCGTTGGGCGAGCGGCTCGTGGCCGTCGCCTCGCTGCGATCGCTCATCGGGGCACACCACCGGTGAGGCCGGCCGAGACGAGCCTGGCGTAGTGGCTGTTGGGGTCGGCGGCGAGGTCGTCGCGGCGGCCGTGCTCGACGATGCGACCGCGCTCGAGGACGAGGATCTCGTTCACGGTGTCGAGCGTGCTGAGCCGGTGGGCGATCACGACCGCCGTCCGGCCAGCCAGGAGACGCGCCGTCGCCGCCGCCAGGCCGGCCTCCGTCACGGGGTCGAGCCGGCTCGACGCCTCGTCGAGGACCACGAGTCCCGGGTCGGTGAGCAGCACGCGGGCGAACGCGAGCAGCTGGGCCTCGCCGGCCGACAGCTCGTCGCCGCGCAGCTCGGTGTCGAGCCCGCGCGCCAGCCGCGCCCGCCACGGCCCCAGGCCGACGGCGTCGAGCGCCTCGGTCAACCGGTCGTCGCTCACGTCGAGCGCGCCGAAGAGGGTGAGGTTGTCGCGCACCGTGGTCCGGAAGACCTCGACCTCTTGGGTCACGACCGCGACGCGACGGCGGAGGTCGGCGGCGGTGGTGGCACGAAGGTCGATGCCGCCGACGCGTACGGCGCCGTCCTCGGTGTCCCACATCCGCAGCAGCAGGCGCCCGAGCGTGGTCTTGCCGCTGCCCGTGCGGCCCACCACGCCGAGTGAGGTGCCCGGCGTGAGGTGCAGGTCGAGCCCGGCGACCACGGGGTGGCCGGTGCCGTAGCCGAACGAGACCGCGTCGAGGTCGACCGCCAGGGGGCCGTCGGGCAGCCGCGGGCCCGATCCGTCGACGAGTGTCGGCTCGGTGGCGAACAGGCGGGCGGCCCGGCGGGTACCGGCCGCGGCCTTCTGCAGCTCGGACAGCTGCTCGGACACCTGCCAGAGCGGATCACTCACCTGCTGGGAGAACCGGAACAGCGCGACGACCGAGCCGACGCTCAGCTGACCGCTGCGGTTGAGCCACACGCCCAAGCCGAGCGTGAGCACCGACCCGGCCGAGAACGCCAGGCTCGCGCCGACCAGACCGCCGTCGCCCCAGACCGCGGCGCGCCGCGCGGTGCGCCACCAGGCGGCCGAGTGGTGCTGGAGGCGGTGGACGGCCCAGGCGCCGGCGCCGTTGGCGCGCAGGTCTTCGAGCCCGCCGAGACGCTCCTCGAGATCGCCGTAGAGGCGGCCCTGCACCTCGCGCTCCTCGTCGTAGTACGGCACGGCGATGCGCCGCATGCGCACGAGGATGGCCACCGCCACGCCGGCGGCGAGGCCGATGAGCAGCCCGGCTCGCCAGTCGATCAGCGTCGCCACCACGAGCGTGCCGACGGCCAAGAGCGCGTTGCCGGCCAGCTGCAGGACCGCGGTGGACGAGAAGCGGGTGAGCGCGTCGACGTCGCCGTCGATCCGCTCGATCAGCTGGCCCGGGCTGTGGTCGCCGTGCCACGCGAGGTCGAGCGACAGCGCGTGGCGACACAAGTCGGTGCGCAGGCGGTTGCCGACCCGCCACGCCAGCCGCACCGACAGCCAGGTGACGAGCAGCTGCAGGCCGTCGCCCGCCAGCGTCGCGAGCAGGAACAGCGCGGCGTAGCGCATGAGCGTGTGGGTGCTGCCCCCGCCGAGCGCGGCGTCGACGAACCGGCCGATCAGCAGCGGGCCGAGGAGCGGCAGGCCCATGGCCACCAGGAGCACGAGCAGGAGTGCGACGAGGCTGCGCCGCTCGGGGCGCAGCCGTCGGGTCAGGACCCGGAGATCGACGGGGGAGTGGTCAGCAGGCACAGCCTGATCACGCTAGAGAGGCGGCTCATCCGCAGCGAGCGATTTGCGCCGTGTCGTCAGGCAAGGACGGGCACGCGGAAGGACAGGTGGTTTGGCCGGTCGGTGTGGATCAGCGAGCCGTCGGGTCGTCGGAAGTCGTGGTGGCCGTCTGGGCTGCGGGCGAGGCGGTAGCCGCCCTCGTGGACGAGGTGGTGGTGTCGTGTGCAGAGGAGGCACAGGTTGTCGAGGTCAGTCGGCCCACCGTGTTCGTAGTGGTCGATGTGGTGGGCTTCGCAGCGGTCCGAGGCGCGATCGCAGCCGGGGAAGACGCAGACCCGATCCCGCACCAACAGGGCTCGGCGTTGCGCCTCGGTGGCTCGGCGGCGGGTGCGGCCCAGGTCGAGCACCTGGCCGTCGGCGCCGATGTGGGTGTCGACGATGTCGGCCGTGCAGGCGAGGCGGCGGACCGTGTCGCCTGGGACCGGGCCGATGCCGGTGATCTCGCAGGTCGTGCCGAACGTCGATGGCTCGCCCTGTCGCTGCTCGAGCACCGTGTGGTCGCAGATGGCCATGAGCAGCGGTCGCACCGGCTTGAGCGACTGGGTGGCGTCGATGGCTGCGTGCCGGCGGGCCATCTCGGTCAATGCCGACGCCCGACGCTGTGATGCGGTGACGATCGGGACGTCGCCGGCGGCCTTGTCGGCCAGCGAGAGCTCGCAGCAGACGGCGTCGAGCTGGCGAGCGATGATCTCGCCTTGCTCGGGGTCGAGGATCCCGCGCAGCGCCCACATGTCGTCGAACGATCGCGAGAGCTGCACCTGGGCGCGGTCGCGGCCCTTGGTCTCCGCCGATGCGCCGCCGTCGCGCTCGTTGACCATCACCCAATGGCGCACCAGTCGGGCCAGCTGATCGACGGTGAGCTCCCGGGCGTGCCCGACCAGCATCTCCTCGCACTCGTCGAAACGCTCGACCAGCTCATCGCGTCGAGCTGATGCCAGCAGCCGCGACTTCGCGGCGCCGATCTCGCCGGCTTCGAGCGCTGCGGTCGTGTGCGGCATGTGCGTGAGGCGCCGAGCCGTGCGCACCTGCGCCTGTGCCTCAGCCCGTGACGCCTCGCCGCGATGCGCGAGCCACGCCCCGCCCGAGAGCGCCCCATCTGCCGCCCACACCATCCGCGCATCCCACGCGGCGGTCAGCTTCGCCTCGATCGCATGCAGCTGCCCTTTGAGGCGTTGCACCTCGAGCAATGCGTCGGACAGCTCACCCTCGGACGCGGCAACCGGATCGTGCGACAACGCCACCAACCGCTCCACCGCTGCACTCATACCCATGCGAACACGTGTTCCCCCATACCCGCCGTTCGAAACGCGGCCGGGAAGAACATTCCGCAACCCCCTCGGCCGGGCACGCCGCGACGTCGCCAGGAGGGCCCATTCCGTTGGTGGCCATTGGCGCATGGGGGCCAGGGCGCGAGTGAGGCCGCTCCAGGGTCGATGTCCGACGATGGGGAGCGGCGCCAGCATCGCGGGCCATTGACGCGGCTCGACGCGGCTTGAATAGGTTGATGCGCCGCTTCGTGGCAGGTTGCGTGGTCGTGATTCTCGTCGGGTGTGGCGCTGCGCCCGGCGGTCAGAGGGTGACGCCCACGAACCCCCATAGCGACGGTTGCAAGGGAACGGCTGACGTCGTTGCCCTCAACCGGACCGGCAGGATCATCGGTGGGGCCCAGGTCGTCATCGCCGACCTGACTGGGCGCCTGAGACCCATCTTGGGCGGCTGGACCGCCACGAAGCCCGCCTGGTCGCCCGACGGGTCGAAGCTGATCGTCGTCAGGTCGCCCGGCAACTTCGAGAGCGCCGGTCCTGGCGGCTACTCGTTGTGGATGGTCGCGGCGGACGGCGCCAATCCACGCCGGGTGTCTGGGGGGCCCAATGACACTGATCCCGCCTGGGCACATGACGGCCGAAGGGTTGCCTACTCGCGGTGGTCAATTCCTCCGGTGGCGACAAGTCGTTTGATGGTCCTTCCTCTCGACGGCGGCGCGACCCGGCAGCTCACGACGACCGGCCCGTTCTCCGATCGTGCGCCGGCATGGTCGCCCGACGATTCGAAGATCGCATTCATTCGGGCCGAGCGACGCGCGGACCGAACCGAGGCCACCGCGGTGTGGGTCGTGAACGCAGACGGGAGCCGATTGAGACGGGTCGCGATCGTGCCAGCCGCTCATAACCTCACGTGGTCGGCCGACGGTCGATCACTCCTCGTGAGCACGTTCGCCAACGAGGATGGCGACCTGTACACCGCCAGCGTCGATGGCAGCTCGCTGAACCGCACCGCGAAGCACGCGACCTTTGCCCAATGGACGTCCGACGGGGATCGCCTCTACTACCTGGTCAAGGCCGGCACCCCGGCCCGGTCTTCCTGGCGGCTCGCGCAAGGCCGAATCCACGGGGGCAGGCTTGAGCTCCGCCGCTATGTGACCGAGCTCAACGAGTACCAGTACGACTATTTCGGCCTGAGCGTCGGTCCCTGCGCCTGAGGCGAGCGCGAGAGCCGCTCGCCATGATCGCGAGCGCAACCACCTCACTTCCGGCGGGCATCGAGGGCGGGTTCGCTGGACCGCCGGAGCAGACGGAGATCGACGCCATCAACGTCGGCCAATAGCGTCGCCGACCGCTGAGGAGCCGGCCCCAAGCTGAGGGCTCCCCGGCGCCGCCGATCCTGAGTTCCACCGGCGGCGACGATTCGGGCGACAATTGCCGATCATGCGAGACGTCAGCGACGACATCGGTGCGCTCCGGAAGCGGCACGACGAGGCCCGCGCCTACCTCAAGATCGACGAGCTGCGTGCCCGCCGGCCCCAGCTGGAGACCGAGGCCAGCCGTCCCGACCTCTGGGATGACGCCGACGAGGCCCGCAAGATCACCGGCGCGCTCTCGTCGGTGTCCGACGACCTCGATCGGTACGACGCGCTCGGCGGACGCATCGACGACGTCGAGACGTTGGCCGAGCTGGCCCGCGAGGAGGCGGACGATTCGGTCGCGTCCGAGATCGAGGACGCCCTCACCTCGCTGCAGCGCGAGTTCGACGAGCTCGAGCTGCGCAGCCTGTTCACCGGCGAGCACGACGAGAACGACGCGCTCGCCGAGATCCAGTCCGGCGAGGGCGGCGCCGATGCGCAGGACTGGGCCAACATGCTCCTGCGCATGTTCCTGCGCTGGGCCGAGCGGCGCGGCTTCGACGTCGAGCTCGACGAGGTCTCGCCCGGGTCGGAGGCCGGCATCTCGTCGGCCACGTTCATGGTCAAGGGTCGCCATGCGTACGGCCTGCTGCGCTCCGAGCATGGCGTGCACCGCCTCGTCCGCATGAGCCCGTTCAACGCCCAGGGCAAGCGGCAGACGGCGTTCGCGGCGCTGAAGGTCACGCCGTTCCTGGAGGACGTGCCCGACATCGTCATCGACGACAAGGACCTCCGGATCGACACCTACCGGTCCTCGGGTGCCGGCGGGCAGCACGTCAACGTGACCGATTCGGCCGTGCGCATCACCCACCTGCCGACCGGCGTGGTCACGTCGTGCCAGAACGAGCGCAGCCAGCATCAGAACAAGGATCGGGCCATGCAGATCCTCAAGGCCAAGCTGGCCGTCCTCCAAGAGCAGCAGCGGATCGACGAGCTGGCCGCCATCCGGGGCGAGCAGCGCTCGGTGGGGTTCGGCAGCCAGATCCGCTCGTACGTGCTGCAGCCGTACCAGATGGTCAAGGACCTGCGCTCCGAGCACGAGACCGGCAACGTCGACGCCGTCCTGGACGGTGCGCTCGACGACTTCATGGAGGCCTACCTGCGCTGGCAGCGGACCCAGTCCCTCGAAGACGCCTGATCTGGGCCGCCAGCGCCCGGGCGAGCAGCCCGCTCGGCCGAGATTGAGTGACGGCTACTCAATCGCCGCCCGGGCACCCAGCCGTACGTTGCCTCGGTACCACCCGCCGGGTGGCAGAACACCGAGGAGAACACCGTGCCGAATCGCGCCGTTTCCCTGGTCCTCGCGGGCCTTTTGACCGTCGGCGCCGCCGCCGGTTGCAGCAAGAGCAGCAAGGCTTCGAGCGACACCACCGCCTCGGGCACGCCCACGACCGCTTCGAGCGGTGGCGGTGGCGGCGGCACCAGCGGCAAGGTCAAGGACTACTGCGACTCCGTCGACGCCTTCGTGGCCAAGGCCAAGGACGTCATGAAGGACCCGACCAAGGCCGGCACCCTGACCAAGGAGAGCCAGGACCTGGCGAGCAAGGCCGGCCAGCTGGCGACGGGCCTCTCTTCGGCCGAGGCCCAGCAGGTG
>JAODBM010000064.1 GCA_025463985.1 Acidimicrobiales bacterium
ACGGGCCGGGCGGATCGAGCGCGCGCACCTCGAGCCGCGCGAGCCGCCCCGCCAGCTCGATGGCGAGCGGCACCTCGTCGCCCACGACCGCGTCCCGCGGCGCGCGGACCGTGGCGCGCACCGAGCGGAGCGCCAGCACCGGCCAGAAGCAGCCGACGAGGAGGATCCCGAGCAACGCCAGCCACACGAGCGACGCGAGCTCCGGGTCGACCGCAGCCGGCGGCTGGCCCGCGACCGCCAGCACGACCAGCAGCACCCCCGTGCCGAACGGGGTCAGGCGCACGCCGCCCAGGCCGAACCTCACGGCCGCGGCACGGCGGTCCGGTCGATCAACGACCGCAGGACCGTGGCGGCCGCGGACGTGTCGACCCCGCCGCCGATGGCGATGCGGTGGGCGAACGCCGCCACCACGACGGCCTGCACGTCGTCCGGCGTGACGTGCTCGCGCCCGCTCACGACGGCGTGGGCCCGGGCGGCGTGCAGCAGCCCGAGCGCGGCGCGCGGCGACGCGCCGAGGTCGATCTCGGGGTGCTGGCGGGTGGCGGCGGCCAGGTCGAGCACGTACTCGACCGCGGCCGGCGCGCAGTACACGTGGCGCACGGCGGCGATCGCGGCGGCCACCGCCTCCGGCGTCGAGACCGCCACCACCTGGTCGAACACCTCCGTGCCGCCTTGCCCGGTGAGGATCTCGCGCTCGGCGGCCCGGTCGGGCAGCCCGAGCGTGATCACGAGCGCGAACCGGTCGAGCTGGCTCTCGGGCAGCGGGAACGTCCCGACCTGGCCGAACGGGTTCTGGGTGGCGATGCAGAAGAACGGTGCGGGCAGCGAGCGGGTGGCGCCATCGACGGTGACCTGGTGCTCCTCCATCGGCTCGAGCAGCGCCGCCTGCGTGCGCGGTGACGCCCGGTTGACCTCGTCCACCAGCACCACGTTGGCGAACAGCGGGCCCTCCCGAAACTCCCACGCACCTCCCGCGGGCCGGAAGACCGATGTGCCGGTGATGTCGGTCGGGAGCAGGTCGGGCGTGCACTGCACCCGCCCGAAGCGACCGCCGATGGCCACGGCCAAGCTCTTGCCGAGCAGGGTCTTGCCGGTGCCGGGGAGGTCCTCGATGAGCAGGTGGCCACCGGACAGCAGGGCGACGATCGCCAGCCGTACCGCGTCCGCCTTGCCCCGCACGGTCGCCGAGACGGCGTCGAACAGCGCGCTGGCGACCTCGACGGGAAGGTCGGGGGTCGGGCTCGCCGACGGGACCGGTCGCAGCGCCTCGCTCATCGCCCGAGGAGCCTTGCACGTGCCATGCCCGGCGGCCTCGTCGACCCCCGGGTCAGCGTCCCTTCCACTCCGGGGGCCGCTTCTCGACGAAGGCGCTGATGCCCTCGGCGGCGTCCTCCGTCGATGTGGTGACGGTGAGCAGCGGGTGCAGGAGGCGCAAGGCCTCCTCGGCCGCGAGGTCCCAGGTGCCGTAGAAGCTGTCGCGGCCGAGCTTCATGATCGTCGGCGACTTGGAGGCGAGCGTGCCCGTGAGCTCGGCCACCGCGCGGTCGAGCTCGTCGACCGCGACGACCTGGGTGACGAAGCCGATCCGCTCGGCCTCCTCGGCGCCCACCCGCCGGCCCGTCATCATCAGCTCGAGTGCCCGCTTCGGCGGCATCGAGCGCACGAGCGGCACCGTGATCATGTAGGGCCAGAGGCCGACGTCGATCTCCGGCGTGCCGAACTGGGCGTCGTCGGCCGCCACCACGAGGTCACAGGCGAGGGCGAGGCCGAACCCACCGGCCAGCGCGTAGCCGCGCACCCGGGCCACCAGCGGCTTGCCGAGCTCCCACATGTCGCGGAACAGGCGGGCCAGCTCGCCGCGGGCGTCGTGCAGCGCGGCGTAGCCCGCTCCGCCGGCCATGCCGGTCAGGTCGGCGCCGGCGCAGAACGCCCGGTCGCCGGCGCCGGTGAGCACCACGACCCGCACCTCGGGATCGGCCTTGGCGTCGGCGAACGCTTGCCGCAGTTCGGTCATCACCGTCCACGACAGGGAGTTACGCTTCTCCGGGCGGTTGATGGTGACGGTGGCGACATGGTCGTTCACCTCGTACAGCAGCGACTCGTGGACCATGGCCGGCGACCGTAGCGCCAGCCCGTCGCGCCGGGGCGCGAGGAGGGTGCGGTGGGAACCGAGCACGTGCTGGCGATCGATCTGGGGACCGGCGGGCCCAAGGTCGCGCTGGTCACCTTGGACGGCGCGCTCACCGCCTACGAGGCCGAGGCCACCCCGCTCGAGGCGCTGCCCGGCGGCGGGGCCGAGCAGGACCCCGACGCCTGGTGGTCCGCGATCACCACCGCCGTGCGGCGGCTGCTGGCCGGCGACCACGTGCCGGTCGAGGACATCCTGGCGGTGGCGGTCACGGCCCAGTGGTCCGGCACGGTCGCGGTCGACGCCGACGGGCGGCACCTCTACCCGGCGGTGATCTGGATGGACAGCCGCGGCGCGCCGTACATCAAGGACGTCGTGGGTGGCCCGGTGCGGGTGCTGGGCTACGACCCCCGCAAGCTGCGCACGTGGATCCAGCGCAGCGGCGGCGTCCTGAGCCACTCGGGCAAGGATCCCGTGGCGCACATCTTGTGGCTGAAGCACGAGCGACCCGACGTCTACCGCGCCGCCCACGCGTTCCTCGAGCCGTGCGACTACCTCAACGCCCGCCTGACCGGCCGGCAGGTGTCGTCGCACGACGCGATCGTGGCCCACTGGCTCACCGACAACCGCGACCTGAACGCCGTGACCTACGACGACCAGCTCCTCGCCTGGTGCGGCATCGACCGGGCCCAGCTGCCCGAGCTGGTGCCATCGGCGACGGTGATCGGCCGCGTGCTGCCCGAGGTCGCCGCGGCGTGGGGGCTCGCCCCCGCCACCAAGGTGGTGACCGCCACGGGCGACGTGCACTCGGCCGTGGTCGGTTCCGGCGCGCTCGGCGACTTCGAGGGCCACCTCTACATGGGCACCTCGTCATGGCTCTCGTGCCACGTGCCCTGGAAGAAGACCGACGTGCTCCACAACCAGGCGTCGCTCCCCTCCGCCATCCCGGGCCGCTACTTCCTGGCGAACGAGCACGAGGTGGGCGGCGCCGCACTCCTCTGGCTGCGCGACAAGGTCGGCCTGGCGCGAGACCTCGACGAGCTCAACGTGCTCGCGGCGGCCGCGCCGCTCGGCTCGAACGGGGTGATCTTCACGCCGTGGCTCAACGGCGAGCGCACGCCGGTCGACGACCACACGATCCGCGGCGGCTGGGACAACCTCTCGCTGTCGACCGACCGTCACGACCTCGTGCGGGCCGTGTTCGAGGGCGTGGCGTTCAACTCGCGCTGGTTGCTCGACGTGGTCGAGAAGTTCATCAAACGGCCGTTGGACGGGCTCAACTACATCGGCGGCGGAGCGCGCTCCGATCTCTGGTGCCAGATGCACGCCGACGTCCTGGACCGCACGGTCCGGCGCGTCGCCGATCCCCAGCACGCCAACGCTCGCGGTGCCGCCTTCGTGGCCGCGCTCGCCTTGGGCCTGCGCACGCCCGAGCAGCTCAACACCGCGGTCGAGATCGAGGCCGAGTTCCGGCCCGCCGCCGACGCGCACGCGGCGTACGAGCCGCTCTACAAGGAGTTCCTCAACCTCTACAAGGCCCACAAGGCGCTCCATCGCCGACGCAACGGCCACTGACCACGCCATGGACGCACCCCACTTCCGCACCGATCTCGTGCTTGCCGGCCGCAAGGTCGACCTCACCCGTCCCGCGCTGATGGGCGTGGTGAACGCCAACGTGGACTCGTTCTCCGATCCCGGCGAGCTGCCGACGCTCGACCGCCAGCTGGCGCGGGTCGGCGAGCTCGTCGACGGCGGCGCCACGATCATCGACGTCGGCGGGCAGTCGGGCATCACGGGCGTGCCCGAGGCCGACCCGGGCGACGAGCGTGACCTGGTCGTGCCGCTCGTCGCCGCGATCGCGGCCCAGCACCCGCGCATCGTGATCTCCGTCGACACCTACAAGCCGGTGGTCGCGGCCGCCTCCCTCATGGCCGGCGCCACGATCGTCAACGACGTCAGCGGCCTGCTGGACCCGCGGTTGGCGACCATCGCCGGGCGCCACGGCGCCGGCCTGGTCGTGATGCACACGCGGGCCCGACCCAAGCAGCGGCTGCAGGACCCCGACCGCTACGGCGCTGAGGTGGTGGCCGACGTCCGCGACTTCCTCGCCGAGAAGGTGGCCCAGGCCATCGAGCTCGGCGTCGACGAGCGGTCGATCGTGGTCGACCCCGGCCCCGACTTCTCGAAGACCCCGCACCAGACCGTCGAGGTGCTCCGCCACCTGCCCGAGGTGAACCCCGCGGGCCTGCCGATGCTGCTGGCCATCTCCCGCAAGGACTTCATCGGCGCCATCACCGCCACGCCCCCCCGCGAACGCCTCGCCGGCACCCTCGCCGCCGTCGCCGCGGTCGGCACGGGCAGCGGCGTGATCCTGCGCGTCCATGACGTGGCCGAGGTCGCCCGCTTCCTCGCCGTGCTGCAGGTCCTGCGCGGCGAGGCGGAGATCGCCGAGGACCTGGCCCTCCCCGACACCCTCCGCTGGTCGAACCGTCCACCTGAGGCCTGACCGAGGGCGCTCCACCCGTTTCGCCGGAGGGTGGACGGGTAACGACCCCCGGCGCCGCGCCAGCACCCGGCTCGAGCGCCTCGACTCGGGGGGACGTCAATAGCCCCAACGACCGCTGCCGCCCACGACGACGTCCAGCAAGAAGCACGCTCTCCTGGTCGCCGCGCTCGTCGGGGCGATGCTCCTCGTCGTGGCCCTGGTCATCCCGATCGCCCTGAGGCACACCCGCACCTGGCGCGAGGGCGCCTCAGTGGTGGGTCGCGGGGGCGAAGCGTCCGCCGACGCCTCGGAGCTCTGCCGCCTCTATCGACGCCAGGTCGCCAGTGATGCGTCGGCCCCGCCCGTGAAGCTGGCGGAGGCAGTGCTCGGGGCACGGCCAGGGACCGGCTTCCCAACGGCGCACCTCGCCAGCCTCGGGCTCTACGAGCTCGCCAGCATCCGACCCCCGAGACGGATGCGCGGCTCGATCGGTGATTTCCTCGCCGCCGTCGATCGCTATGGCGATGATCCGTCCTCGACGAACGCCGAGACCCTGCGGGTCCGGGCCCGGGTGCTCCAGCGGCACATCGAGGCCGAGTGTGGCGGTGGTCGCGGACGGTCGACGCCCTCGCTCGGCGCGAGCCGGCCCCGGCATCCGCCACGCCGTCGGTCCGTCAGCTCGAGCGAGCCGAGATCAGCAGGCCGTAGACCACGATCGTGAGGATCAGCCCGACCAGCCCGATCCACAGCGCGACCCGGAGGAGCCGTCCCTCTGGCGGCGCACGATGCCCTTGGCGCAACCAGTGCCAGGCCAGGCCCACGGCGAGCAGCGACCCCAGGCCGCCGAGCCACAGGACGGCCAGGACCAGCGCGATGACACCCCGCCAGGGCGGACACGAGGCCTGCTCGGCCTTCACGGCGCCGTTCATGGCTGCTCGTACAGCGAACGAACGCCGTACCGCTCGAGCCGCCGGCCGAGGAGGTGGATGAGGCGGTCGTGCACGGGCTGGATGCGCTGCCTGGTGCAGGACCAGTCCGCGACGGCCGCCTGCCGCTCACGTTCCTCGAACGCCGCCCGCTCGGCAGGTGCTCGCGACCGCACCACCCGCCACAGGGCCTCGAGGTCTCGCATCAGCGCATCGAGCGAGGCCACCGGCCAGCCGGTGGCGCGCATGCAGGCCTGCCACTGGCCGATCGCGGCCCGGATGGCGGGGTGCCGACCACTGGCCAGCTCGTCGAAGACGTGGGCATCCGCGACGGACAAGGAGCGAACGTAGGCGTCGCGACGGGATCGCTGCCGCTGCTCGACCTCGGCCCGGCAGTCGTTCGCGTGGTCGATGGCCGACTGTCGTGCCGACCCGGTGAGCCGCTCCAGCCGGCGTGCGTTCGGATCGTCGTGCAGCGGCGTGATCGACACGTCACGGATCGAGATGTCGAAGCCCGAGGCCCGGCGGTGCGCGAGCGAGGCGCCGGCCCCGGCCTCGACATCCGCCGTCGGATCGAAGGGGACCGGTCGGTACTCCTGCCCCCGGTCCTGCAGGCATCGACCCACGGCCTGCTCGGTCCAGTCGTGGGCCGTGTGCTCGTCGATCTCGCCGAGGAGCTCGGCGGCGATCGACCTGCCGGACATGGCGCGGCCCGCCGACGCTCTCGCGGGGTCCGGCCTCGGGCCGAGGCCGGGGTACCCCCTCATGGGCGCGGGGGCTCCCCGGCAGCCCGCGGTCAGGAGGACGACGCCGCATGCCCACAGGAGGGAGGGGCCGGTGCGGCGTCCGCGGCGCCGCATCCGTGACACGCGGACGGAAGGCACGGGGTGGGGAGAACGCATCGGAGCCGCCATCGGTCAGGGTGTCGTGGTCCAGTGCTCCTTGGACACGACGGCTCCGCCGCCGCGCATGATGAACGTGTGCTTGGTGTTCGACTGCTTCGTGTAGATGACGCCGATGTGGCTGATCTGGCCGCCGACCGACATCGAGCACTCGGCCAGCCCGAACGCAGCGTGCAGGTGCGTCGGGCTGAAGTGGTAGGCCTTGCGGCTGAAGTAGGTGAGGCCCCAGGCGTACTTCTGGCAGTCGTTCTGCCCTTCGTAGATCTGGGTGATCACGTTGCCGTCTTCGCAGGCATAGGTGCGGTTGGCGTGCCGGAAGACGTCAACGGTCCAGAAGGCCACGCGGGTGCTGTACTTGTAGAGATCGGCGGCCGAGCCGCAGCGGATCGCCCGATCGGTGGCATCAGGGCTCGGCGCGCTCGGGGTCGTGACGGACGTGCGCTCTCCCAATCCCGTCACGCTGTCAGTGCGCGGCGGTGGGGCGGCCGCCCCGCTGCGAGCGGCGGCGGGCCCGACCCCCGCGCTGAAGGGTCCCGCCAGGGCGAAGGCGACGGCGACGGCAACGGCGGAGGTGCTGCGGTGGTTCATGTCGACGCTCCCGAGCGGGCTGATGGCGGGGTCCCCTCGACGTCGCGGCCGTACCCGAGGCACCCGCGCCCGAAACCGCATCACCACGGCGCCACCCTCGCCCCGGGTGGCTGGCCCGGGTGACACCGTGACACCGGATGGCGTCGTGCCGCGGGAGGCGCCATGGCACGCGTTGCGCCCGTGGCCCGTCGGGGCGCCGGCGCCCTGCCGGTAGGGTCCGCGCCATGGTTGCGACCGATCCCGTCCTCGCTCGGCGGGCCCGCATCGCCAAGGCCGTGGCGCTCGGGCAGCGGGTGGGCTACGGGCTGTTCGGGTTGGCCGTGGTGCTGTTCTTCGTGAACCTCGTGGCGGGGCCCACGCAGGCGCTGTTCTCGGTGATCGTCGGCGCCATCGTCGTCGGGTCGCTGATCCTCGCGCCGGCCATCGTGTTCGGGTATGCGGTCAAGGCCGCCGAGCGCGACGACCGCGAGCACGGACGACCGCAGGCCTGAGTCCGGCGACAACTTGACCGCTCGGTCAGGGTTACAGTCGGACGCCGACCGACCCACCACCGCCAAGGGGAGCCCCATGAAGGCCGCTGTGCTGACCGGCGTCGACACGCCGCTCGAGATCCGGGACGACATCGAGATCGCCCCGCCCGGCCCGGGCGAGGTCCGGGTCAAGGTCGCCGCCTCCGGGGTGTGCCACTCGGACCTGTCCGTCCAGAACGGCACGATCCCGCTGCCAACGCCGATCGTCCTCGGCCACGAAGGCGCGGGGATCGTCGAGGAGGTCGGTGAGGGCGTCACGAGCGTGCAGGTCGGCGACCACGTGGTCCTGTCCTTCGTGCCGGCCTGCGGCGAGTGCTACACGTGCCTGCGGGGCCAGCCGTACCTGTGCGAGAAGGCGGCCATGCAGGCGGCCGGCGGGCTGCTCGACGGCAGCACGCGGCTGACCAGCGCCGGCGCGCCGCTGCACCAGATGGCGTGCCTCGGCACGTTCGGGCAGCAGGCCATCGTGCCGGCCATCTCCACCGTGAAGATCCCCGACGACGTGCCGCTCGACGTCGCCGCGCTCATCGGCTGCGGCGTGCTGACCGGCGTCGGCGCCGCGCTCAACACCGCGAACATCCGCGAGGGCGACACCGTGGCCGTGATCGGCTGCGGGGGCGTCGGCCTCAACGTGATCCAGGGCGCCCGCATCGCCGGCGCCGCCAAGATCATCGCGGTCGACGTGTTCGACTCGAAGCTGGAGATGGCCAAGCAGTTCGGCGCCACCGACCTCATCAACCCGAGCAACGGCGATGCCGTGGGCCAGGTCGTCACCGCCGCCGACGGCCGTGGGGCCGACGTGTCGTTCGAGGTCATCGGGCTCGGCGCCACCATCGATCAGGCCATCAACATGACCCGCAACGGCGGCGAGGTCGTGCTCGTCGGCGTGCCTCGGCTCGACGTGATGCTCAGCCTCAACGCCGCGTTCACGTTCCTGTACCTGGCCAAGACCATCAAGGGCTGCTGGTACGGCTCGTCCGACGTGCACCGGGACGTGCCCAAGCTGCTCGAGCTCTGGAAGAGCGGCGAGCTCAAGCTCGAGGAGCTGATCTCACGGGAGATCGAGGTCGAGGCCGTCAACGAGGCGTTCGAGGCCATGCAGTCCGGCGAGGTCGCCCGTTCGGTGATCCGCCACCAGTAGGCATGCTGGGCGGTGACGGTGGCGCGGCGGCGCCGTCCCCCGCCCGGCCTCCCTGCCCTGCGGTCAGCGGCGGCGGCCCAGGACCCGCGAGGTGGTCCGTTGCCGGCGGGCCCGCGCCGCCATCAACCCGGTCGCGATCCGCCGCGCGGGTGCGGGTCGAAGGGGCTCGGGTGGCCGGCGCGTCGAGGTTTCGGGGGTCGGTGAAGCAGGCATCGTGGCGGGAGTTCGGCGGTCACCGCCCGCCTCCCTGCCCACAGCCGCCTGTTACCGTCGGTCCACCACGTCGCCGGGTCTATCCCGTCTTCTTCGGAGCCACCGTGTCCGAGCGCCGCCTTCCTGCCCACGAACGCCGCCGCCAGCTGCTCGACGTCGCCGTCGGGGTCTTCGCCGCGGGCGGCTACCACGGCTCCTCGATGAACCAGGTCGCCGAGGCCGCCGGGGTCACCAAGCCCGTGCTCTACCAGCACTTTCCGTCGAAGCGGGCGCTGTATCGCGACCTCGTGGAGGACGTCGGCAGCCGGCTGGAGGATGCCATCACCAAGGCCACCGCCGCCGCCGAGGGGCCCCGTCAGCAGGTCGAGGCCGGATTCCGCACGTACTTCGCGTGGGTGGGCAACAACCGGGCCTCGTTCACCGTGCTGTTCGGCGGGGCCACCCGGGCCGACGACGACTTCGCGGCCACGGCGCTGCGCGTCGAGTCGACCATCGCCGACGCGATCGCGGCGCTGATCGCGGTCGAGGGCCTCGACGGCGAGGGCCGGCGCGTGCTCGCCCACGGCCTCGTGGGCATCGCCGAGTCCACCAGCCGCCACTGGCTGACCCATGACCTCGACCTCGACCCCGAGGTGTTGGCCACGCAGGCGGCCGAGCTGGCCTGGGCTGGGCTGCGCGGCATCCGTCGGTGACAGCATGGGCGTCATGACCGCAGCCGAAGACCTTCGCGCCGTCGCCGACGAGTACTGGGAAGGCCGGCTGGAGGCCAGCCCGCTGTTCGCCACGTACCTCGGTGACCACCGCTTCGACGATCGGATCGACGATGTCTCGGCCGCGGCCGAGCAACGGCAGCGGGCCGCCTGGGTGGCCTGGCGCGCCCGGGCCACGGCCATCGAGCCGGCAGACCTCGACGAGACCGACCGCGTCACGCTCCAGCTCCTCATCGCCGAGCTCGACGACAACGTGCGCAGCGTCGACCTGCGGCTGGCCGAGCTGGCGTCGGACCAGATGGAGGGCGTCCACGCCAACCTGCTGATCATGGCCGCCCAGCTGCGCGCCCCCGCGCCCGAGCACGCGGCCATGGCCCTCACCCGCTACCGGGCGCTGGGCACGATGCTCGACCAAGCCGCCGAGCGGTTCCGTGAGGGGTTGGCGGCGGGCCGCACGCCGGCGCGCATCAACGTCGAGCGGTCGATCAACCAGGTCGAGGGCTACCTGCGCTCCCCGCTCGAGCAGGATCCCTTCGCCAACCTGGCCGGTCCGGCGGACTGGGACGGCGAGGCGGCCTGGCGCGAGGAACTCACCGGAATCGTGCGCGACCACGTGCGGCCCGCGTTCGAGCGCTACCGCGCGGTGCTGGCCGACGAGCTGCTGCCGGTCGCCCGGCCCGACGACCAGGCTGGGCTGCGCTACCTCGACGACGGCGCCGAGATGTACCAGGCGCTGATCGAGCTGCACACCGGCCTGCCGCTCACACCGGACGAGCTGCACGAGATCGGCCTGCGCGAGGTCACCGACACGCTGCCGGCCGAGTACCGAGCGGTCGGCCAGCGCCTGTTGGGCACCGACGACCTCGGCGAGATCTTCCGGCACCTGCTCGACGACCCCAGCCTGCGCTACACCGACGGCGACGAGCTCCTGGCGCACGCTCGCGCCTGCCTCGACGCGGCCACCGGCGCCATCGGCGACTGGTTCGGCCTGCTGCCGCAGGCGCCGTGCGAGCTCGTCCCGGTCCCGGAGTTCCTCGCCGCCGACGCACCGGCCGCCTACTACTCGCCCCCAGCCCCCGACGGCAGCCGGCCAGGCGAGTACCACGTGAACCTGCACGAGGCCACCGGTCGCGGACGCGCCGAGACCGCCTCGATCGCGTTCCACGAGGCCATCCCGGGCCACCACCTGCAGCTGGCCATCGCCAGCGAGCGCACGGATCTGCCGGCGTTCCGGCGGCTCTCATGGGGGCACACGGCGTTCGTCGAGGGCTGGGCGCTGTACACCGAGCGGCTGGCCGACGAGATGGCGCTCTACGAGTCCGACCTCGACCGCCTCGGCATGCTGGCCAGCGACTCGTGGCGGGCCTGCCGGCTCGTGGTCGACACGGGCCTGCACGCCCGCGGCTGGAGCCGTCAGCAGGCCATCGACTTCATGGTCGACCACGCCCCGGTGACCCGCGGTGAGATCGAGACCGAGGTCGACCGCTACATCGGCATGCCCGGCCAGGCGTTGGCCTACAAGGTCGGCCAGCGCGAGATCCTGCGGTTGCGGGCCGACGCCCAGGCCCAGCTCGGCGACCAGTTCGACATCAAGGGCTTCCACGACGCCGTGCTCGGCGCGGCCACGATCAGCCTGCCCGTGCTCCGCGAGCGGGTGGCGTCGTGGGTGAGCGCCACGAGCGAGTCGTGAGCGGGCGACCGCGGGCGCGCAGGCACTGATGATGAACCGCCGGCTGGCCCGGGCCGTGGCGATCGCGCTCGTCGCCATCCTGGCGATCACGCTGCTCGCCGGCATCCTGTCGGCCACGGCCGCGCCCGTCGCCGGGCACCAGGCGGCCACCAGCCGATCCCGGGTGCTGGTGATCGGCGACAGCGTGCTCGAAGGTGCGGCCAGCCAGCTGCCGGTCGCGCTGCCCGGCCACCAGGTCACCGTCGACGCCATGGTGAACCGCAGCACGCTGCGCGGGATCGACGTCGTCAACCAGCGCGGCAACAACTTCGACGTGGTGGTGATCCAGCTCGGCACCAACGACTCGGGCACGCCGGGCGTGTTCGCACCGCGCGTGGAGCGGCTGCTCTCCACCCTCACGAAAGTGCCGCTCGTGATCTGGCTGACCATCCACGAGGTGCGGCCGTACTTCGCCGACGCGAACAACGTGCTGCGCAACATGGTCGCCTTCCACCCCAACCTGGCCGTGGCCGACTGGAGCAAGGTCGCCGACCAGTTCCCGGACTGCTTCAGCCGCGACGGGCTGCACCTCAAGGGCCTCGGGCCGAACCTGATGGCGTTCTTCGTGGCGGGGCAGGTCACCAGCGCCCAGCCCGGCGACGGCGGCCACAACGCTCCCGCGACCACCACCACCACCACGACCCAGGCGCCGGCGCCGGCCACCAGCGCCGTCGCTCTGGCGGGGCCGACCACGACTGCTCGCCCGGTGGCCCGCGCCCTCCAGGGCTCGCCCGCCCCCGCGCTCGCGACCGTCCCGCGGGCGCGACCCGGTCGGGCGACCTGGCCGCTGGCCGTCGCCACGATCGCGGTCGTGGTGGCCATCACTGCGGACGTGCTCCGCCGCCGCCGGCGCCGCTACGCGCACGCGGTGCCGCGGAGCCGCCGGCGCACCTGAGCGCGGTCGTACGCTCCGGCCGTGGAGCTGCGCTTCCTCTACATCGGCTCGCAGGACACCGAGCGCGACCTCGCGGTTTGGCTGGCGCTGCCGGGGGCACGTCTGCGCTGGCGCTTCCGCCACTTCGGGGCCGACGTCGCCGCGGTCGACGTCGGCACTCCCCCGCTGGTGCTGCTCGCGGACCACCGGCCGCCAGGCTCGGTGCTCCCGATCTACGCCGTCGCCGACCTCGCGGTCGAGACGAGTCGCCTCACGGGCGCCGGATGGACGCTCGAGCAGGGCCCGCTCGGGACCCCTGAGGGGTCCGCCACCGTGCTGCGCGACCCGAGCAGCGTCTCGATCGCGCTGCTCCAGGTCGACCGGCCCGACGCGCTCGACGGCGCCTACCACGATCCCGACCATGAGCACGCCGTCCGTCCCTAACGTGGGACCGTGAGGCAACCACGTTGCTCCACATCGACGACGGCAGGAGGATGCATGAACGATCTGAGCCAGCCGGTGGGAGGGCCGACGCTGCCTCAGGAGCGGCGGCTGGTCACCGAGGTGCCGGGGCCGCGTTCTCGGGCGTTGCAAGAGCGCCGGGTGGCGGCGGTGGCGGCCGGCGTCAGCAGCGTGCTGCCGGTCCACGTGGTCGCAGCCGGCGGCGGGGTGGTCGTCGACGTTGACGGCAACTCGCTGATCGACCTCGGCTCGGGCATCGCGGTGGTCAACGTCGGCAACGCCGCCGAGAAGGTCGCGGCCGCCGTGGCCGCGCAGGCGGCGGCGTTCACGCACACGTGCTTCATGGTCACGCCATACGAGGGCTACGTCGCCGTGTGCGAGGAGCTGAACGCCCGGACCCCGGGTGACCACGAGAAGCGCTCGGCGCTGTTCAACTCGGGTGCCGAGGCGGTCGAGAACGCCGTGAAGGTCGCCCGCCACGCCACCGGCCGCAGCGCCGTCGTGGTGCTCGACCACGCCTACCACGGGCGCACGAACCTGACGATGGCCCTGACCGCCAAGTCCATGCCGTACAAGACCGGCTTCGGGCCGTTCGCCCCCGAGGTCTACCGGGTGCCGATGGCGTACCCGTTCCGCTGGCCGGGGGGCCGGGAGGCCTGCGGCCCCGAAGCCGCAGCCGAGGTCATCGACCGCATCACGACCGAGATCGGCGTCGACCAGGTCGCCTGCCTCGTGTTCGAGCCGATCCAGGGCGAGGGCGGCTTCATCGTCCCCGGCGCCGGCTACCTTCCCGCCCTGGCCGAGTTCTGCGCGGCCAACGGCATCGTCCTCGTGGCCGACGAGATCCAGACCGGCTTCGGGCGCACCGGGCGCTGGTTCGCGTGCGAGCACGAGGGCGTCGTCCCCGACCTCGTGACCACGGCCAAGGGCATCGCCGGCGGGCTCCCGCTGTCCGGGCTCACCGGCCGGGTCGAGATGATGCAGGCCGTGCACCCCGGAGGCCTCGGCGGCACCTACGGCGGCAATCCGGTCGCGTGCGCGGCGGCGCTGGCCACGATCGAGACGATGGAGCAGCTCGATCTCGTCGCGGCCGCCGAGAGTCTGGGCAAGGAGCTGCGCGGGCGCCTCGACGCGCTGGCCGACGGCGATCCCGGCATCGGCGACGTGCGCGGCCGCGGCCTCATGCAGGCCATCGAGCTGGTGCACCCCGGCACGATCGAACCGGACGCGGCGCGCACCCGCGCCGTCCTCAGCGCCTGCCACCGCGCCGGCGTCGTGACCCTCGGCGCCGGGACGTACGGCAACGTCATCCGCTTCCTCCCGCCGCTCGTGATGCCCGAGCACCTGCTCGCCGAAGGCCTCGACGTCGTCGCCGAGTCCCTCGCCGCCAACCCAGCCTGACGCCGGCAAGTTCGAGGCAATCACCCACCGATCTGGGGCGTCATTGCCTCGGGTTCGGTCGCAAGGCATGAGCACCCCTCCGCCCCCGAACGGCGGGGCGTCATTGCCTCGCCGCGAAAGTCGAGGCAATCACCCACCGTTCCGGGCACTCATTGCCTCGGGTTTTCAGGTGGGCGTCTCGCGCATGGCCCAGGGGGAGCCGTACTCGGTGAGGAGGTCGAGGAAGGGGACGGCGTCGAAGGCCTCGGGGCCGAGGACGCCGGCGCCGGTCCAGGTGCCCGCGTCCAGCAGCTCGAGAGCGATGACCGGGTTGACCGCCGTCTGCCACACGACCGCCTGCGAGCCGTACTCGCGCATGGACCACTCGTTGTCGACCACGTGATAGAGGTACGTCTCCCGTGGGCGGCCGCCTTGGCCGGTGCCCGTGACCCAGGTGCCGGCGCAGGTGCGGCCCCGCATGCGATCCCCGAGGGTGGCGGGATCGGGCAGGCAGGCGGCGACCACGTCGCGAGGCGCGACGCGGGCGCCGCGTACGGCGACCGGGTCGGTGCGATCGAGGCCGAGCTTGTGCAGCGTGCGCAGCACGCCGATGAACTCCTCGCCGAGGCCGTACTTGAAGGTGACCCGTTGGGCGTCGACCCACCGCGGCATGAGGAGCACCTCCTCGTGCTCGACGTTCACTCACTCGACCGGCCCGATGCCCTCGGGGAAGTCGAAGACCTCGGGCTCGCTGAACGGCTCGGTGCAGAACCAGCCCCGCTCCCGCTCCCAGATCACGGGCGGGTTGAGGCACTCCTCGATCGTGGTCCAGATCGAGAAGGTCGGCGCGAAGTCGTAGCCGTCGACCACGAGGTCGGCGCCGTCGCGCACGCCGAGCTCGTCGATGGCGCTGAAGAGGTGGTCAGCTGCGTAGCGGGCGAACACGTCGGACAGGCCGGGCTCCACCCCGATGCCGACCAAGGCCAGCTGGCCGCGAGCCGTCCACTCGCCCGCCAGCGCGAGCTGCTCGTCGCCAAGCTTCACGCCGCACTCCTCGTACGGACGCTCGGCGTGCGGGCGGGAGAGCGACATGGCCATGTCGAGGTAGTGCGTGCCCGCGGCGAGCGCACCACGGAAGATGCTCATCACGAACCGCGGGTCGGTGGCGTTGAGCACGACGTCGGCGCGCTCGGCCTCGAGCAGCGCCGCGATCGCGGCCTCGTCGGAGGCGTCGATCGCCACCCCGGCGCCGCGGTCACCGAGCGGCGCCGCGGCGCGCTGCGCCCGCGCGAGGTCGATGTCGGCAAACACCATCCGCTCGACGAACGGGCGCCGCGCCGCGATGCCGGCCACCGCGCCGCCCACCCCGCCGGCTCCGATGACCACGACTCGCATGCGGACCTCCGTGCGCGGCCGCGGAGCGCGACCAAGATCTTCATCTTCGATCCGAAGCTAGTCCTGCGACGGACATCTACAGTCCCCGTCAGCTCGCACGGGGCGGGCTCGCGGTCGGGGGCCGTGGAAGGTTCCTCGCCTTCGCGTGACGGAATGGAGAGCCCGTGACAGAAGTGATCGACGCCGGCCAGCACCAGGCCGAGACCGGCGAGAAGGGCCTGCGATCCGGGACCCTGGGCTTGCTGTCGAGCGTGGTGATCGGTCTCGCCTCGACCGCGCCGGCATACAGTCTCGCCGCCACGCTCGGGTTCGTGGTCGTGGCGCTCGAGGGCGGCAAGCAGGCGCCCGCGATCATGATCCTCGCCTTCATCCCGATGATCTGCATCGCCTACGCCTACCAGGAGCTGAACAAGGAGGTGCCCGACTGCGGCACCACGTTCACCTGGGCGGCCAAGGCCTTCGGCCCCAGGGCGGGGTGGTTGGGCGGCTGGGGCATCATCGTCGCCGACATCATCGTCATGGCGAACCTCGCGCAGATCGCCGGCCAGTACGGCTTCCTGCTGATCGGCTCCGACAACATCGCCGCCAACAAGTGGTGGGTCGCGCTGGCCGGGTGCGTCTGGATCGCGGTGATGACCTGGATCTGCTACATCGGCATCGAGGTCTCCGCCAAGCTGCAGTACGCGCTGCTCGGCGTCGAGATCGTGGTCCTGAGCATCTTCTCGGTCACGGCGCTCACGAAGGTCTACGGCCACCACGCGCCGGTGGGCTCGATCCACCCGGCGCTCTCGTGGTTCAACCCCATGCACATCACCAGCTTCAAGGGGTTCACGACCGCCATCCTCTTGGCCATCTTCATCTACTGGGGGTGGGACACCGCGGTGTCGGTCAACGAGGAGACGGCGGACTCGTCGAAGATCCCGGGTCGGGCCGCGGTGATCTCGACGCTCGTGCTGGTCGGCACCTACCTGCTCGTCACGGTGGCGGCCCAGGCGTACGCCGGCACCGGCGACACCGGCATCGGGCTCGCCAACGCCGACAACTCCGGCGACGTGCTCTCGATCCTGGGGAAGGCGGTGCTCGGCAGCGGGGTGGCAAAGGTGCTGATCTTCATGGTGCTCACGTCTGCGGCCGCGTCCACGCTCACGACGATCCTGCCGACGGCGCGCACGTCGCTGTCGATGGCGGCGTTCAAGGCGGCGCCGTCGCACTTCGCCCGCATCCATCCCAAGTACCTCACGCCCACGTGGTCGACGGTTGTGATGGGTGGCGTGTCGATCATCTTCTACGTCGGGCTCACGATCCTGAGCGACTCGATCCTGGCTGACACCATCGGCTCGATCGGCCTGGCCATCGCCTTCTACTACGGGCTCACCGGCTTCGCCTGCGTCTGGTGGTTCCGCAAGCGGCTCACGACCAGCTTCCGCGACTTCGTGCTGCGCGGCCTGCTGCCGTTCGCCGGTGGGCTCATGCTGCTGGCCGCGTTCGTCGAGAGCGCCAAGAACATGTACGCGTCCGACTACGGCAACACGTCGTTCCACGGCATCGGTGGCGTGTTCATCCTCGGCATCGGGTCGCTGCTGTTGGGCGTGGTGATGATGTTCATCTGGCAGCTGTTCTCCCCCGACTACTTCCGGGGCCGCACGCTGAACGCGGCGACCAACGTGGTCGTCCTCGACGACGGCACGCTCGACCAGGTCGGCGTCGGCACGCCGGACTCGCCGCAGCGACAGCACACGGTGCTGCCCCCCGACGAGCTCGACGGCCGGGAGGACGACCAGCTCGACCCGACTCCCTGAGGGCCGGGCCGCCGGGCCGTCGGGCTGCCGGGCTGCCGGGCTGCCGGGCTGCTGGGCTGCTGGGCTGCCGGGGAAGTTCTTGCTTCGGCAAGCGCATCGCCCACGGGCGGCACCTAGCCTGGCGCTCATGACGCGGGACGAGCCGAAATGGCGGGGCATCAACCACCTCGCGCTGATCACCAACGACATGGATGCGACCGTGCGCTTCTACCACGGCGTGCTGGGCGCCCAGCTGGTGGCCACCATCGGCGCGCCGGGCTTCCGGCACTACTTCTTCGAGTTCGGGCCTGAGCAGACGGTGGCCTTCTTCGAGTACTCGGACCTCGTGGTCGACACGTTCGCCAAGCCCGCCGGCGTGCCCGACCCGCGAGCCATCCAGTTCGACCACCTCTCGTTCAACCTGCCAGACGAGCATGCGCTCAACGAACTTCGGGCCCGCCTCGAGGCCAACAGCTGCGAGGTCACCGAGGTCGTCGACCACCAGATCATGCGGTCGATCTACTTCTCGGACCCCAGCGGCATCGCTCTCGAGGCATCGTGCTGGATGGTGGACGCGACCGGGCGCCATCCCGACTACGGCGACGCCACCCTGTTCGGCGACCCCGATCCGGTCGCGGCCGTGCGCGAGCTGCGCGAGCGCGGCCACGTGGCCTCGACGCCGCGGACCCACCTGGTCCACGACGCCGACAAGGTGCCCGACCCGGCCTGAGCTCGGGCGGGGCGCGGCGGGCGCGGCCGCCCGCCCGCCGGCGTCAGCCGGCGCGGTTGAGGGCGATGACCGGGATCAGCCGGTCGGCCTTCTCCTGGTACTCGGCGAAGCCGGGGTAGCGCTCGGCCTGGATGGCGTACAGCCGGTCACGCTCCTCGCGGGGCATGACCTCGGCCTCGGCCTCGTAGGAGTCGCTGCCGACCTCGACGGTGACCTGCGGGTTGGCCAGGAGGTTGTGGTACCAGTCGGGATTCGTCGGGGCACCGGCCTTCGAGGCGAACACCACGATGCGGTCGCCGTCCTGCAGGTACATCAGCGGCACGGTGCGGGTCTGGCCGCTCCTCGCGCCGATGGTGGTCAGCAGCATCATCGGCGCACCCTCGAAGTTGCCTCCGACGCGCCCCTCGTTGTTGCGGAACTCATCGACGATCGAGCGGTTGAAGTCGTTCATGTCCGACATGGCTTTGGGTCTCCTCGTGCCGCCGCGGCGCGTCTTGGTTGCTCCCTCAACTATGGCGGCCGCGGGAGGCGAACACGAACAGGGGCGGGGCGGGCGGGACGGGGCGGGCCGGGGCGGGGCGCTCAGGCGAGCCCTGCGTCGGTGGCGACCGACTGCCAGAGGTCGCGGTCGATGTCCAGCACGAGCGGCGTCGGCCCGGCGTCGGGACCGGCGATCACGATGCGGCCGATGTGGCCGATGCTGCGCAGGGCATCGGCGTCGGCCGCCGGGTCGAAGTCGATGGCGAGCACGTCGCGCTCGCCCTCGTCGGGATCCTCCTCGTGGACCTCACCGGCGTCGTCGACGAGCGCCGGCCAGACCTCGAGGCGCAGGCGCCGGTCGCCGACCCATGCGCCGAGCCCGCTGGCGCTGACGTCGTATCCGAAGACGAGGCGGCTGCCCTCGGGCGGCTCGTGCAGCCCGGCTTGGAGCACCTGCAGCGCCGGCGGATCACCCGTGGCATCGACCTCGACCACCACGGCACGCAGCCGGTCGGTGTCGACCACGTAGCTGCGGGCCACGGGCAGGCCAGCGGACCAGCGCGGTTCGTGGTCCACCGGCGTCACTCGGCGGTCGGGCGGTGAGCGAGCATCGGCGCATCATCGCGCCGCGATGCGCCACGATGGTCGTCCGACATCGCCGCAACGACCGGGGCGCCCCCATGACCGAGATCTCCGACCGCTACCGCCGCCGGGCCCAAGCGTTCCAGGCCCGGGTCGACGCCGTGCCCGAGGACCGCTGGGAGTCGCCGTCGCCGTGCGACGAATGGACCGCCCGCGGCGTCGTCAGCCATGTCGTCGCGACCCATGGCATGTTCCTCGGGTTCGTGGACCGCGACCTCGGCCCGATCCCGCCGGTCGACGCCGACCCCAGCGCCGCGTTCGCGTCGGTCAGCGCCGTCGTGCTGGCCGACCTGGAAGACCCCGAGCGGGCGGCGGCCGGCTTCGAAGGCTTCTCCGGGCCGACCACGTTCGAGAGCTCGGTCGACCGCTTCCTGTCGTTCGACCTGATCATCCACGGCTGGGACCTGGCCCGCGCCACCGGCCAGGACGACCGCATCGACCCGGTCGACATCGACGGCGCGCTCGAGGCGGCGCAGGCGTTCGGCCCCGCGATGCGCAACCCGCGGGCGTTCGGTCCCGAGGTCGAGCCGCCGGCCGACGCCGACGACCAGGCCCGGCTGCTCGCGTTCCTGGGTCGCCAGCCCTGACCCTTCGAGCCGGTGCGTCGGTCCGGCGCGAGCCGCCGACCGGCCTCAGCGGCCGCGCCATGCCCTGCGTCGTCCACTCGACATTCGGCCGTCGGCGCAGAATCGGCGCAGAATCTGCGCCGACGGCCAGTCCGCGGTCGTCCACGAGCCGGGAGCACCCAATGTCCGACCCCTATGCCCCCTTCCCGAACCTGCGCGTGGATCGGCCGGCCGACCACGTGCTGCGCCTGACCCTCGACGGTCCGGGGCTCAACGCCGTGACGCCCGACCTGCATCGCGAGCTGGCCGACGTGTGGCTGGCCGTCGACCGCGACCCCGACGTCCACGTGGCCTTGATCCGCGGTGAGGGCAAGGCGTTCTCGGCGGGCGGGAGCTTCGAGCTGCTCGACCAGATGATCGGCGACTACGCCTCGCGCACCCGCGTCATGCGCGAAGCCCGTGACCTGGTGTTCAACGTGATCAACTGCTCGAAGCCCATCGTCTCCGCGATCCACGGCCCGGCGGTGGGGGCCGGGCTCGTCGCCGCCCTGCTCGCCGACGTCTCGGTGGCTGCCCGCACGGCACGGATCATCGACGGTCACACCCGCCTCGGCGTCGCCGCCGGCGACCATGCCGCCATCTGCTGGCCACTCCTGTGCGGCATGGCCAAGGCCAAGTACTACCTGCTCACCTGCGAGACGCTGACCGGTGAGGAGGCCGAGCGCATCGGCCTCGTGTCGCTGTGCATCGACGACGATCGGGTGCAGGAGCGGGCGCTCGAGGTCGCCGTCGGGCTGGCCGCCGGCGCCCAGAGCGCGCTGCGCTGGACCAAGCACACGCTCAACCACTGGTACCGGGCCCAGACCGCCGTGCTCGACGCCTCGCTGGCGTACGAGTTCTACGGCTTCGGCGGCCCGGACGCGGCGGAGGGCCTGGCCAGCCACCGCGAGAAGCGCCCGCCGCACTTCACCGGCCCGACCAGCGAGTAGCGCGGCAGCCCGATGGGCGTGCGGGGCGGGCGTACAGGTTGTGCGCGGCCCGTAGCCTGGGCCCATGGCTGATCTGGTGTTGCAGACCGTGCCGCTGGGCGCCCAGTGGCCCACCATCGACCCGTTCCTCTTCTGTGCACACCACGACGACGCGTATCCGAGCGCCAACGACCGCATGGGGCCGGACGCCTCGCTCGAAGGCCGCGAGATCGGCCAGGACTTCGCCCAGAAAGACGGCTGGAACATGTATCACGGCTCGGTGGTGCCGGGCTTTCCGCCCCACCCGCACCGCGGCTTCGAGACCGTCACGTTCGTGCGCAAGGGCCTGATCGACCACGCCGACTCGCTCGGTGCCGCCGCCCGATTCGGCCGCGGCGACGTGCAGTGGCTCACCGCCGGGCGCGGCGTCGTCCACTCCGAGATGTTCCCGCTGCTCGACCAGCAGCGCGACAACCCGCTCGAGCTCTTCCAGATCTGGCTCAACCTGCCGGCGACCGACAAGCTGTCCGACCCGTACTTCACGATGTTGTGGGCCGAGGACATCCCCCGCATCACGAGCACCGATGAGCACGGGCGCACGAGCGAGGTCACGGTGATCGCCGGCGAGCTGTTCGGCGCCACGCCACCGGCCCCGCCCCCCATCTCGTGGGCGGCCCGGCCCGAGGCCGACATCGGCATCTGGCACGTCCGCCTCGACCCGGGCGCGTCCGTCACGCTTCCCGCGGCGGCCAACCCGGACTCGGTCCGCACGATCTACGTCTTCGAGGGCGCCGGCGCACAGCTCGGCACCACCGAGGTCGACGCCAACACGGGCTCGGTGGTGCGCAGCGAGGTGCCGGCCACCATCACGGCCGGCGACGAACCGATCGAGGCGCTCGTGCTCCAAGGACGACCCATCGGCGAGCCTGTGGCGCGCTACGGCCCGTTCGTGATGAACACGGAGTCCGAGATCGAGCAGGCGTTCGAGGACTACCGCACGACCGGTTTCGGCGGGTGGCCCTGGCCCGAGGACGACCCGGTCCACCCCCGCGACAAGGGCCGCTTCGCCCGCCACGCCGACGGCCGCGTCGAAGAGCTCGACCTCGCTCGCTGAGGGCCGACCGTTCAGTGCCAGGCCGGCGTATGGCTCCCGCTCAGACGAGGCGGCGGAAGATCAGCTGGCTCGTGGCCGCCGGGTCGTCGGCGAACACGTCGGCGGCGTCCTTGTCGATCTTCTCGACCCAGGCCGGGTCTTGCTGGAGCGCCAGGTTCCCCTGCTCGAGGGCGCGGATGTCCTCGAAGCCTGTGACCCAGGAGACGGCACCGTACGGACCGGTCACCCCGGCCAGGAACATGGTCGGATGGTCGGTGATCTTCTCGCCGGCGATCGCCAGGTCGACGCCCACGGCCATCGCCTTGGCGATCTGCCCACCGGCGCAGACCGAGTTGACCACGGTGACGTAGTTGATCACGCGGTTCGGGTCGACCTCGCCGTGGATCACCTGGGCCAGGCCGTCGTCGATGCCGCCGACCGTGTGCTTCGCGAAGCCCTCGCTGCCCTTCTGCACGTCGGCGTCGGCCACGAGCGCGTCGCCGGCGGCCTCGAGCGTGGCGAGGTCCGGTACGAACGTCGACCACGAGATCGTGCCGAGCCCCGGAGAGAAGGTCGCGGCGTAGAGCGAGATCGGCAGCCCGGTGGCCTTGACGGCCCGCTCGGTCTGCGCGACGGCCCACGCCACGCCCTCCTGCGGATCCCCCGGCGCCAGGCGCGTGGAACGGACGAACAGGTACATGCCGTTGCCCCCTTTGCAGGCCCGCCCGGACCCGCTTGAGGAGCATCGCGCCGCCGACTGAGGGTGTCCATCGGAAGTCCAGAAAGTGGTTCCACCGGCTCGAGGGCCCGCGAGGTCGAGCGGCCCTTCGCCACCATGCAGCGCGGGCTGGCGGCGCGACCGGTCGAGCGCCGTAAGGTCGAACTACGCCAGCGAGTGGAGAGCCATGACCGAATCGTCCGACGAGGAGACCACCGCGTTCGCGGACCTCGGGCTGCGGCCCGAGCTGCTCGCCGCGCTCTCCGGCCTGGGCTACGAGGAGCCGACCCCGATCCAGCGCGAGGCGATCCCCCCGCTGCTGGCCGGCCGCGACCTGTTGGGCCAAGCCGCCACCGGCACGGGCAAGACCGCTGCGTTCGCGCTGCCGGTCCTCGAGCGCGTCGCTGCCGGCGGCCATCGGCAGGCGCCGCTCGCCCTCGTGCTCGTGCCGACCCGCGAGCTGGCGGTCCAGGTGTCAGAGGCGATGTATCGCTACGGGCGCGACGTCGGTGCCCGGGTGCTGCCGATCTACGGCGGCCAGCCGATCGGCCGCCAGCTCGACGCGCTGCGCCGCGGCGTCGACGTGGTGGTCGCCACGCCAGGGCGGGCCCGCGACCACGTGCAGCGCGGCACCTTGCCGCTCGACGAGGTGCAGGTGGTCGTGCTCGACGAGGCCGACGAGATGCTCGACATGGGCTTCGCCGAGGACATCGAGGCCCTCCTCGACCTCACGCCGGCGGAGCGCCAGACGGTGCTGTTCTCGGCGACGCTGCCGGGCCGGATCGACCGCATCGCTCGGCGCCACCTGCGCGACCCGGTCCGCATCCAGATCGGTGCCGAGCCGGCCGCGGCCGGCCGGGCACCGCTCGTGCGCCAGAGCGCCTACGTGGTCGCCCGGGCGCACAAGCCGGCGGCGCTGGGACGCATCCTCGACGTCGAGGCGCCCGACGCCGCCCTCGTGTTCTGCCGCACGCGCATCGAGGTCGACCAGCTCACCGAGACGCTCAACGGCCGGGGCTACCGCGCTGAGGCCCTGCACGGCGGCATGAGCCAGGAGCAGCGGGACCGCGTGATGGGCCGGTTGCGCAGCGGCACGGCCGACCTGCTGGTCGCGACCGACGTCGCCGCCCGCGGCCTCGACATCGACCAGCTCACGCACGTCGTCAACTACGACGTCCCGTCCGCGCCGGAGTCCTACGTGCACCGCATCGGCCGCGTCGGCCGGGCCGGGCGCGAGGGCGTGGCCATCACGCTGGCCGAGCCGCGCGAGCGACGCCTCCTCGGCAACATCGAGCGCCTCACGAAGCAGAAGATCCCGGTGGAGACGGTCCCGACGGTGGCCGACCTGCGCGCCCGCCAGATGGAGCTGACGCTGGCCACGCTCCGCGAGCGCCTGTCGGACGACGACCTCGACAGCTACCGCGTGGTGGTCGACACGCTCACCGACGAGTTCGACCTCACCCAGGTGGCGTTGGCTGCGGTGAAGCTGGCCCACGAGGGCCGCAGCTCCACGGTCGACGAGGAGGAGATCCCGGAGCCGTTCGTCGCCAAGGACTCCCGCAAGGACTCCGGCAAGAAGTCCGGCGGGAAGAAGGACCGCGACAAGGGACGCGACGGCGAGCTCGGCGGCAAGGAACGCGGCAAGCGGTCGCGCTCGGCGGAGTCCGGGGCGGACGGAGGCGGCGACACCGAGAGGCTCTGGGTCAGCGTGGGGCGCAACGCCGGCGTCCGGCCCAAAGACCTCGTGGGCGCCATCGCCAACGAGACCCGGCTCAGCGGGCGCGACATCGGGGCGATCACGATCGCCGAGTCGTTCTCGATCGTGGAGGTGCCGGCGTCGGCGATCGATGACGTCATCGCGGACATGCGCCGCACGACGATCCGCGGCACGGCCGCCAAGATCCGCCGCGACCGCGTCAGCGCGCCGCCGGCCTGACCGGCGTACGTTTGGCCGGCACCGACCCCCGGCCCAGGAGACGAATGCCATGCCGCTCGACGGCGAGTACGAACCGAGCACGTGGAGCGTCGCCGCCGAGCAGGTGGAGCGTTACGAGGGCAGCGGGGGCACCGACGGCACGATGCTCAACGGCGCGCCGTGCGTGATCCTCACCACCCGCGGCCGCACGTCGGGCAAGGTCCGCAAGGCGCCGCTCATCCGCGTCGAGCACGACGGCCGCTACGCGGTCGTGGCCTCGATGGGCGGCGCGCCCAAGCACCCGGTCTGGTACCTCAACCTGCTCGACCACCCGGAGGTCACCCTGCAAGACGGCCCGCTCGTGATGGACGCCCGCGCCCGCGTCCTCGCCGGTGACGAGAAGGCCGAGTGGTGGGCGCATGCCACCGCGGTGTGGCCGGCGTACGACGAGTACCAGGCCAAGACCGACCGGGAGATCCCCGTGGTGGTGATCGAACCCGTGGGGTGACGCCGCCACGGTGGTGGGGTTCCCCCCACCATCGAGTCGGTGGTCGGCGGGATGGTTGCGCCGCTCGCGGGCGCTCACCATCGAGCCATGATCTCCCGCTCGGTGCCCACGACCCCCGGTGCCGTCGCTGCGAAGCGCATGGCGCCGATGGGGCTCGGGGACGAGGAGCTGGTCGTCGTGGACGTGCGCGTGCCGGCTTCCGGCGCCGCGGCCCGGCCGGACGCGGCCGCCGTGCACGTGCGCCAGGCCTTTCCCGGCGCCCCGTTGGTGGTCGCCACCGCGGATCTCGACGACGGGGCAGTCGGGCTCCTGGCCGCCGATGCCGGCGCGAACGCTGACGAGCAACGAGAGCTGACGACCGACGGCGGCCGCTTCGCCGACCAACTGAGCGGCCGACCAGCCGCGCGACCGCGACCCGCGCTCGCGTCCTGACCCGGGCGCTGCGGCGCGCGGCGGCGCGTCGCGGCCCCCAAGAAACTCCCGGTTCCGCGACGAGGACGCTTCACCCGGCAACCATCATGGGCGGCGTGTTCGGCGGCACAGCGAGGCTCGGCGACGGGGTGGCGGCGGCAGTGCCGCGCGCTCGCTGGAGTCGCCTGGGCGCGTACGGCGATCGGCAGCTGTGGCGCACGCAGGCCCACTTGATCGGCGACCTCGCGTTCGGCGTCACGTGGTCCACGCTCGTCGTCACGGCGCTGGCGCTTGCGGGAGGGTTGTCGTTCACGCTGATCGGCCTGCCTCTCCTCGCCCTCACGATGTTGGCCGCCCGCCCGCTCAACGCGTTCGAGCGGGCGCGCGCCCGGCGGCTCCTCGGGATCGACCTGGCCACGCCGTTCCGAGCGCCACCCGCGACCAGTTGGCGCGCCGCCGCCCGGCCGCTCCGCGACATCTCCGCCTGGCGGCCAGCGCTCCGCTGCCTGCTGTCCGACGACGCGGCGTGGCGGACGTTCGCCTATGCCGTCGTGCTGCTGCCCTGGGGCTGCTTCACGTTCGTGGTGCTCGTGACCACCTGGCTGCTCGCGATCCTCGGGACGACCGCGCCCGCGTGGGGTTGGGCGTTCCCCGCCGCCACCGGCGGCCAGGACCTGACCGGCGGGGCCCGGAGCGCCCACCTCGCCGCGGAGTTCGTGACCGGCGCGTTGGCCGTCGCGTGCCTGCCGTCGATCGTGCGGGGCCTCGGCGCCGTCGACCGCCGGCTCGGTCGGGCGCTCCTCGGCACCAACGATCGCCGCGCGTTGACGGCTCGCGTCGAGCAGCTGCGCGAGAGTCGCGACGCCTCGGTCGAGGGGTCGGCCAGCGAGCTGCGGCGCATCGAGCGGAACCTCCACGACGGGGCGCAACAGCGGCTGGTGGCCCTGGCGATCGACCTCGGGCTGGCCCGCGACCGCATCGAGCGGGGCGCCGACGCCGACCAGGTGGCCGCCCTGGTCGCCCAGGCCCACGAGGAAGCCAAGAGCGCGGTGATCGAGCTGCGCGACCTGGTGCGCGGCATCCATCCTTCGGTCCTCAGCGAGCTCGGTCTCGACGCTGCGCTCTCGGCCCTCGCCGCGCGCTGCCCCGTGCCGGTGGTGGTGCGGTCGCGGGTCGCGAGCCGCCTTCCGCCCCCGATCGAGTCCGCGGCGTACTTCTTGGTGGCCGAGGCCTTGACCAACGTGGCCAAGCACGCGCACGCCGACGCCGCCCACGTCCGGCTGCACGAGCGCGCAGGCGTGCTCGTGGTGGAGGTCGGCGACGACGGCTGGGGCGGCGCGGCGTTCACCACCGGCGGCGGCTTGGCGGGCCTGCAGGACCGGGTGGCGGCGGTCGAGGGCCACTTGCGCGTCGCCAGCCCCCGCGGCGGGCCCACCCTGCTCGTCGCCGAGCTCCCGCTCGCGGCCGCCGAGGGTGCGGGCTGACGTGCGGATCGCCATCGTCGAGGACGCGGTCCTGCTGCGGGAAGGGATCGGCCGGATCCTCGCGGACAAGGACCACGAGGTGATCGCGTCGCTCGCCGACGCCACCGACCTGCTCGCCACCGCGATGGCACTTGAGCCCGACCTCGTCATCGCCGACGTGCGCATGCCGCCGACCCACACCGACGAAGGGCTGCGCGCCGCGGTCGCGCTGCGCACCATCCGACCCGGCCAGCCCGTGCTCGTGCTGAGCCAGTACGTCGAAGAGCGCTACGCCACCGAGCTGCTCGCCGCCGACGCCACCGCCGTGGGCTACCTCCTGAAGGAACGGGTGGCCGACGTCCGCGACTTCGTGCAGGCCGCCGAGCGCGTGGCAGCCGGTGGGACGGCCCTCGACCCTGAGGTCGTCGCGCAGCTCCTCGGCCGCTCTCGCCACGATCGCCTCGGCATGCTCACGCCGCGCGAGCGCGACGTCCTCGGGCTCATGGCCGAGGGGCTCTCCAACAACGGCATCGCCCGCCAGCTGGTGGTCGGCGCCGGCGCCGTCGAGAAGCACATCTCGTCGATCTTCTCCAAGCTGGGCCTCTGCCCCGACGACGCCGACCACCGGCGCGTCCTCGCGGTGCTGTCGTATCTCCGCGCCTGACCGTCGGCGCTCCGGACCGCCCTCCTCGACCCGGACCTCGCTGCCTAAGGTGCATGGTCCGTGGCGCGCCAGCCACCCACGGACACCGTGCCGGTCGGCGGGGCGGCTTCCATCAGCGCCGGCGCACCCCATCGAAGGTCTCGTCGAACCCGGGGGGTGCGGAGCGATGCCATGGGTCTGCTGTCGAACTGGTTCCTCGCCCTCGTGGTCACCAACTCGGTCGGCATCACCGCTGCGCTCGTGCTGGTCGAGCGGCGTCGGCGCCGGCGGCGGCGCGAGGGCAGGCTTGGTCCGGTGCGGGCCGGCATCACCCGGGCGGCGTCCGCACTGCTGGTCGTGGCGCTCGTGGCGACCTGCGTCGCCGTCGAGGTCAACCGGCGGCGGGTCGACTACCCGAACTTCGCGGCCCTGCTCGGCACGGCGTCACCCGACCTCCTGAAGGTCGCGCTGGGCAAGGCCAACCCCAAGGGGCGCCAGGCCGCCGTCGCCGGGCACGGCGTGGACATCGAGGCGTCGGTCGCCGGACCCGCTTCGGGCATCACCCGCTCCGCGTACGTCTACCTGCCACCCCAGTACTTCGATCCCGCCACACCCCGGCGCCGCTTCCCGGTGCTGTACCTCATCCACGGGTCGCCCGGCGGCCCCGAGGACTGGATCAACGGTGGCCGGGTCGACCGGGCCATGGACCACCTGATCGCCCGGCACGCGGTCGTGCCGTTCATCGTCGTCATGCCCGACGCCAACGGCAGCCACCACAGCGACCAGGAGTGCATCGACGCGCCGCACGGCCCGCAAGACGAGACGTACCTCACCACCGACGTCGTGCGCTGGGCCGATGCCCACCTCCGCACGCTCGCCGACCGCGCCGACCGCGCCGTCGGCGGCCTTTCGAGCGGCGGCTACTGCGGGGTGAACCTGGCCTTCCGCCACCAGGACGAGTTCTCGGCGGTCGTGTCGCACTCGGGCACCGGCTTTCCCGACCACGACCGCTCGACGGGCGACCTCTTCGGCGGCCGCGCCGACCTCGAACGGGTCAACACGCCGGTCACCTACCTGCCCACGCTCAGAATCCGGTCCGGCATGGCGGTCTATCTCGACAGCGGCGCCCGCGACCGATGGTCCCACTCGGCGAGCCGCGAGCTGGCCGGCATCCTGCGCCGGCGCGGCGTGCCGACCACGTTCCACACGGTGCTCGGGGAAGCTCACTCGTTCACGGCCTATCGCCACGACGTCACCCTGTCGCTGCCGTGGCTGTCGGCCTGGTTCAGCACCCACCAGGCCGCCTCGCTCACCGACTCGGTCGCCGCGCCGACCGACGACGAGCTGCCTGCGCTCCCGCCGGTCAGGGTTGCGGTGCGACCTGGCGGAACGTGAGGTTGACGCGGGGACCGACCGGGCGGGCCGTCTTCGGCACCTGGTGGCGCCAGTGCCGCTGGGTCGGGCCGCGCATCACGAGCAGGCTGCCGGACGGGAGGTCGAGCTGGTGGCGCAGCTCGCGGACGGAGCGGTGCCGAAGCTGGAACGTGCGGGTGGCGCCGAGGCTGACCGAGGCGATGATCGGCGCCGTCCCCAGCTCGCGCTCGTCGTCGCTGTGCCAGGCCACGCTGTCGCGCCCGCTGCGATAGAGGTTGAGGAGCGCGCCGTTGAACCCGAGCCCGGTCTCGGCCTCGACGGCCGCCTTCACCTCGCACAGCGCCGCGGTCCATGCGTGGGTGGTCATCGTGATCCCCGAGTAGGCGTAGGGCCGGCCGGGATCGCCGTACCACGCCGTCAAGCGTGGGACGGGGTGCGCCTGGCCGTGGATCCTGATGGTCTCCTGCTCCCACGCGACGGCGTCGAGCAGCTCGGCGAGCAGGCGGTCGCTGGTGGACGGATCGAAGAAGCTGGTGACGAGCTCGATGTCCGCGTCAGGCAGGGCGACGCGCTCGCGCGTCGGACGTTTGGTCTGGAACAGGCTGGCCTGCTGCTGCACCGGGCCTCCTCCTCGGGTCGCGACCTCGCCGCTTCAGGCTAGAACGCCTGTTCGCCCGGCCACAACCAGTGCGGCGCCCCGATCAGCCCATGCGGCTGACCGTCGACGTGCCGAACCGCTTGGCCGTGAGCTCCTTGATGCCGGCGGGGAACTCGACCTCGGCCTCGATGTAGGCCTTGGTGAGGGCCCGCTGCTCCTCGCCGTCGCCGCCAAACGCGTTCGCGCAGCGCTCGGGCTCGGCGTTGGCGAGCGCCACGATCGCGCCTGCGACGCCGAGCGGTCCGGCGAACGAGAGCAGCGCGGCCGATCCCGTGTACAGCGGTCCCTCGAAGACCTCCAGCGTCTCGAGCAGGCGATCGGCATCGCCCGTGACGTCCTCGACGCCGGCGGCCGGCAGATCCAGCAGGTCGGGCATGTCGAGCCCGGGCCACGACGCCAACGGGTGGTGGGCGGCGATCACCGGCACGCCGCCAGCGGCGCGCACGACCTCGTCGTAGTACGGGTCGGGATCGGCGGCGAACGGCGGCGACAAGACCAGCAGCGCGTCGGCGCCGTGCGCGCACGCCGACACGGTGAGCTGCACGGCTTGACGGGTCGAGGGCGCGCCGGCGGCCGCGATCAGCGGGACGCCGTCGGTCTCGTCGAGCGCCCGGCGCAGCGCGTCGATCAGCTCGGCGCGCTCGTCGAGGGAGAGCGCCGGGCCCTCGCCGGCCAGGTCGGCCGCCACCACGGCAGTGACGCCGAGGTCGACGAGCTCTCGCGCCAGATCGGTCGTCGCCCGGGCGTCAAGCGACCCGTCTCCGGCGAACAGGGTGATCAACGAGACGCCGACCCCACGGAACGGTGGCCGCGGTCGCGGTCGTGACGCCATGGCGCCAGCCTGCGCTTCCCCTCGGGACAGATGAGCCCCGCGTTCACGTAGGGCCACGCGGGCCGGGCGGGGTCATCGTGGTGGCAGGCGAGCCCGAGAGGACCACACCATGAGCACCGAGACCCGCACCGTTGAGCTGCAGGCCGAGCTGCAGGAGGTGGACGCGGAGATCGCCGAGGTGCGAGAACGGCTCGCAGAGCTGCGCGACCTCATTCCCGAGCTGCTCGAGGACACCCGCCCGGGCAGCCCACGCGCCGCCGCGATCGCCGAAGCCGAGGACCTGACGGCCGTGCTCGAGCGCCTCCTCGTGCAGCGCGGCTACCTCCGCCGCGAGCTGGTCCTCGAGGACGAGGACGCACCCGGGACGCGGGGACCGAGCTGACCGCTCACTCCTCCTCGGCCCCGGCCTCGATCTCGAGGATGGGCCGGTCCGTGAACAGATAGGTGCGCATGTGCTCGTCGAGCTTCGGGTCGTGCCGTCGCAGCCACTCGAGGGTCATCACCGCGTGCTCCTTCTCCTCGTCCCGGTTGTGGGCGAGCACCCCGGCGAGCTGGGGGTCGTCGCACGCGTGTACGCGTTGGTCGTACCAGTCGATCGCCTCCAGCTCTTCCATCACCGACACGATCGCTCGATGCCGGTCGATGACCTCCGGGGGCAGCTTCTCGGCCGGCTCGTGAAGCTCGGCGCTTGCGTTGGCCATGGGTCCTCCTGGGCTCCGGGCGAGCCGGTCGGGTCGCCGCGACCCGCTGGCGAGCGCCTCACCGCGGCACTCGAGCCCGTGGGCGCCGGGCCTACCCGCGCTGCCGCACTCCGGTCAGGCGCCGGTGGACCGTGCTCAGCTCGCGCGAGCGTCGTACTCCGCGGTGCCGATCACGAACGTGATCACCGGCAGGCGGCTCGTCTTCGAGGGCGCCTCCCAGGTCGAGAGCTCGGCGCCGGTCGGAGCGCGGCGCAGCAAGCCGTAGAAGACGCTCACGGTGTTGACCACCCCGGACCGCTTGGTCGTGAACTCCGGCGATTCCGAGAACGAGAGCATCACCGTGCCCCGGGTCATGCCGGCGTTGAGCTTCTTGACCCAGTAGCCGACCCCGGTGCTGTCGCCGGGTCGGCCGAGCACGTTCTTGTACACGAGGTCGACGAAGTCGGCGTTGGTGAGCGGCCCGTAGGTGCTCGTGAACTCCTTCGAGTGGGCAAAGCCGTCCGACACGTTGGCCAGCCCGGCCGCCCCTGAGCGACGCTGCTTGAGCCAGTAGCCCAGTCCACCGGTGTCGGGGATGCGTTTGAAGTAGGCCTGGTAGAGGCGGGTGATCGGGTCGATCTGCGGTCCCCACTGCGGCAGCTGGGTGGCCAGGTCGATTGTGGCGAAGGCGGACCGGGTCTGGTCGGTGATCTTGGACGTCCAGTCGGCGAGCTGGGCCGCGGTGGGCAGCGCGCCCGTGAAGTCGAGGTACTGCTGGCGCACGAAGCCGTCGACGGTGTGGAACGGCGGCACCGCGTCGCCCGAGTAGGCGCTCGACGGGCCCGAGCCGCCGACGTTGGTGGCCTGTGCGCGGAAGCGGTAGTCGGTCCCGGGCGTGAGGCCGGCGAACGTGGCGCTGGTGGCCGAGACGGCGAGGTTCTGGGTGGCGAGCGGTGTGCTCGAGCCATCGGGATAGATCGTCACCCGGTAGCCGGTGGGCGCCGGGCCACCGGCCGTGCACGGGCCGACGTTGACGGTGACCTGGCTGGCGGTGGCCGAGGCGGGGACCGGCATCGGCGGCGTGCAGGTGGGCGGCAGGACCTTGAACGTCGCCGTGACGGTGCTCGCCGTGGTCATCGTCACCTTGCAGGTCGACGTGCCCGAGCAGCCCGCGCCCGACCAGCCGCCGAACGCCGAGCCGCTCGCAGGCGTGGCGGTCAGGGTGACGACGGTGGTGCGCGGGACGTCCTGCGTGCAGTCGGCCCCGCAGGTGATGCCCGCGGGGGTCGAGCTGACCGTGCCGTGGCCGAGGCCGGCCTTGGCCACGGTCAGGGTCGGCGTGAGGCAGCCGGGCAGCACGAACGAACCGATGCGGGTGTGCCAGTTGAACGCGCCGTTGGCCGCCAGGTACTCGCTGGTGAACCACAGCGTGCAGTCGTCCGCGGGGTCCACGTCCATGCTGGCGTAGTCGCCCCAGCGGGTCAGCGAGCCGGTCTGCGAGCCGGAGCCGACCTGGAGCGAGGCCTCGGCCTGGGTGAGCTGGCCGAGCGGATCACCGACGAGCCGGCCCGCCACCCGGATCGACGCCTTCACGGTCGAGCTCGCCACCGAATAGCCCACGCCGATGTTGCCGGCGCCGTCCATCGCCGCGCTGCCCATCCAGCGGTACGAGCTGTCGGGCGCGTACGTGCCCTGTTGGTAGACCGTCGGATTGCCGCCGACGAGCCGCAGCTCGTACCAGCGGACGCCGGTGCTGCTGCCGGCGACCACCGAGTGCGTGATCACCAGGGACTCGTGGTCACCGAGGTTTCGGTACGCGAGCCGGTACATCAGCCGGTCGGCCAGCGAGTCGAGCTTCGTGGTCGTTCCCGGCTGCGGGATGCAGGTGCCGCCGTCGCACGCGGCCGAGTACGAGGCGACCGAGAGCGCGGTGGGGCCGCTGAACGTCGAGTTGGCCGGCGTGGCGAAGTCGGCGTGGAACTTCCACGAGGCCAACGACGTGGCGGTCGAGCCGACCGAGAGCATGACGTTCGGCGCTCCCGCCGGTGGCGGCTTCGTGCCGTCGAGGTCGGCGGGCAGGAGTCCGCCGTAGGCCGCGTTGGTCGTGAAGCACAGCTGGGTGGCCGAGAGGCCGGCCAGCATCCGGGCGCGATCCATCGCGCAGGCCTGGCCGCCCGAGAAGGAGGACCCGTTGGCGAACATGTTGTACGTGACGTAGTAGGCGTCGGGCCAGATGCCGACCTTCGGGTAGTCGGGGAAGCTGGTGTACTGAAACGCGTACCGGTTGTAGGCGCCGGTGGGATCGCTTCCCGTGGAGATGGCGATGCACTCGAAGTACGGCGCGGCGTCCACCTGCGCGAAGGCGAACTGGGAGATGAGCCACCGATCGGCCTGCCGGTCGTAGCGGACGATGCCGTCGCCGTCGTTGGTGGTCTCGCACGGTCCGCCGAAGCTGCTGAACACCGCGTTCGTCGCCTTCGGCGCGAGCACCACGGCACCGCTCTTGTCGAGGACCTCGAGCCGGGTGTTGACGATCTGCAGCAGGTGGTGGGGGCCGACGGCCATGTTCGTGTCCGGCGGGGCGAGGCCGTCGGCGCCGATGCCGTCGAAGCTGGCCGACACGGTCGGGGCGGCGCGGGTGGCCGCCGCCCGGCGCGCCACGAGCGGGTCGGCGCCGCCGGTCGCCGCGGGGTGCGGGAGGATGTCCTCGCGGGTCAGGCCCTCGCTGCCGCCGTCCTTCGCGACGGGCCTGCCGTGCAGGACCCTCAGCGGTGCCGACCGGTCGTA
>JAODBM010000065.1 GCA_025463985.1 Acidimicrobiales bacterium
GAGCCGCCGCGAACGCGGCCGTCGCCGCTCGGGCGCGGCTGGGGCTCCAGGGCAGGCCGAGCGGCTCGCGCAGCGACGCGGGGAGCAGCGCGGTGGTGACCAGCGCGTTGCCGGCACCAGCGAGGGGCCGTACCGGCCAGGGCACGGGCGGCCGCAGGATCTGCTCGGCAACGGTGCGAGCGGTGTCGGTGACGCGCAGGTCCGTGGCCACCACCTGGTCGACGTAGGCGCGCAGGTCGGCGGCCGTCTCGGGGGCGCGGCCCTCGGGCACGCCGCACGCCATGGCGATCAGGGCCTGCTCCCGGACGAACCGGTCGGCCAGGGGCTCGTCGAGCCGCCCGACGCTCATGCGATACCCGAGCAGCGACGAGTCGGCGAGGGTGGCCCACACCCACAACAACAGATCCGCGTCCCGAGCGTCGTACGCGGTGCCGTCGTCGGTGCGCCCGCGCACGGCGCCGTGTCGGCGAGCCAACAGCTCGGCCTTGCGCCTGCCCACCGCGGGCGGCGCGAACGCCAGCTTCAGCATGGTGTCGAGCGTGCGGAACAGCCGGCCCCACGGGTGGGCGCGGTAGTCGGAGTGCTGTTCGACGCCGGCGGCCACCGACGGGTGCGCGACCTGCAGCAGCAGCGCTCGGCCGGCGCTGGACGCGATGACGGCCGGCTCGCGGATGACGAGCCACGACACGGAGTCGGGGCCGAGCGGCAGACCAGTGGTGAGGGGCACCCCAGCGGGTTCGACGGGCATGCGGCGGTCTCCCCTCGCGCTGGGCTACAGGATCGGGGACGGACGGTAGGACGCCGAGTCGGGATCGGCGTCGACCAGCCCCTGGACCTGGGCGACGAACGCCGCGACCTGCGCGGAGGCGGTGCCCACGAACGTGAGCGGCTCGGCCACCACGCTTGCGACGGCCTCGGCGGAGAGACCGAGGCGCTCGTCGCCGGCCAGGCGCTCGAGCAGGTCGTTGCCCTCGCTGCCCTTCTCTCGCATCTCGAGGGCCACGGCCACCGCGTGCTCCTTGATCGCCTCGTGAGCCACCTCTCGGCCGACGCCGGCGCGGACCGACGCCATGAGCACCTTGGTCGTGGTGAGGAACGGCAGGTAGCGGCGCAGCTCACGGTCGATCACGGCGGGGTACGCGCCGAAGTCGTCGAGCACGGTGAGGAAGGTCTCGAGCTGGCCATCGAGCGCCAGGAAGGCGTCGGGCAGCGCCACGCGGCGGACGACCGAGCAGCTGACGTCGCCCTCGTTCCACTGGTCGCCGCTGAGCCGCGCAACCATCGCCAGGTGGCCGCCGAGGATGGCGTGGAAACCACAGATGCGCTCGCACGAGCGGGTGTTCATCTTGTGGGGCATGGCCGACGAGCCGACCTGGCCGGCTTTGAACCCCTCGGTGACCAGCTCGTGGCCGGCCATCAGGCGGATCGTGGTGGCCAGGCTGGCCGGACCGGAGGCGGCCTGCACGAGCGCGGAGACCACGTCGAGGTCGAGCGAGCGGGGATAGACCTGGCCGACGTTGGTGAGCGCCGCATCGAACCCGAGGTGCTCGGCCACGGCCGCCTCCAGCTGGTCGACGGCCTCCGCCGAGCCGAGCAGGTCGAGCATGTCCTGCTGCGTGCCGACCGGTCCTTTGATGCCGCGCAGGGGGTACCGCGCCAACAGGTCGTCGATGCGGTGCAGCGCCTGGAGGACCTCCTCACCAGCGTTCGCGAACCGCTTGCCGAGCGTGGTGGCCTGCGCCGGGACGTTGTGGCTGCGGCCGGTCAGCACGAGCGTGGCGTGCTCGGCGGCGCGCTCCGCCAGCCGTGCGAGCACGGCGACCAGCCGTGCCCGCACGAGCTGCAAGGCCTGGCGCACCTGGAGCTGCTCGACGTTCTCGGTGAGGTCGCGCGAGGTCATGCCCTTGTGGATCTGCTCGTGCCCCGCCAGGGCCGAGAACTCCTCGATCCGGGCCTTGACGTCGTGGCGGGTGACCCGCTCTCGCTCGGCGATGGACGCCAGGTCGACGTCGTCGATCACCGCCTCGTAGGCGGCCACGACCGGGTCGGCCACGTCGGCGCCGAGATCGCGCTGGGCCCGCAGCACCGCGAGCCAGAGCTGGCGCTCGAGCACGACCTTGTGCTCCGCGGACCACAGCCGGGCCATGTCGGCGCTGGCGTAGCGGCTGGCCAGCACGTTGGGGATGACGGGCTTCACGGCTCGACCGTACCGCCCTGGCCTTCCTCACCGACAGCCCTTCCGACGGGTGAAGAGCGTGGCCAGGCCTCACATCCCCGCCCTCGGAGCCGATGGGCCGCTGCGGAATCGGACCCCCGGAGGGCTTGCCGCGTGACCACTCACTGCGTGAAGCACTCGTTCGAGCTATCTGTCGGCAACTGTCGAAAGTGCAACAACGGGTTCTGCGCGCGCTGCCTTCTCTTTCCCTTCGGCGAGAAGAAGCCCGGGTTCTGCGTCGCCTGTGCGCTGGCCGCGTCAGGGGTTCGCAATTCAGCGGGGGCGCGGCCCGCGGCCGTGGCGCCGAAGGAGAGCCGCCAGGAGATCAAGGCCCGCAAGCGGGCCGAGAAGGACGCGCGCAAGAACAACGGGACCGCGCCCGAGCTCGCGCCCGCCCAGGAGCCGGGCGTCATCCCCTCACCCTTCGAGCCCGGCGGCATCCGCTTCCCGACGCCGCACTGATCGCGTCAGGCCCGGGCGCGTGCCTCCCGGTCGGCCGCGAGCTGCGCGACGAGGCCGTCGTCGCCGAGCGACAGGATCTGCACGACGAGCAGCGCTGCGTTGACCGCCCCGTCGACCGCGACGGTCGCCACCGGCACGCCCTTGGGCATCTGGACCGTGGCGTAGAGCGCGTCGACCCCGTTGAGCGCGCCGCCCGACAGCGGGACGCCGACCACCGGCAGGGTCGTGTGCGCGGCCACCGCGCCGGCCAGGTGCGCGGCCATGCCCGCGCCGCAGATCAGCGCCGAGTAGCCGGCTTCGCGGGCGCCGGACGCCAGCTCGGCCACGGCCGCCGGCGTGCGATGCGCCGACATCACCCGCACGTCGGCCTCGATGCCGAACGCCGCGAGCGTCTCCGCGGCCGGTTCCATCTTGGGTCGATCGTTGGGCGAGCCCATGAGGATGGCGACCTTGTACTGCGGCATCGAGACCTCCGTGATCTCTCTCGTTCGGGTGGATAAGGGCTGCGCGCCGGTCGGACGGCCGGCGTCAGA
>JAODBM010000067.1 GCA_025463985.1 Acidimicrobiales bacterium
CACCGCCGCGGGCGGCAACGAGACGCAATCCATGGTGAACCGGGCCGCGCTCGACATCGCCGCGGGCCGCGCATACGTAGTGCTCCTGACCGGCGGCGAGGCCTGGCGCACTCGCACCGCCGTGCGCCGCGCGGGCGCGAGGCCGGACTGGACGATCGAGCCGGAGGACGCCGCGCCCGACCTCAAGGTTGGCGACGACCGGCCGCTCTCGCACCCGAACGAGCTGGCCCGGGGCGCAGTGATGCCGATCACCTGGTATCCCCTGTTCGACAACGCGCTGCGGGCCGCCGATGGGCTCACGATCGACGAGCACCGGGACCGCATCGCCGGGCTCTGGTCGCGGTTCAGCGAGGTCGCGGCCACGAACCCGCACGCATGGATCCAGCAGCGCTACTCCCCCGACGAGCTGCGCACGCCGAGCGCCGACAACCGCATGGTCGGCTTCCCGTACACGAAGCGCATGAACTCGAACGCCGCCGTCGAGCAGAGCGCGGCCGTGATCGTGTGCTCGGTCGAGCGGGCGCGGGCGCTGGGCGTGCCCGCCGATCGTTGGGTGTTCCCGTGGTCCGGCACCGATGCCCACGATCACTGGCTGGTGTCGAACCGCGCCGACCTGGCCTCCTCCCCCGCCATCCGGCTGGCGGGGCGCACCTGCCTCGACCTGGCCGGGATCGACGTCGACGACCTGGCCCACGTCGACCTGTACTCGTGCTTCCCGAGCGCCGTGCAGATCGCGGCCCGCGAGCTGGGCCTAGCCCTCGACCGGCAGCTCACGGTCACCGGGGGGCTGAGCTTCGCCGGCGGGCCGTGGAACAACTACGTGATGCACTCGATCGCCACGATGACCGGCGTGCTGCGCGAGGACCCCGCCGCCATCGGGCTCTGCACCGCCAACGGCGGCTGGATCACCAAGCACGCGTTCGGCGTGTACTCGTCACGACCGCCGGCCACGCCGTTCCGCCACCACGATGCGCAGGCCGAGGTCGACGCGCTCCCATGCCGAGAGCTGGTCGAGGAGCACGACGGCGCGGTCACCGTGGAGTCCTCCACGGTCATGCACGACCGGTCCGGCGAGCCCGAGACCGCCTGCCTCGCCCTCCTGCTGGCCGATGGTCGCCGGGCGTGGGGCACGAGCGAGGACGCCAGCCTCATGGACGAGCTGATGACCGAGGAGACGGCTGGCCGGCCCGGTCACCTCGCGCCCGACGGCGTGTTCCACCTCAGCTGAGCGGCGACGGCTCAGTCGGCGCGGTCGGCGGCCTCGCCGTCGATGGCGACGCCGAGGGCACCCAGCACGATGCACAGGGCCGCCGCGATGTCGGAGGCGCCGCCCAGCGCGCCGAAGGCCCGGACGGCGAAGAGCCCGGCACCGAGGAGGATGAGGGCGGCGCCGATGCGAGTGGTCATGGCCGGTCGAAGCTCCTGCGGGGGAAGGCGTCGAGGCGAACGCCGGCGACGAGCATGCCCGCCGGGTCGACCCGGTGCCAACCGTTCAGGACGCCGCCGTGCGCAGCACGTCGGCCGCGATCGCGCCGTCGCGCAGCAGACGCCAGGGGCGCGCGGCGGCATCGACGACGGTCGAGGGCACGCCGGCCCGCCGGCCGCCGTCGAGCACGAGGTCGGCTGGCGCGGTCAGCGCCTCGGCGGCCTCCCAGGCCGTCGCGGGCGTGGGCTCGCCGTGGCGGTTGGCGCTGGTCGTCGCGATGGGACCGACGATCGACGCCAGCGATCGCAGGAGGGCGTCGGCGGGGCAGCGGACGCCGATCGTGGCGGGATCGCCGCCGAGCTCGAGGGCGCGCGCCGAGCCCGAACGCCCGAGCACCAGCGTGAGCGGCCCCGGCCACAGCGTGGACATCCAGCGCTCGACGTCAGGATCCGGCGGCTCGATCAAGTGGCGGGCCTGGTCGGCATCGGCCACGAGCACGGCCAGGGGTTGGCCCGCCGACCGCTGCTTGAGCGCGAACAGCTGCTCGGTGGCACCCGGGACTGACGGCAGCGCGGCCAGCCCGTAGACGGTGTCGGTCGGCAGCACGACCGTGCCCCCGGCGCGTAGCACGGCCACGGCCCGCTCGATCGCCGCCGGGCCGGCGGCGTCCAGCACCGTGTCGGGGTCGATGGGCTGCTCCACGGCGGGCACGTTAGGTCCGCCCCGACCTCGCCCCGCTCGACCAGCGCCGCGGCGACCGTGGAGTAGAAGCGGTCGCCCCGGCCGACCGGATGGCGGTCAGGCCGGGGTGCGGGCGACGAGGGCGCGGTCATGGCCGGCCAGGTCGGGGTGAAGGGCGATGTCGACGAAGCCGGCCACCGCGGCGATCTCGCTGGCAGCCGGCCCCTGGGTGGCGCCGATCTCGACCACGAGCGCCCCGCCCGGTGCCAGCCACGCGCCAACCTCGGCCACGATCTGCTCGATGGCCTCGAGGCCCGTCGGGCCGGCCACCAGCGCCGCGGCCGGCTCCCAGTCCTGCACCTCCGGCGGCAGCAGCTCGTCCGCGGCCACGTACGGCGGGTTGGTCACGACGAGGTCGACCGCGCCGCGCAGCTCAGGCGGGAGCGGCTCGAACCACGAACCCTCCGCCACCCGCACCCGCCCGCCCGCCATCCCCAGGCCTGCCAGGTTGGCGCGGGTGACCGCCAGCGCGTCGGCCGACGCGTCCACGCACCACACGGTCGTGCCCGGGCGCTCGGCGGCCACGGAGAGGCCGATGGCACCGCTGCCCGACCCGAGGTCCACGACCGTGCCGCGCCGTCCCGGCCGGGTGACCGCATCCAGCTCGGCCAGCGCCCGCTCGACGACCTGCTCGGTCTCGGGTCGCGGGATCAGCACCCGGCGGTCGACGAGGAGGTCGAGGATGCGGAACGGCCAGTGGCCGAGCACGTACTGGATCGGCTCGCCTGCCACCCGCCGCCGCACCATGCCGGCGAGGGCGACGGCCCCCCGCTCCGGCGCCGGCTGGTCGAGCAGCACGAGCAGGTCCGCGCCCTCGTAGCCCGACGCCTCTTCGATCATCCACCGCACCTCGCGGCCGCCGGCGTCGTTGCCGAAGATGGGCGCCAGCTGGGCCACCGCGGCGTCCTGCAGCCGCCGCCAGGAGGCGGCGGAGCCGGGGTCCACGCTCACCGCCGTCGGCGCAGAATCGGTGCAGAATCTGCGCCGACGGCCGCCCGCTTCGCCACCCTCAGGCGTCCTCGGTCAGGCGGCGGGTCTGCTCGTCCTGGACGAGCGCGTCGCTGACCTCGTCGAGCTCGCCGGCCAGCACCTTGTCGAGCTTGTAGATGGTGAGGCCGATGCGATGGTCGGAGACCCGGTTCTCCTTGAAGTTGTAGGTACGGATCTTCTCCGACCGGCCGCCGCCGCCGACCTGGTCGCGGCGGGCGGAGGACAGCTCCGCGGCCTGCCGATCCTGCTCGAGCTTGAGCAGCCGCGACCGCAGCACCTGCATGGCCTTGGCCCGGTTCTGGATCTGGCTCTTCTCGTCCTGCATGGCCACGACCACGCCCGTGGGCTTGTGGGTGATCCGCACGGCGGAGTCGGTGGTGTTGACCGACTGGCCGCCCGGCCCCGAGGAGCGGTACACGTCGACCTGCAGGTCACCCGGGTCGATGTCGACCTCCACCTCGTCGGCCTCGGGCAGCACCGTCGCCGTGGCCGACGACGTGTGGATGCGGCCCTGCGACTCGGTGACGGGCACCCGCTGCACCCGGTGCGGACCGGCCTCGTGCTTCATGCGGGTCCAGACGCCCTCGCCCTTCAGCAGGAACGTGATGTCGTGGTAGCCGCCCATCTCGGAGAGATCGGCGCCGAGCACCTCCAGCGTCCAGCCCTGGCGCTGCGCGAAGGCCCGGTACATCTCGAACAGGTCACGGGCGAACAGGTTCGCCTCCTCGCCGCCCTCGGCTCCGCGCAGCTCGATGATGACGTTGCGGCCCTCGTTCGGGTCCTTCGGCAGGAGCAGCAGACGCAGCTCGGCGTTCAGCCGCTCGATGTCGGTCTCGGCACCGGTCAGCTCGTCCCGCACGATCTCCCGGTCGTCGCCGGACGCGTCGCTGAACATCTCCCGGGCCGTGGCGAGGTCCTCGGTCCGCTGGCGCAGCTCGCGGGCGCGGCTGACGATCGCGTCGAGCTCCTTGTGCCGGCGGGCGAGGTCGCGGTACCGGTCGTGGTCGGCGAAGACCGCGGGGTCGGCGAGGCGGGCCTCGACGTCGTCGAACTCGCGCTCGAGGGCTTCCAGCTTGTCCAACATCAGGCCCCTCCCCCACCCACCCTGACGCCCTCGCGCCATCCGGCGGGCACGGCCACGATCTCGGCCGGGTCGACCAGCGTCTGGGACAGCTCGGTCGCCACGGGCAGCGCGTCGGCCGCGGGCACGACCAGCACCAGCCGCGCCCCCGGCGCATGCGCGAGCCGGTCGTCGGCCGCGGCCGGCACGAGCTCGAGGTCGACGCCGGTCGAGCACACCACCACGACCGGCTCACCCGACGGGCCGTGTCCCACCGCGGTGGCGACGCTCTGTTCCTTGAGGTTGCGGCGCGGCAGCGCCGACTCGACGGGTGCGAGCACGGTCGCACCGACGACCGTCGGATCGGCCACGATGAGCGACCGCAGCCACCGCTCGGGCACGAGCTGGTTGAGCGGGTGCGGCGCGGCGCCCGGGCGGCGGATCTCGCGCACGACGTCGGCGGCGCGCTGGAGCGCGTCGGCCTCGGCGAGGTGGCCGAACATCATCGCGCCCGCCTCGCGGTCGAACCGTCCGACACCAGCCTCGACGCGGGCGCCATGGGCGTCGACCACCACGCGGGCGACCTCGAGTCCGAGCACCTCGCCGATGATCTCGCCGCGCTCCTCGACCACGTCGAGCCCAGCGCGCGCAAGCACCGGTCGGTACAGCTCGGCCTCGGGCGCCGGCACGAGGCGGGCGGCGACGGGCGCCGGCTCGGCAGGCCTCAGCGTGCGGCCCTCGATCGACCAGACGGTGACGGGGGTCGCGAACATGGAGGCTCGGCGGGCCACCACCGCGGCATCGTCCGGGTCGTCGACCAGCACGTCGACCTCGGTGGCACCGCGCCGCCGGGCGACAGCCAGCACCGAGCCGAGGCGCCTGGTCGGGTCATCGTCGAGCAGCGCCCACAACCGCTGGCCGGCAAGCAGGGTGGCGCCGCCGGGCAGCGAACCGGCGACCCGGGGCCGAGCGGCCTCGCCCTCGCCCTCGCCCCACCGCTCGCGCACGAGCGCGGCGAGCTTGGCCGCGAGCAACGGCGCTCGATCGGCGTGGTCGGTCACCGGGCGACCTTGGCGACCTGGGCCCAGACGCGCCGCTCGTGCCGGGCGGGCCCCGCCGGAGCGGAGGTCACCCGGCACGAGCGGATCGTGGGAGACGGGGACGTGGCTACTTGCCGCGGCGGCCGTAGCGGCGCTCGAAGCGGTCGATGCGACCGCCCGTGTCGACCAGCTTCTGCTTGCCCGTGTAGAAGGGGTGGCACTCGTTGCACAGCTCGACGGAGATCTTCTCCTGGGTCGAGTGGGTCGTGAACGTGTTGCCGCAGCTGCAGCGGACCTGCGTCTCGAGGTAGTTGGGGTGGATGTCGGCCTTCATGGTGGCTCCAGTGTTGCGCTTCGGTCTCGGCGTCCGCCAACCGGCGCACGCGTGTGCAGTGGGTACAACCGGCCCGCATTCCCGGGTCTTCCCGAGCAGCGCGGGCCTCGGCGACCGTCAGCCGGCGGTGGACGCCTTGGCGATCTCGGCCAGGAACTCCGCGTTGCTCTTGAAGCTCTTCATGCGGTCGATCAGCAGCTCGAGACCGGCGGCGCTGCTCGCCCCCTCGTCGGCCTTGAGCCCCGAGAGCACCCGGCGCAGCTTCCAGACCTGCTCGAGCTGGCGCCGCTCGAACAGCAGCTCCTCGTGGCGGGTGGAGGAGGCGTCCACGTCGATGGCCGGGAAGATGCGCCGATCCGCGAGGCGCCGGTCGAGCTTCAGCTCCATGTTGCCGGTGCCCTTGAACTCCTCGAAGATCACCTCGTCCATCTTCGAGCCGGTCTCGACGAGGGCCGTGGCCAGGATCGTGAGCGAGCCGCCCTCCTCGACGTTGCGGGCCGCACCGAAGAACTTCTTGGGCGGGTACAAGGCCCCCGTGTCGATGCCGCCGGACATGATGCGCCCGGTGGCCGGCGCGGCCAGGTTGTAGGCCCGGGCCAGGCGGGTGATGCCGTCGAGGATGATCACGACGTCCTTGCCCTCCTCGACCATGCGCTTGGCCCGCTCGATGACCAGCTCGGCCACCTGCGTGTGCTCCTCGGCCGGGCGGTCGAACGTGGAGGCCGCCACCTCGCCCCGGTCGAGCCACCGCTTCATGTCGGTGACCTCCTCGGGCCGCTCGTCGACGAGCAGCACGATCAGCTCGACCTCGGGGTTGTTGCGCTCGATCGACCGGGCGATCTCCTTCATCACGGTGGTCTTGCCGGCCTTCGGCGGCGACACGATGAGGCCGCGCTGGCCCTTGCCGATAGGCGAGATGAGGTCGACGATGCGCGCCGTCATGTTCAACGGGGCGTCGGATCGCTCCAGGCGCAGCGTCGAGTCGGGGAAGAGCGGGGTGAGGTCCTCGAACCGGGCCCGCTGGCGTGCGGTGTCGGGGCTCGTGCCGTTGACCTCGTCGATCTGGAGGAGCGCGGGGTTCTTCTCGTTGCGGCCGGCCGGCCGGGCCTTGCCCTTGAGCCGGTCGCCCTTGCGCAGGTTCAGCTGCCGGGTCTGCTTCACCGAGACGTAGACGTCGTCCCGCGACGGCAGGTAGCCCTTCAGGCGCAGGAAGCCGTAGCCCTCGTCCCGGAGGTCGAGCAGGCCCTCGACGTCCACGGGCTCGCCCGCGAACACCTCATCGACGTCCGCAGCGCGATCGCGGTCGCGACCGCGGCGCCGCCGCCGCCGGTTGCCGCTCTCGCCGTCGTCACCCTGACCGACCTGGTTGGCCTGGTTCTGGTTCCCCTGGTTGCCTTGATGCCCCTGGGCGCCCTGGTTCTGGTTGGCCTGGCCCGCGTGGTTGGCGGACCCCGCCTGGTTCCCCGGGCCGGCTTGGCTTCCCTGGGCTGCTGCCCGAGCTTGTGGCTGTTGATTGCGGTCACCCTGATTGCGGTCACCCTGATTGCGGTCACTGCTGCTGCGGTCGGCCTGGTTGCGAGCGGGCTGGTTGCGATCAGGACGGTTGCCATCGCTGCCGGCCCGATCGGCGGGGCCGCGGTCGCGGTTCGGGACCTCGGCCGCCGGGCTGCGCTCGCCCACCGCGCTCGCGCTCGAGGTCGGGCGGGTGTCGGCCGCGGTCGGG
>JAODBM010000069.1 GCA_025463985.1 Acidimicrobiales bacterium
ATCCCGCCGGACCTCCTGCCCAGCGACGGACGCTTCGGGTGCGGGCCGTCGAAGGTGCGCCCCGAGGCCGTCGCCGCCCTGGCCGCCCAGGCCGGCACGTACCTCGGCACCAGCCACCGCCAGGCTGGGGTCCGGTTCACGGTCGGGCAGCTGCGCAACGGCCTCAGCGAGCTGTTCTCGCTGCCCGACGGCTACGAGGTGCTGCTCGGCAACGGCGGCACCACCGCGTTCTGGGACGCCGCCACCTTCGGGCTCATCGAGCAGCGCAGCCAGCACCTCGCGTTCGGCGAGTTCTCGTCCAAGTTCGCCCAGGCGGCCGAGGCGGCGCCGTTCCTCGACGACCCCGAGGTCGTCAGGAGCGAGCCCGGCACCCATCCCGACGCCGTCGCATCGCCCGACGTCGACCTCTACGCCCTGACCCACAACGAGACCTCGACCGGCGTCGCCATGGCGCTCGCCCGCCCGGCCGGCGCCACCGACGGGCAGCTCGTCGCCGTCGACGCGACCTCGGCCGCCGGCGGCGTGCGATTCGACCCCAGCCAGACCGACGTCTACTACTTCGCGCCGCAGAAGTGCCTGGCCAGCGACGGCGGGCTGTGGCTGGCGGCCTGCTCGCCGGCGGCCATCGAGCGCATCGAGGCGATCAAGGCGAGCGGCCGCTGGATCCCGGGCTCGATCGACCTGTCGATCGCCCTCGACAACTCGCGCAAGGATCAGACGTACAACACGCCGGCGCTGGCCACGGTGTTCCTGGCCGTGCAGCAGGTCGAGTGGATCCTCGAGAACGGCGGCCTCGAGTGGGCCGCGTCGCGCTGCGACCGGTCGGCGCAGACGATGTACTCGTGGGCCGAAGCCTCCGACTACGCCACCCCCTTCGTGGCCGATCCCGCCGACCGCAGCCCCGTGGTCGCCACCATCGACCTCGACGATCGCATCGACGCCACCGTGGTGTCGGCCGTGCTGCGCCGCAACGGGGTCGTCGACACCGAGTCCTACCGCAAGCTCGGCCGCAACCAGATGCGCTTCGCGATGTTCCCCGCCATCGAGCCCGACGACATCGCCGCCCTCACCCGCTGCATCGACCACGTCGTCGCCGCCCTCGGCTGAACCCGCCCGTTCTGGCGCACCGAACCGGCGCCCCTGGGCACCGCCGGTACGCCAGAAGCGGGCGGGGGCTACTTGGCGGCGCGGAAGCCGGCGTCGAGGTCGGCGAGGATGTCCTCGATCGTCTCGAGGCCGACGGACAGGCGCACCAGGCCGGGGTCCACGCCCGTGCTGAGCTGCTCGGTCTCGGTCAGCTGCGAGTGCGTCGTCGACGCCGGGTGGATGGCGAGGCTGCGCACGTCGCCGATGTTGGCGACGTGGCTGTGCAGCGACAGCCCCTCGACGAAGCGCTGGCCCGCCTCCTTGCCCCCCGTGATGACGAACGCCGGCACCGAGCCGAAGCCACGCCCCCCGGTCAGCTCGTTCGCCTTCGCGTGCCACGGCGAGTCGGGCAGGCCGGCGAACTGCACCCGCTCGACCTGAGCGTGACCAGCGAGGTACTCGGCGACCGCCTGGGCGTTGGCGTTGTGGCGCTCGAGCCGCAAGCTCAGCGTCTCCAGGCCCTGCAGCAGCAGGAAGGCGTTGAACGGCGAGATGGCGGCGCCGATGTCGCGCAGCAGCTGCACGCGAGCCTTCAGGATGTAGGCGCCGGGGCCGAGCGCCGGCCAGTACTGCAGGCCGTGGTAGCTCGGGTCGGGCTCGGTGAACTGCGGGAAGCGGTCGTTGGCCGAGAAGTCGAAGCTGCCGGCGTCCACGATCACGCCGCCGATCGAGGTGCCGTGCCCGCCGATGAACTTGGTGGCCGAGTGCACGACGATGTCGGCGCCGTGCTCGAACGGCCGGATCAGCCATGGGCTGGCCACCGTGTTGTCGATGATCAGCGGCACGCCCACGTCGTGGGCGACGGACGAGACGCCGGCGATGTCGAAGAAGTCGTTCTTCGGGTTGCCGATGCTCTCGCCGTAGAACGCCTTGGTGTTGGGCCGGGACGCGGCCCGCCACTGCTCGAGGTCGTCGGGGTCCTCCACGAACGTGACCTCGATGCCGAGCTTCGGCAGCGTGTAGTGGAAGAGGTTGTAGGTGCCGCCGTAGAGCGACGGTGAGGAAACGATGTGGCTGCCGGCCTCGGCCAGGTTGAGGATGGCGATGGTCTCGGCGGCCTGGCCGGACGCGACGGCCAGCGCGCCGGGGATGCCGAGCGCGGTGTCCGGCGCGCCTTCGAGCGCGGCGACTCGCGCCTCCACCACGACCTGGGTCGGGTTCATGATCCGGGTGTAGATGTTGCCGACCTCGGCCAGCGCGAAGAGGTTCGACGCGTGCGCCGAGTCCCGGAACTGGTACGAGGTCGTCTGGTAGATCGGCACCGCCCGCGCGCCGGTCGTCGGGTCGGCCTCTTGGCCGGCATGGATCTGTCGGGTCTCGAAGCCCCAGCTGTCGTTGCTCATGCGAGCAACGTATCGCAATCCCGACCGGCTGGGTCGGGTATCTGGTTCAGTCGCCGCCGGAGATCTCGGTGACCGAGCGCTTCCCGGCGGAGATCCACGGCATCATGCCGCGCAGCTCCTTGCCGACCTGCTCGATCTGGTGCTCGGCGCCGCGCTTGCGCAGGGCCTCGAACTGGTCGCCGCCGCCGCGCACCTCGCCCATGAACTCCTCGGCGAACTTGCCGCTCTTGATCTCCTCGAGGATCGTGCGCATCTCGGCCCTGGTCTCGTCGGTGATGATGCGCGGCCCGCGGGTGAGGTCGCCATACTCGGCCGTCGTTGAGATCGAGTAGCGCATCCCGGCGATCCCCTCCTCGTACATGAGGTCGACGATCAGCTTCAGCTCGTGCAAGCACTCGAAGTACGCAGACTCGGGCTGATACCCGGCGTCGACCAACGTCTCGAACCCGGCCTGGACCAGCGCGGTGAGCCCGCCGCAGAGCACCACCTGCTCGCCGAAGAGATCGGTCTCGGTCTCCTCCTCGAACGTGGTCTCGAGCACGCCAGCCCGGGTGCCACCGATGGCGTCGGCATAGGCCAGTGCCAGCTCGCGTGCCGAGCCCGAGGCATCCTGCGCCACGGCGATGAGGCACGGCACGCCGCCCCCCTCGGTGTACGTGCGGCGCACGAGGTGCCCCGGCCCCTTCGGCGCGGCCATGCAGACGTCGACGCCGGCCGGCGCCTGCACGTAGCCGAACCGCACGTTGAAGCCGTGCGCGAAGAACAGCGCGTCGCCCTCGGACAGGTTCGGCGCCACCTCGGCGTCGTACACGGCGCCGATCTCGGTGTCCGGCAGCAGCATCATGATCAGGTCGGCCTCGGCCGCGGCCTCGGCCGGGGACACGACCCGCAGCCCGGCATCCTGCGCCTTGGCCTTGGACGAGGACCCGTCCCGCAGCCCGACGCGCACGTCGATGCCGGACTCCTTGAGGTTCAGCGCATGCGCATGGCCCTGTGAGCCGTAGCCGAGCACCGCGACCTTGCGGCCCACCAGGACCGACCGATCGGCATCCTTCTCGTAGTACACGTTCGCCATCTCAGGGTTCCTTGCTCTCAGGCTTCGTCCGAGGCGAGGGACGCCTCTCGTTCCAGCTTGGGGAGGGCCACGCGGCCCGTTCGCTGCAGCTCGATGATCCCGAAGGGTCGCAGACGCTCCTCGACGACGTCCACCTTGGACGGATCGTTCTCGTAGGAGAGGGTGATCCGCCCGTCGGCATCCTCGAGGATCCGGCCCTCGACCTCGTGGGCCAGATCGAGCATCTCGGTCCGGGTCGACGGGTCGACCGAGACGGTCACCAGCAGCAGCTCGCGCTCCACCGAGTCCCGCGGGTCGTGCTCGGTGATCCGCACCACGTTGATGAGCTTGTCGAGCTGCTTCACGATCTGCTCGAGGGGCGACGAGGCCACGTCGACCACGATCGTGATGCGGCTGAAGCGGTCGTCGTCGGTCGGCGCGACCGCGAGCGAGCTGATGTTGTATCCCCGCCGAGAGAACAGGTTCACGACCCGGGCCAGCACGCCGGCCTTGTTCTCCACCAGCACCGAGAGCGTGTGATGGGCGATCGGCTGCTCGTCGATCTCCCCGTTGGCGCTCACGACTGCCCGTCTCGTTGGAACGGCGGCACCTGCACCTCGCTGTTCGAGCGGCCGGCAGCGACCATCGGGAACACCTTCTCAGCGGCGTCGGTGCGGAAGTCGACCACGACCGGCCGGTCGTCGATCTCGTTGGCCTTGTCGATCGTGGGCTGGATCTCCTCAGGCGACTCGACCCGGAACGCCACGCAGCCCATCGCCTCGGCCCACTTCACGTAGTCGGGAAGGTCGGGTGAGAGGTACACCTCGGAATACCGCTCCTCGTAGAACATCTCCTGCCACTGGCGGACCATGCCGAGGTAGGCGTTGTTGAGGATCGCCACCTTGATGGGAACGCGCTCGGCCGACGCGGTGACCAGCTCTTGCGCCGTCATCTGGAAGCAGCCGTCGCCGTCGACCGCCCACACCATGCGGTCCGGCCGGCCGACCTTTGCGCCGATCGCAGCGGGCACGGCGAAGCCCATCGTGCCCAGGCCACCCGAGTTGACCCAGGTGTAGGGGTGACGGAAGCGCCAGTACTGGCTGGCCCACATCTGGTGCTGGCCGACGCCCGAGCAGAGGATCGTGTCCTCCGGGACGGAGTCGCGCAGGTGCTCGAGCACCATCTGCGGCTTCAGCAGATCGCCGTCGACCGGCGGCTCGTAGGCGAGCGGGTACTTCTCCTGCCACCCCGAGAGCCGGGACTTCCATGCCGACCGGTCCGCGAACGAGCGGCCCCCGCCGTCCAGCAACGACCGCAGGGCCGAGACCAGCTCCTCGATCACGAGCCGACAGTCGCCGACGATGCCGACGTCCGGGCGCCGGACCTTGCCCAGCTCGGCGGGGTCGATGTCGACGTGGATGATCTTGGCGTCGGGCGCGAAGGCCGGCACCTTGCCGGTGACCCGATCGTCGAACCGCGAGCCGAGCGCGATCAGCAGGTCGCTCTCCTGCATCGACATGATCGCCGTGTAGTTGCCGTGCATGCCCGGCATGCCGAGGCACAGCCGATGGTCGTCGGGGAACGCTCCCCGAGCCATCAGCGTCGTGACGACGTGGATGTCGGTCAGCTCGGCCAGCTCGCGCAGGGCGTCGGCAGCCCGCGCCTTCAGCACGCCGCCGCCCACGTAGAGCACCGGCTTGCGCGCTTCGAGGATCAGCTCGGCCGCCTTGCGGATCTGCGCGGGGTCGCCGATCGTGACCGGGTTGTAGCCGGGCAGGCCGGCGGCCACGTCGGCGTCGCTCGGCCAGTACCACTTCATGGCCGAACGGGGGTTCGTGGGATCGACGATGTCCTTCGGCACGTCGATCAGCACGGGGCCGGGCCGCCCCGTCGTGGCGATGTGGAAGGCCTCCCGCACGACCCGGGGGAGGTCGGCGGCCTCGGTGACCAGGAAGTTGTGCTTGGTGACCGACTGCGTGATGCCGGTGATGTCGGCTTCCTGGAACGCGTCGGTGCCGATCGAGGCCGTGCCGACCTGGCCGGTGATCACGACGAGCGGGACCGAGTCCATGTAGGCGTCGGCCAGGGGCGTCACGATGTTCGTGGCGCCGGGCCCGCTGGTGACCATGGCCACGCCGGGGCGTCCGGTGACGTGCGCGTAGCCCTCGGCCATGTGGCCGGCGCCCTGCTCGTGGCGCACGAGCACGTGGCGGATCGGCGAGTCGATGATCGGGTCGTACACCGGGAGGATCGCGCCGCCAGGCAGGCCGAACATGACCTCGACGCCTTCCATCTCCAGCGACTTGATCAGCGCTTGGCCACCGTTCAGTTCCATCGGATCCCCCATCGGGATGTGGGTGCGGGTCGGGTTCGGACGAGTGCATCGAGCCGACCGGAGACCGACCCGAAAACTGCGACGACCTCCCGCCGAGGGAGGTCGTGAGCGCACGCGGAGAGCGAAGGCGTGCGCTAGGCGATGGCTACGAGGAGGGTCGGCGGCGTCATCGCTCGAAAGTATCGCAGCCGCAAGCACGCAGGAGCAAGGCAACATCCTGAACCGACGGAGGCGGCGATCCGGGACGATCCGGGACGCCGGGCGCCGGGGCCGGCGGCTCGACCGCCGTCGTTCAGCCGAGCCGGCGGAGATCGCGGGTGGCACCCGTGGAGGCCGACGACGCCAGGGCGGCATAGGCCCGCAGCGCCCCGCTGACCGTGCGCTGGCGGTCCTTCGGCTGCCAGGGCCGCTCGCTCGCGTTCATCTTGGCGCGCCGCTCGGCGAGCACCTTGTCCGGCACGTCGAGGTGCAGCCGCCGGCCGTGGACGTCGATCTCGATCGAGTCGCCGTCCTCGACCAGCCCGATCAGGCCACCCCAGGCCGCCTCCGGCGCGACGTGGCCGATGGCGAGGCCGGACGATCCGCCCGAGAAGCGGCCATCGGTGACGAGCGCGCACTTCTGTCCGAGCCCGGCGCCCTTCAAGAACGCGGTCGGGTACAGCATCTCCTGCATGCCGGGGCCGCCCGACGGTCCTTCGTAGCGGACCACGAGCACCTCGCCCGCCAGCACGAGGCCCCCCTGGATCACCTCGACGGCCTCCTCCTGGCTCTCGACCACCCGCGCCGGCCCGCGGAAGATCCAGAGCGACTCGTCGATGCCGGCGGCCTTGATCACGCTGCCCTCTTCCGCGAGGTTGCCGCGCAGCACGGCGAGGCCACCGTCGACGGAGTACGCGTGCTCGACGTCGTGGATGCAGCCGGTGGCCGCGTCTTTGTCGAGCCGCTTCCAGCGGTTCTCCGTGGAGAACGGCACGACCGTGCGGACCCCGCCAGGGGCGGCGTGGAACAGCTCGACCGCCGCCGGCGCGGGGTCGGGTCGGCGCACGTCCCAGGCCGCGAGCCAGTCCTCCAGCGACGCCGCGTGCACGGCGTGGACGTCCCGGTGGAGCAGCCCGCCACGATCGAGCTCGCCGAGGATGGCCGGGATGCCGCCGGCGCGGTGCACGTCCTCCATGTGGAAGTCGCTGCTCGGCGCGACCTTGCAGATGCACGGCACGCGCCGGCTGATGGCGTCGATGGCGTCGATGTCGAAGTCGTGGCCGGCCTCGGTGGCGGCAGCCAGGATGTGCAGCACGGTGTTCGTCGACCCGCCCATGGCCATGTCGAGCGCCATCGCGTTCTCGAACGCGTCGCGGCTGGCCACGTTGCGCGGCAGCACGGACGCGTCGTCTTTCTCGTACCAGCGGCGGGCCAGCTCGACGACGGTCGTGCCCGCCCGCTCGAACAGCTCGCGCCGCGCCGCGTGCGTGGCGAGCGTGGAGCCGTTGCCCGGCAGCGACAGGCCGAGAGCCTCGGTGAGGCAGTTCATCGAGTTGGCCGTGAACATGCCCGAGCACGAGCCGCACGTGGGACAGGCCGAGCGCTCGACCTCTGACAGACCGTCGTCGCTCACCTCGTCGTTGGCGCTCGCCGAGATCGCCGTGATGAGATCGGTCGGCGCCTGCGCGACGCCGTTCACGACCAGCGCCTTGCCCGCCTCCATCGGCCCGCCCGACACGAACACCGTCGGGATGTTGAGCCGCAGCGCGGCGTTGAGCATGCCCGGCGTGATCTTGTCGCAGTTCGAGATGCACACCAGCGCATCGGCGCAATGCGCGTTGACCATGTACTCGACCGAGTCGGCGATGATCTCGCGGCTGGGCAGCGAGTAGAGCATGCCGCCGTGGCCCATCGCGATGCCGTCGTCGACCGCGATGGTGTGGAACTCGCGGGCCACCCCGCCGGCTTCGGCGACCTTTGCCGCCACGATGTCGCCCATGTCCTTGAGGTGCACGTGGCCGGGCACGAACTGCGTGTAGCTGTTCGCGATCGCGACGATCGGCTTGTCGAAGTCCTCGTCGGTCATGCCGGTCGCCCGCCACAGGGCGCGGGCGCCGGCCTGGTTCCGGCCGTGGGTGGTCGTACGGGAACGCAGCTCGGGCATGCCTAAAGGGTACGCCGGGTCAACGTGCGTCCGTCAGGCCACCCGCCACCGAACCCGTGCGACGCGGGGCCGTGGCATCGCGGGGCCACGCGAAGAGCCCACCGGGCGAGACCGAGAGCGCGGTGGCGAGCGCGACCTTGAGCCCGTCGCCAGGCAGCACCTCACCGCGCTCGACCTTGCTGATCGTCTGCTGGGTGACCGAGCAGCGACGCCCGAGGGCTTGCTGACTGATCCCGCGGCGGCGCCGGAGGTCGGCCACACGGCGACCCCAGAGGCGGGCGAGGTGACGCTCGAGCAAGGCTCGAGAGGGGGTCGGGCCGAGTGCGTTCATCGCTTCCGCTGTACCCGTGGCACCGAAGCACCAACCCGCGCCACGGGTGGAACAAGCGAGGGTTGTACCACCGACGAGCGTGGAAGACTCGCTCGGTGCCCCCGATCCAACGCTCCCGTTTCGGCGCCCACCTCGAAGACCTGCTCGTTCGCCACGGGCTCGTGCAGGCCGATCTCGCGAAGCGGGTCGGGGTCAGCCAACAGACGGTGTCGAAGTGGATCACGGGCGAGACGCTTCCCCGGCCCAAGCTGGTGCCGCTGCTGGAAGAGGCGATCGGGGTCGAGCCGGGTGAGTTGGGCCGCTTCCTCTACGGCGGCCCCAACGGCTCGGCCCGGGCCTTCGTCGTGCCCAAGTCCGATCTCGCCGCGCTCAGCCGCAAGCTGAGCCGGCTCGAGCCTGCCGAGCTGGCTCGAGTCGAGGCCTACATCGACGGCCTGTTCGACTCACGCACCTGATGATGTCGGCCGCGGCGCAGGTCGCAGCGACCGACGAGCTCGGGCGCCCGCCTGCCCGTTGGGATCCGTGGTCCGCCCTCAGGTCCCGCCCGCACATCCTGTTCCGCCTCGATCCGGTGGCGGCGACGCTGGGCGGCGGGTTGCTGGCCCGCCGCGGTGACCGCACCGCGATCGTGATCGACCCCGCGCTCGACCGGCGACGCCGCCGCTGCGCCCTCGCCCACGAGCTGGTGCACGACGAGCGTGGCGGCGGCTGCGACCGCGTCGATGCGCCCCCCAGCTGGGATGCCGTCGTCCATCGCGAGGAGCTGCGGGTCGACCGTGAGGTCGCCGCGCGCCTGGTTCCCGCCGGCGAGCTCGCCCACTTCCTGCAGGCCCGCGTCGAGGTCGGCGACCCGGCTGCGCTGTGGGAGGTGGCCGAGGAGTTCGACGTCGATGAAGCGACCGCGGCGCGTGCCGTCGCTGCCGGAAGCGGGCCCTGAGCGACCACGTAGGCTCGGTCGCCATGCTCGACCAGTCCGAACCGCGTGCGGTCGTGCACGCGGTCGGCGTGGTGAAGCGTTGGGGGACCACCACGGCGCTGGACGGCGCGACGTTGGACGTCGGGCGCGGCGTGACCGGACTGCTCGGCGCCAATGGCGCGGGGAAGACGACGCTGCTCGGCATGCTGCTGGGCCTCCACCCGCCCGATGAGGGGCGGATCGAGGTCCTCGGCCTCGACCCGGCGGAGGCGGGGCCGGACGTACGGGCGCGGATCGGCTACGCGCCCGAGCACCACCTGCTGCCGCCCGACGTCCGCGCCATCGACTTCGTGCGCCACGTCGCCGAGATCCACGGGCTCAGCCACCGCGAGGCCACGGGCCGCGCCAGCGATGCGCTGTGGCAGGTCGGGCTCGGCGAGGAGCGGTTCCGCGCGCTCGGCACCATGTCCACCGGCCAGCGCCAGCGGGTGAAGCTCGCGCAGGCGATCGCGCACGACCCCGTGCTGATGCTGCTCGACGAGCCCACCGATGGCCTCGACCCCGTGCAGCGCGACACGATGCTCACGCTCATCCGGCGCATCGGGACCGAGTTCGGCATCGACGTGCTGCTGTCGTCCCATCTGCTCGAGGAGGTCGAGCGGGTGTGCGACAGCGCGGTGATCCTGCACGAGGGCAAGGTGGCGGCGGCCGGCACGCTCGACCAGCTGCGCGGGGCCGGTGAGGGCCTGGTGCTGGAGCTGGTGGGCGATCCGGCGCGCATCGAGGCGGCGGTCACCGCGATCCGGGCGACGGGCGCAGAGGTCCGCGTCGATGGCCGCCGGTACTTGATCTCGGGCGACGACGATCTCTTCGAGGTCGTGCGGGACGCGGTCGCCGACAGCGGCGCCGGCATCCGGCGGATGCAGCCACGCACGGTGTCGCTCGAGGACGTGTTCCTCGGGGTCGGTCAGGCGGTCGCTCCGTGAGCGACGTCGGCGAGTCGCGCATCCTCGACCGGGGCTACCGGCGCTACGAGGGGGCCCGCCGCGGGGTCGGGGGTGCGGTCAAGAGCCTCGCGATCCACAGCGCGCAGCGGGCGCTCGGGCTGCGCCGGTCGCCGCTGGCCAAGGTGCTCCCGGTGCTCACGGCGGCGCTGTCGTTCGTGCCGGCCATCGTGTTCATCGGCCTCGTGGCCCTGCCGGGCGCCAAGGAGGCACGCCTCCACGAGCTTCCCACCTACGGCCAGTACTACGGCTACGTGGTGGCAGCGCTGGTGGTCTTCGTGGCCTTCGTGGGCCCCGAGGTCGTGTGCACCGACCGGCGCACCGGCATGCTCGGCATCTACCTCGCCTCGCCGCTGTCGCGAGACACGTACCTGCTGGGCAAGGTGCTGGCGATCGGCGGGGTGCTCGCGATCGTGACGGTCGGGCCGCCGCTGCTCATGCTCGTGGCCTTCGTCCTCCAGGGGGCCGGGCCGGCCAACGTCGGCGACGTGCTGGTCACGCTGGGGCGCATCCTCCTCGGCGGCGCGTGCATCAGCGCCTTCTACACGGCGCTCTCGCTCGGGGTGTCGAGCCTCACCGACCGCAAGGCAGTGGCCTCGGCCACACTGATCCTGTTGACGCTCACGAGCAGCGGCCTCGTGGCATCGCTCGTGGCCAGCGGCGCGGCGAGCGGCGAGCTGGCGGCGCTGAACGTGCTGCACCTGCCCCTGAACGTCGCCCGCGCCGTGCACGGCGAGCCGCTGCTCGACGACGGGTTGTCCGTCGCCACGGTCTGGTTCGCCTGGCTCGGGTGGACCGTCCTCGGCGCGGTCATCACGCGCTGGCGCTACCAACGCCTCCAGGTCGTCCGGTGAGCGACCGTCTGCCACCGCCACCGCCACCGCCGCCGGCGCTGCCGTTGCCGCCGCCTCCGCCCCCGCGGGCGCGGCTCGCGGACGCCATGATCGTCGCCGACGACGTCTCGAAGTGGTTCGGCGACCTCGTCGCCGTCAGCGAGGTGAGCTTCGAGGTGGGCCCCGGCGTCACCGCCCTGCTCGGGCCGAACGGGGCCGGCAAGTCCACCGTGCTGCGCATGCTCTGCGGGCTCACCGGCCCGGCGCGAGGCACCATCCGCGTCCTCGGTGCCGATCCCCGCACCGACCTCGAGGTGCGCCGGCGCATCGGCTTGGTGCCCCAGCAGGAAGGGGTCTTCGAGGCGCAGGACGCGCTCGGGTTCGTCGAGCTCGCCGCCGTGCTCCACGGGCTCCCCGACCCGGCCGCCGCCGCGCGCCACGCGCTCGGCGTGGTCGAGCTCGACCCCGACGACCCGCGCCGCATCAGCACCTACTCGAAGGGCATGCGCCAACGGGTCAAGGTGGCGCAGGCGATCGTGCACGACCCGGCGGTGATCGTGCTGGACGAGCCGCTCACCGGCCTCGACCCGCGCCAGCGCCTGCACATGGTCGAGCTGTTCCAACGGTTCGGCGCCGAAGGCCGTTGCGTGGTCGTGTCGAGCCATGTGCTCGACGAGGTCGAGCGCTTCGGATCGCGGGTGCTCGTGATCGCGCAGGGTCGGCTGGCCGCGGTGGGCGACTTCCGGGCCATCCGCGATCTTATGGACGACCGGCCGCACCGCATCCGGGTGCGTACCGACCGGCCCCGCGAGTTGGCTGGCGGGCTGTTGGAGCGGTCCGGGGTGCTCGGGGTCCAGCTCGCCGACGCGTCGACGGTCATCATCGACACGTCCGAAGTGGCCACGTTCCGCGCCACGGTGGCCGTCGTAGCCCGCGAGGTCGACGCCCGGCTCCGCGAGGTCGTGCCGCTCGACGACGACCTCGACAGCGTCTTCCGCTACCTGGTCGGCCAGCCGTGAGCGCGCCGACGCTGCCGAGCCCGGCGAGGAGGCCGTCGTCGCCACCGGGCGCGTTCGTGGCCATCTACAAGCTGTTGCTGCGCAACCTGGCCACCCGCGGGCGCATTGCCGGCATCGGCGCGCTGGGTGTGCTCACCATGATCGCCGCCGCGGTGGTGGGCAACGCGCACCTGATCGATCCGTTGCGCTCCGGCACCCGCTTCGTCGACGGCGGGCTCACGATCTTCGTGCCTGTGGGCGCGCTGGTCTTCGCCTCGGCTGCGCTCGGCGACCTCGTGGACGACAGCACGCTCGTCTACCTGTGGCTCCGGCCCCTCCCGGCTCGGGTGCCGGTCCTCGCCGCCTTCGCCGCCGCGGTCACGATCTGCCTGCCGCTCATCGGCGTGCCGATGGTGATCTCCGCCGTGCTCGTCGACGGATCGCCCGAGCTCATCGCCGGCACCGCCGAGTCGGTCGGTGTCGCGGTGGTCGCGTACTGCGCGGTGTTCACGATGTGGGGCATCCGCATCCGTCGGGCACTGCCCTGGGGGCTGGCGTACATCCTCCTGTGGGAGGGCTTCGTGGCGAGCGCTGGGCAGACGGCGAGCAAAGTCGCGCTGCGCGCCTACACCCGCTCGCTGCTCTCCGAGGCCACCGGCGTCGGCCTCCGCCTGGCCACGTTCACGGCCGCCACCGGCCTGATCGTGCCGATGGTGGTCGGCGTGCTCTGTCTCGTGTACGCCACCCGCGTGCTGCGGCGCACCGACATCGCCTGAGGTCGTGGCTCCCGCCGGCCGACGCCGCCGCCGGTCAGAAGCGGGTGTTGCAGAACGGGGCGGGACGCGACGGGAAGAGCAGGTCGGCGCGAGCGAGCGCGCCGGGCGAGTGCTCGTCGATGCGAGCGGCGGCGGCGAGCGTCGAGGGGGCGACGCCGCCGAGGACGAGCGCGCCGAGGTCGGCGGCCCCGAGCGTGAGGTCGGCGGGGGCCGTGGTCCGGGCGCACGAGGCGCCCGCCGGGCTGGCCGCGAGCGCGAAGCGGCCGCCGCTGACGGGACGAAAGCGATCGATGACCTCGAGCACGAGACCGCCGTCGACCGCGTACTGCCGCGCCGCGAGCGTCGTGGGCACGTCGAGGATCCGGACCCAGACCCAGTCGAGCATCGGCTTGGTGCGCAGGCGACGAGGCTCGGCCAGGCGCCAGCGGATGGACTCGTCGACCGGGCGCCGGGCGCACTCGACCTTCTGGATGAGGTCGAGGTCGAGGATGAAGCGCCACAGGGCGGCCTCGACCTCGGCATCGACGCCCAGCAGGTCGTCGACGATCGCGGTCGAACGGGGGATGAGGTCGACGTACGAGTCCCGGATGCGGTAGGTGGCGAAGCCGTCGGGCTGGCCGTCCGCCCCCTCGTGGATCAGCCAGAACGACGCGGACGCGCCGTCCCGCCAGCGCTTGCGGTCGCGCCGGCCGAACTCCCAGTGCCAGTCCATGCGGGTGACCGAGCCGGGCCGCAGCGGCCGGTAGCGCTCGTACGCCGTACTGGCCAAGGCGGTGGCCTCGGCACGGTCGGACACCAGGCGGCAGCGCCCGGGCGCGGCGGGCGGCGTGGTGAACCGTGCGTAGGCGGTCTCGATCTCGATGCCGAGCGAGGCGGTGGCCTCGCCGTAGCCGAAGCGGCCGTAGATCGAGGACTCGGAGGCCGTGAGCACGGCGACCGGCTCGCCGCGGCGGGCGACCTCGTCGAGCTGGCGCTCCATGAGCGCGGTGAGCAGGCCGCGGCGCCGGTGGGCCGGGTGGACCCCGACCATGGTGACCCCGGCGGCCGCGACCGTGGACCCACCCGGCAGCGTGAGCTCGAACGGGTAGTCGGCGGCGCCGGCGAGCCACTCGTCGCCTTGCTTGGCCGACAGCGGGCGCATGGTGTCCCACTGGAGGCGCTCGTCCTCGAGCTCTTCGTCGGTGATCTCGGCCTGACCGAACGCGGTGAAGACCGGCGTCATCGGGCCGGGGAAGTCATCCGGTTCGGGCACGACGATCTCGAAGTCCATGCTCGGCGGTCTACCACCGGGCACGTCGCGCCGAACCACCGATTTGTCGGCTCTTGCGGGAGCGTCAGCCCGCAGCGCGCTGGCGCAGCAGGGCGGTGACGGCTTTGCCGTCGGCCTGGCCGCCGGTGGCCTTCATGACCCGGCCGACGAAGAACCCCGTGAGCTTGCCGCGCGCCTTGGCGTCGCCGGTGCGGAACGCCTCCCACTCGGCCGGGTGCGCGGCGACGACGCCGTCGACGGCGGCGGCCAGCGCATCGGTGCCCATGGCCTCGAAGCCCCTGGCCGCGGCGATCGCGGCGGGATCGGCGGGGTCGGTGAGCATCTCGGCGAGCACCTGCTTGGCCTGCGTGGCGGTGAGCTGCCCTCCCACCTCGAGGGCGACCAGCGCCGCCAGGCGGCTCGGATCGAGGTCGGCGCCGCCGGGCCCGGCCAGGTTCTGCTCGATGTGCACCACGACGCGGGCGGGGTCGCCGCCGGCCGCGATGGCGGCGCGGGCCTGCTCGTCCTGCCCGCGCTCGACGAGCACGGCGATCGACTCGGCCGCCGGATCGATGCCCGACGCCCCGGCCAAGCGCGCGCGCCGCGCCGCCGGCAGCATGGGCAAGGCGGCGCGGATCCGCTCGATCCACGCGGGATCGGGGTCGACCGGCACGAGGTCAGGCTCGGGGAAGTAGCGGTAGTCGTCGGCCTCCTCCTTCGAGCGCATCGTGTGGGTGCGCCCGTCGGCCTCGTTCCAGTGCCGCGTCTCCTGCCGAACCCGTTCGCCCGCCACCCGCAGCTCGGCCTGCCGGCGGGCCTCGTGCTCGATGGCCCGGCCCAGGCTGCGCAGCGAGTTGAGGTTCTTGATCTCGCAGCGGGTGCCGAGCTCGTCGGAACCCTCGGGTCGCACCGACACGTTGGCGTCGACGCGCATCGAGCCCTCTTCGAGCTTGCCGTCGTTCACCCCGGTGGCGAGCAGGATGGCGCGCAGCTCGGCGACGTAGCTGCGGGCCTGCTCGGGGCTGCGGACGTGCGGTCGCGACACGATCTCGAGCAGCGGCACGCCGGCGCGGTTGTAGTCGACGAGCGAGTACTCAGCGCCGGTGATGCGACCCTGGCCGCCGACATGGGTCGACTTGCCCGTGTCCTCCTCGAGGTGGGCCCGCTCGACGCCCACGACATGTCCGCTCGGCAGCTCGAGGTGCCCGCCGACGACGATCGGCTGGTCGTACTGCGAGATCTGGAAGTCCTTCGGCATGTCGGGATAGAAGTAGTTCTTCCGGGAGAACACCGACGGGCGGATGTCGGCGCCGATGGCACAGCCGAACCGGATCGCCAGCTCCACGGCCCGCTCGTTCACCACCGGCAGCGTGCCCGGCAGGCCGAGCGTGACCGGGTCGATGTTGGTGTTGGGCTCGTCGCCGAAGTTGTTCGGTGCGCCCGAGAACATCTTGGTGGCGGTGGCCAGCTCGGCGTGCACCTCGAGACCGCACACGAGCTCCCAGCGGGACCCGTCGCTCGCATCGAAGACGAACGTGTCGGCGCTGTCAGGGACCGTGATGGGCTGGCCCAGGCTGTCGGTGGGCTGGCTCGTGGTGGTCATCGCGCTCCCCCTTGGCCGGCGAGGGCCGCTTCGAGGACCGCACCGGTACGCAGCATGGCCACCTCGCCCAACGCGGGCGCCATGACCTGCACCCCCACGGGAAGGCCGTCGTCGCCCGCACCGAACGGCACCGACATCGCCGGGTGGCCGGCCAGGTTGCTCGGGATCGTGCACACGTCGTTGAGGTACATGGTGAGCGGGTCGGCCGTCTTGTCGCCGAGCGCGAACGCGGTGGTCGGCGACGTGGGCGAGAGCAGCACGTCGAAACGCTCGTAGGCGGCGGCGAAGTCGCGCAGGATCAGCGTCCGCACGCGCTGGGCCTTGCCGTAGAAGGCGTCGTAGTAGCCCGCCGAGAGCGCATAGGTGCCGAGCATGATGCGCCGCTTGACCTCGTCGCCGAACCCGGCCGTGCGGGTGGCGACCATCATCTCGTTGGTGGTCGGCGCGTCGACCCGCAGCCCGTAGCGCACGCCGTCGAACCGAGCCAGGTTGCTCGACGCCTCCGCCGGGGCGATCAGGTAGTACGCCGACAACCCCAACGTGACGGCCGGGACCGAGACCTCCTCGACCTTGGCACCGGCCGCGCTGAGGGCGTCGGCGGCAGCCCGCGTGCGCGCGACGACGTCACGGGAGATGCCTTCGGTCAGCAGATCGCTGACCACGCCGACCCGCAGCCCCTCGACCCCGTCGCCGAGCCGCGCCGCCAGCTGCTCGACCGGGCGAGGGATCGAGGTGGCGTCGCGTGGGTCGTGGCCGGCGATCACCTCCAGCAGCAGCGCGGCATCGGCGACCGTGGCCGCGAACGGGCCGATCTGGTCGAGCGACGACGCGAAGGCCACGAGCCCGTAGCGGCTGACGAGGCCATAGGTGGGCTTGACGCCGACCACGCCACAGAGCGCGGCCGGCTGGCGGATCGACCCGCCAGTGTCCGAGCCCAGGGCGAGCGGGGCGAACCCGGCGGCGACCGCGGCGGCGCTGCCGCCCGAGGACCCGCCGGGCACGCGGCTGGTGTCGTGCGGGTTGCGGGTGGGACCGAACGCGGAGTTCTCGGTGGACGAGCCCATCGCGAACTCGTCGAGGTTGGTCTTGCCGACGACGATCGCCCCGGCCTCGGCCAGCCGCTCGACCACGGTGGCGTCGTACGGCGGCTGCCAGCCCTCGAGGATCCGCGATGAGCACGTGGTGGCGATCCCCCGGGTGGCGAGGTTGTCCTTCAACGCGATCGGGACGCCGGCCAGCGGGCCGGGGTCGTCCCCCGCCGCGACCCGGCGGTCGATCTCGTCGGCCCGGGCCCGAGCTTTCTCGGCGAGGACCAGGTTGAACGCGTGGATCTCCGGCTCGCGCTGGTCGATGACGCGCAGGTGCTCGTCCACGACCTCCCGCGCCGACCGGGCGCCGGAGCGCACGGCGGCGGCGATGGCGGACGCCGGGCCCGGGCCGCCGCTCACGGTGACTCGCCGAGGATCGTCGGCACCTTGAACTGCCGGTCTTCGGTGCTCGGCGCCGCGGCGAGCACCTCGGCGCGCTCGAGCGTGGGCCCGGGCAGGTCGGGGCGCAGCACGTTGGCCAGCGGATAGGGGTGCGACGTGGGCGGCACGTCGTCGAGCTCGAGCGCCTCGACGTCGGCGGCGTGCTGGAGGACCTTGGCCAGCTGGCCGGTGAACCGCTCGAGCTCGTCTTCGTCGAGCGCGAGGCGAGCGAGCGTGGCGACGTGGGCGACGTCGTCGCGGGTGATGCGGGCGGGCATGGCACGCATGGTAGGCGGGACGACCTCGACCCCCGACCGGGTTGCGGGGCCGCCGCCGAGCTCAGCGCTTCGTGCAGCGCAGGGCGAAGTCGACGGTGGCCGCCTCGACCTCAGCCTTGTCGTAGTCCATCGTGACGACGTGGTAGCTGCGCTCGCAGATCAGGCGCTCGACCGGGCCGCGGACCTCTGCCGCCAGCAGGTCGCTGTTGGACGGATCGACGACGTGGTCCTGGGTGCTCGTGACCACGAGCACCGGCGACGTGATGCGCGACAGACGGTCGCCCAGCGTGGCGGCGGCCTCGAGCATCGACATCAGCGGCGCGACGGGAGTCTCGGCATAGGCCGACTCGACGGCACCCGGATCGGCGATGTCCGACCCGATGCCGTCCATGCGGTCGACGCCGGCGTCGATCATCTCCTGCACGACTGCCCGCAGGCCCACCGGCTCGGAGACGACCGCGTTGATGCAGACCAGCCCGGCGATCTCCGGGTGCTCGGACCCCAGCCAGGCGGTGAGCCCCCCGCCCATCGACAGGCCCACCACCACGACGTGCTCAGAGCGCGCCGCAAGGGCCTGGTAGTGCTCTTCGGCCGCGCCAAGCCAATCTGCGAACCCCGTGGGGATCATGTCCTCGACCTTCGTGCCATGGCCTGGCAGGAGCGGGACATCGACGGTGAAGCCGGCCGCGGCGAGCGCCTCGCCGATGCCGCGCATCGACTCGGGATTGCCGGTGAAGCCGTGCAGCACGAGAACCCCGTCGGGACCGCCCTCGGCCGACCACGGCTCGGCTCCGGGGATGAGGTCAGCGGGCAGATCCATGGGCACCTCGGCAGGTTTGGTGGCGGACGGACCTGCCGAGCGTAGGACCGGTCGGCACGCGGGTGACGCCGGAGCGCCAGCCGCCGCGGCCCGGTCCGTCAGCCCGTGAAGCGCGCCGGGCCGCTGGCCGGGACCGCGGCCGGTGCCTGCGGCCGACCGCCCTCGACGGCGGAAGCGCCGGCACCGCGCACCCGGACCTCGAACGGCACCCGCGCCAGCACGAGGTCGGCCAGCGTGAAGTCGATGTGGAACCGGTAGGTGCCCGGGATCGTGGAGCGGCCCGCGTACGGGCCCGCCGGCACGCCCGAGATGCCGGGCGGCAGGTGCCCGGTGCGGACGATCACCGTGTTGAATAGCTCGCCGGGAACGTGGGCACGGTCGAGCGGGCGCGCCGGGAACGCGTCGCCGACGCGGGCGCGCAGGACCACGGGCGCGAACACCCGACAGGTGAGCTCCAGGGCCTTCGGCGCGACCGACACCGCGTCGGTCGAGGTGGCCCCGAGGGCGTAGCCCCGGCCCGGCTGAACCCGGACGGCGAGCGTGCCGGTGACGACCCGCCTGAGCATGACGCGGACGGTGCCGCCGAGGTCGCCGGCCCCGATCGACACGGTGGCAGGGAGGGGCTCGTAGTCACGCCCGGCGACGAGCGAGCCGCCAGCGATCTGGACGCGCACGGCGATGGCGGCCGCCGCTGGGCGGTCGAGCCGCAGCGTGACCGCAGGGGCGCCCGCGGGCCGGCTGAACCCTTCGCAGGTGCGGGCCGTGAGGTAGGCCCCGTCGTGGCCGCTGATCGACACCGACGGGCTCAGCGCCGTCGAAGCCACCTGCGGCCGGGCCGGCAGGGCCGTCACCGTCGCCGCGAGGGCGACGGTGACGGCCAGCGCCGCACGTCGAGGAATCTGCCGCCGACCGGGCTCGGGC
>JAODBM010000163.1 GCA_025463985.1 Acidimicrobiales bacterium
GGCGGACCCGTCCCGGCGAGCGCCGGGGCGGGACCGCGCCCTGCTGCTGGTCACTCCGCGCCGTCGACCGGGCCCAGGCCGGCGCGACCGAGCCCGTACCGCGGGCGGGCCGGCTCGGCCGCCATCAGCACGCGCCGCTGCGCCGGATCCGCGATCGCGGCCACCCGGGCGATCGCCGCGCCGTAGGCGCTGAGGAGCACGAGCGCCGTCTCGAGCCACACGGACGCGAGGCCCAGCGGGTCGAGCCAGTTGCCGACGTCGTCGCCCGAGCCCGGCAGCCCGGTGGTGCGGCTGAGCAGGTAGCCGACGAGCACGAGCGCCGACAGGGCGCCGGCGGCCGCCCAGGCCCAAGCGGCGCCGGTGTGCAGCAGCAGCGCGGCCACGATGACCGTCCCGGCCATCAGGGCGATGTACATCCAGAAGACATACCGGGTGTCGTGGTAGGTCTGGGGCGCGTCGAGCAGGTGGACGAGCCCGACGGCGAGCAGGAGCAGCACGCCGACGGCACGGCCGGCGGGCTCGCTCGCCGCGCCGGCGTGCGGTGCGGTGGAGGGGGTCGGGATGAGCTGTCGCATCACTGAGTCCTGAGCAGCGCCGCTCACCGGACGGTGAGCGTGCCCTTCATGCCGGCCGCCTCGTGTCCGGGGACCGGGCACAAGAACGTGTAGGTGCCGGGCTTGAGCTTCCCGCTGACGGTCGACGTGCCGCCCGGGCCGACGACCTGGCCCGACGCGTCGACGCCGTTGCCCGAGAGGGCGATGGCATGCTCGATGCCACTGCCGGAGGGGTTGGCCATCACCAGGGTGACCGTGCCGGCCTTGGCCGACAGCGACGTGGTGTTGAACAGCAGCGAGCCGTCGGCGGCGGCCGACAGGGAAACCTTCGACGCCGCGGCCGGTGGCGTGCTGGTCGAGTTGGCCGCAGGGCTCGTGGAGGCGCCTGAGCCGGAGCCCGAACCGGAGCCGGAGCTGCCGCAGGCGGCGACGCCCAGGGCCGCGACGACGCCCACGGCCGGCAGCACGCGACGCAACGCAGAGGTGGAGAGGGACACGGGGAGAGACCTTTCGGTTGGGGGACACGCTCCCGAGCTGGAGCGTTCCCCCGATCGTGCTCGCCGCACGCGCCGCGGGCATCGGCCCAGCGGCGCGTGCCGCGTCTACGCCCTCAGGGGTGCCCGGACCGCGTTCCGGACGTCGCGGTCGACGCGCCCGACCCAGCTCCGGCGGCGTGGGACAGGGTGGGATGGCCTCGCGGGCGCATGACCTCACCAGAGGCGCGCCGCCTAGGCGCGGTGCCTGCTGCGCGACGGCGCCCGTCCGCGGATCGACCAGGCCAGCCCACACGCCGCGAGAGCGGCGCCGACTCCCTCGAACCACGCTGAGGTCAGCTTCCCCGGCAGGTTCCAGGTCGGCTCGTACATGTTGGGCAGGAAGGCGATCTGCCCCACGTCGACGTGGGTGTAGAGCAGGACCGCCCCCACCCCACCCGCGGTCACGACCAGCGCAAGCGCCCACACCAGCGGGCGAGGCCACGCCAGCAGCGCGACCGCCACGACGATGGCGGCGCCCGCCTCGGTCCGGAACAGCGTCGCCTGGCTGACCGTCGAGCTGGCCACGGGCGTGTAGAGCGGTGCGTCGTGCAGGTGGACGTAGGCGTCGACGGCCAGCGCCGCCGCCACGGCCACGCCGAGCGCACGGGTCACCGCGCCGGGAGCGTCGTTGACGTTCATGATGTCCTTTCTGTCGCCTGAGTTCATCGGCATCAGGCTCGACGCTGCCGGCGGCACCGCCATCGACCTGGGAGCGACGATCGGCCCTACCGCGCTCGGCGTACCGGCTCGCGCCGAGGGCGTTCACGGGTGTACGGACGTCAGCGTGAGGTGCGGGCGCTGGACGCGCTGATCGAGGCCGTCTCCGCCGGCCGAAGCGAGGTGCTCGTCGTGCGCGGGCAGCCGGGCGTCGGCAAGACCGCGCTGGCTGAGGGGCGGGCAGGTCCGCCAGGCGCTCGAGCATCGGCGCGCAGAGCTGGTGGAGCCCAGCGAAGGCGAGCCCCATCTCGGACTGCACACCAGCCGCGCGGGCCACCCGGCCGAACGACGCCTGCTCGACGAGGTGCTCGAACCAACATCGCCCTGGCGCTCACCGCTCCCAGGGACGCGAGGCGGAGGCGGCCGAGGTCGAGGCCGGCGCGGCCGAGCTCGAGCTCCGCGTCGACGGCGTGGGTCTGATCGGGAGCCTGCTCAGCGGTAGCACGCACTTACGGATCGATCGCGACCACGTCGGTGCGGCGCAGCGATCCCTCTTTCCGCATCAGCTCAAGCGACGCCGGCCCACACGTATGGCCGGGCGTTGGGATCACGAAGATGGTCCACGAGGTGTCCTTGGCCGCCGTGAGCGCGGCAACGATCTCCGGCCCCCGGCAGTCTGCTCCCAGTTCCTCCTGATGACGGGCCCAACCGCCCTGGGTAAGCGCAGCGCGGACCATCACCGGCTGGAGCTCCTTCGCTGGCTCTTTCGGCGCGTCGCCGACTTGCGCGGCGAACACCGCGACCCCGCCCGCCGCGGCGAGGCCGCCAGCGATAACGACGAAAAGAGAGGCTTTCCACGTGCGCCGCAGGTGCTCGTACCGCGCGATTTCAAGGAGTCGGTTCGTCCCCGGCATCAACGTCTCGACTTCCTCAATGGCCTCCTTGTACGCCTTCTCGGTGGTCGGGTTAGGGTCCGCTTGCCAGGCCTTCCACGCGGCAGTTCGCTCGCTCATCGCATCGACGACCTTGGCCACGAAGGCATCAATCGACTCTTCGCCCGCGTAGAGGTCCTTCTGCTTATTGAGCGCACGGCGAAGCGAGAACGGAAGCCCGAGGCGGCCGCGGAGGTCTTGGAGCTGGAGGCGACCGGCCGTCTGGGTGACGGCCGCGGCGAGGATCACGAGCAGTGCCCCTGCTACCGCAACGTAGTAAGCGATCTGGGCGTGAGTCCGGGCGTCCCCCGTCAGGTCCTTCAGCCCGGTCAGCTGCAGGCCGCCAACGAGCACGGCGGCCACGGCGCCAAACGACACCGCCGTCCACTTGGCCGTGTCGCGGATGCGATCCGACGCCTTCTCGACCAAAGAAGGAGGCGGTGCCGCCGGCGAAGCTTCCTCACTCATCCGGCACCACGAGGAACTCGACCCGCCCGCCGTGCAACCGAACTTGGTCAATTTTCGGCTGGAAAGCATCAAGGTCCAGCGTCGACGCGATCACGTGCACGCGCAGCGTCTCTCCGACGGTCGGAACGGTGAGCGCTTCCTCGAGGCGTTCCGGGGTGACCGTGCCGACGAGGTTCAGCCCGTGCCGACCAGCGGACGGTGCGTCGCCGAGTTCGGCCGCGGGGATGGCGAGGTCGTTTGCGTCGATGGCTGCGACCATCTCGTCCGAGTCGGCATCGAGAACAGCGACCAAAGCGTTCGGGTAGACCCAGGGCGGCGGCCTCCAGGGCGTCGCCTCTTGCTGGGTCGGCGGCGGCGTGTAGCCCTGGAGCTCGAAGGACTGACCCTGGCGTACCAGGCGCACAGAGCCGCCAGGCACCATGACGATGTCATAGCCGGGGTCGTCGCTCATGATCGCAACTGAGTCGCGCTGACCATTCCCTGGGTGAAGCTAGCCAGAACGTGCTCCGCACACAAGGTGAGGTTTCTGCTGCAAACACAACCCTCAGCGAACCACCCAAAGCGACGCCGCCACTCGGCCCAAATCGGCAGCGCGACGACCCCGGTGGCCGTGATCTGCCGCGCGAGCTCCTGCAGGCGATCCTCGCGCCGGGCCACGAGGGCGACCGCGGCGGCCGGCGGCCGGCGGCCCAGCGGGTTCCTACAGGGATCTCCAGCCGGGCCGGGGCGTCTACGGCGAGGCTTCGAGCAGGTTGTCGCGCACCGCTTCGAGGGTTGCGTCGGACACGCCGATGGAGCGCAGGTACGCGGTGGTCGAGCCGAACTCGTCGCGGATCGCGGCGAGCAGCAGCGCCATCGCCTCGGCGGGGGCCT
>JAODBM010000046.1 GCA_025463985.1 Acidimicrobiales bacterium
CGAGCGCCCGGACGTCGGCATGCCGGGCCAGCACGCGCAGGAACGACCGCAGGGCCGCGGCCCGCCCGGGCGCCGCGAGGAGGCCGAGCAACGGCCGGCCGTCGGCTGCGCTCACGGACGCTCGCCCACCAGCGTCGCCACGACTGCCTCCCACGACAGGTTCGCCACCCGGGCCCGGCCGGCCGCACCCAAGCGGGCTGCGAGCCGCGGATCGCCGACCAGCCGGTCGATCGCCGCGCCCATCGCGTCGGGCGAGCCGTCGGTGACGAGGCCGGTGACGTCGTGCTCGACCCACTCGAGCACGCCGCCGGCGTCGGCGCTGGTGATGACCGGCACGCCGCTCAGGAACGCCTGCAGCGTGACGTAGCCGTAGTCCTCGTCGAGCGGCGAGTAGACGACGGCCGTGGCGTCGGCGAAGAGATCGATCAGCTCGGCGTCCGGCACGAAGCCCGCGAGCTGGACGCGACCGTCGAGGCCGAGCTCGTCGGCCCGGGCCGCGACGTGCTCGGCCAGCGAGCCGCGGCCGGCCAGCACGCCTGGCACCCCCGAGGAGGAGGCGGCCATCGCGTCGAGGAACATCTCGGGCCGCTTGTTGGCTTCGAGCCGCGTCGCACAGAGGATGTGTGCACCCGGCCGGCCGGCCGGCCGCGGTGCGAGGCAGTCGGCCAGCGGTGGCGGGTGGTGCAGCGGCGTGGCGGACAGGCCGTTGAACCGCCGCAATCGGTCGGCCACCACCGCCGACGTGGCGTAGCGGCGCTCCGCCTCGGCCAGCGCGTGCGCGTCCCATTGGAGCAGCGTGCGGTGCACGTCGAGGCTCTCGTCGTCGAGCCCAAAGTCGCTCCACGGCTGGCCGAGCCCGTCGTAGGCGGCCCGGTGCTGGTGGGCGAGCCACACGACCTTGCGGGGATGGCGGGCGAAGTACGACGGGAAGTTGAGGGGGATCACCAAGTCGGCGTCGAGCGGCAGCATGCGCCAGGCCAGGGGGGCATCGAGCAGCCGGTTCTGGTCCCAGGCCGCCGGGACCGACACCGCCTCGGCCCGGTGGCCGGCCGCTTGGAGGGCGCCGACGAGGTTGTCGACGTGCAGCTCGAGGCCACCCCGCTGGAACGGGACCTGGGTGGCGCACACGAGGACGTCCATCCCGTCGAGTCTCGCGGAGGGCGCGTGGGCGGTGCTCCACCCCCGCGGCAGGGCCGGTCAGGAACCGGTCGAGATGCCCCACCCAGTACCGTGGTGGCGTCGTGGATCTGCACCGGCGCATCGCCTTCGTCCCGCCGCGCTACGGCACCGATGTCGTCGGGGGAGCCGAAGCGTCGCTGCGCGAGGTGGCGCACGGGTTCGCCGGCCGGGGCTGGGAGGTCGACGTGCTCACCACCCAGGCGCGGGATCACTTCACGTGGGCGAACGAGCTGCCGGCCGGGCCGTTGGTCGACGGCAAGGTCACCGTCACCCGCTTCCCCGTGGTGCGCGACACGCCTGGGCACGACCGAGCGTTGGTCGAGCAGCTGCTGGCGGACGGTGAGACGCCCACGATCGACGAGCAGGAGCGCTGGATCAACGACGGGCTGCGCAGTCCCGAGCTGTTCCACCACGTGCTCGATCACGCCGAGAGCTACCGCGCCATCGTCGTGTCGCCCTACATGTTCTGGACGACGTTCGCCTGCGGCCAGGTGGCGCCCGACCGCACGATCCTGCGGCCCTGCCTCCACGACGAGCCCTACGCCCGGCTCGAGCTGTTCGAGCCGCTGTTCACCGGTTCGGCCGGGCGCTGGCTCTTCACTGATCCGGAGCGAGATGTGCTGGCGTCGCTGTATCCGCTCGGCGATCGCACCGCGGTCGTCGGCGACGGCGTGACCGTGCCGGCGGCCTACGACCCGGAGGGGTTCCGCCGCCGCCACGGCCTGGGCGACCGGCGCTTCGTCCTCTACGGCGGCCGCCGAGAGGGCGGCAAGGGATGGGACGAGCTGCTCGCCGGCTTCGCGGAGGCGGCGCGGGGCGGGGTCCTCGATCTCGCGCTAGTCACGTTCGGCGTGGGTGAGGTCGTGGCGCCGCCCGACGTGGCCGACCGCGTCGTCGACCTCGGCCGCATCTCCGACCGCGACCGCGACGACGCGTTCGCGGCAGCCGGCGCCTACCTCCAACCGTCGACGGTCGAGAGCTTCTCGCGCACGGTCATGGAGGCCTGGCTGGCGGGCACGCCGGTCGTGGCCAACGCCGGCAGCGCCGTCGTGCGCTGGCACTGCGAGCGCTCGGGCGCCGGCATCACCTACGCAGACCGCACCGAGCTGGTCGAGTGCCTCCGGTTGGTGGCCGAGGCGCCCGACCTCGTCGCCGCGTTGGCCAAGCCGGGCCGCGACTACGTGCTCGACAGCTACTCGTGGCCCGCCGCCCTCGATCGGATGGAAGCCACGATCGAGGCATGGCTGTGAGCTCGAGCCGGGCCGCACCGCGGGCCGCGGGCGGCGACCGCGTGCTGGTCGTGTCGCCGTACCCGCCGGCGCGAGACGGCATCGGCGCCTACGCGCTGCAACAGGTCCAGGCGCTGCGCCGCGCCGGCCACCACACCGAGGTGCTCTCGCCGCGGCCGTCGGCCGCGCACCACCACCGCGACCTCATCGGCCCGCGAGGCGCGCTCGCCCTGCGCAAGCTCGCGCGGGGGTTCGACCGGGTCATCGTGCAGTACCACCAGGACGTGTTCTACGCCCGGCCGTCGACGCCCGAGACGCGGCGGGCCACGAGCCTCGCCCTGGCGGCGGCGTTCCGCACCGGGCCCCCGGTCACGATCGTGCTGCACGAGGTGATCGGCGGGTGGTTCGACGACGACGACCCGTCCGCGCCGGCGACCAAGCGGGCGTTCCGGAGCGCGGCGCGCATCGAGGTGCACGTCCCCGAGCACCGGTCGCTGCTCGTCGACCGGGCCGGTGTCGACCCCGCCCGCGTCCACCTCGTCGACCACGGCGCCGCGTTCGTGCGCCGCACCCGGCTCGACCGCGCCGCCGCCCGCGCCTCGCTCGACCTGCCAGCCCAGGGCCACGTCTTCCTCTGCATCGGCTTCGTCGCGCCGCACAAGGGGTTCGACCGGGCCATCCGGGCCTTCCGCGGGCTGGACGCGCACGAGGCGTCGTTGCACGTCGTGGGCTCGGTGCGGGTCGACGACCCGCTCGCCAACGAGCACCGCCGCGAGCTCGAGCGGCTCGCGGCTGACGTGCCCGGCAGCCACCTCCACCTCGGCTTCGTGGGCGACGAGACGTTCGACCGTTGGATCGTGGCGGCCGACACCGTCGTGCTCCCCTACCGCCACATCTGGTCGTCCTCGGTGGTCGAGCGGGCTGCGCTGTACGACCGGCCCGTGATCGCCACCCGCGTCGGCGGCCTGGCCGATCAGCTCGCGGCGCGCCCCGACGCCGTGCTGGTGGCGGACGACGAGGCCCTGCGCGCCGCGCTCCGACGGGCGGCTGGCGCCGCACCCGAGGCCGGCGGCGAGGAGGCCGCGCGTTGGGTCCTCGACGGCCCGCCGACCCGCGCGGCCGTCCAGGCCGCGG
>JAODBM010000206.1 GCA_025463985.1 Acidimicrobiales bacterium
GCCCGGGGTGCGGACCGCGCGGCGCGCCATCCGCCGTCTGGCCTGGGTGGCCGCCGGCGGGGCGGCCGCCTCGGGCGCCCTGATGATCGGGCTGTCGCTGCGGGGCGCTTCGGCCGACCGGCTCTACCTCGGGACCGACACGCGCATCGCGGCCATCCTCATCGGCGCGTTCCTCGCCTGCCGCCAGCAGCTGGTCGCTCCCGGGCGCCGGGGAGCGATGAGCGGGGCCGCGGGCCGCCGGGGGCTCACGATCGCCGGCCTGGCCGCGGCGTCGACGCTGGCCGTCGCGTGGACGCGGCTCGCGGGCACCGACCTGCTGCTCACCCGGGGCGGCCTGCTGGCCTGCAGCGCGTGCGCCGGCGTCGTCCTGCTCGACGTCACATCCGCCGGGCCGAGCCCGCTGCGCTGGGTCCTGTCACTTGCCCCGCTGCGCTGGCTCGGCGTGATCAGCTACGGCCTCTACCTGTGGCACTGGCCGATCTACCAGTACCTGCACCCCGGGTGGCACGGGCTGCTCCGCTGGAACCTGGTCGCGGTGCGGGTCGGGGCGTCGCTGGTCGTGGCCACGATCTCGTTCGTCGTGCTCGAGCGGCCCGTGCGCCGGGGAGCCCTCGGACCGTGGGTCGTGCGGACCGTCACGCCGGTCGCCGTGGGGCTGGCCACCGTCGTGCTGCTCCTGGGCACGACCGGCGCGCTCGACCCGACGGTGCGGGTCTCGACCGGCACGTTGGCGACGACGTACTCGCCGGGGCCCACGGCGGCCCCGAAGGTGCTCGTGGTCGGCGACTCGGTGGCCTTCGCGCTGGCCACCGACGCGCTCGTCCCCCACGCGGGCGAGCTGGGCCTGCGAGTGGTCGACGGCGCCCGCTCGGGCTGCAGCCTGATGGTGGACGTCGGCGCGCAGGACGGGCTGGCCACGAACTGCAGCCCGCAGTGGCCCGCGCTGGTCGCCCGCACCCACCCTGACCTGGTGTTCGTGCTGTTCGGTGCCCTCGCCGGCAAGGCGCCGCGGAACGTCGACGGTGGCAAGGCCTGGCCCTGCGAGCCGGCCTACGACCGGCGCTGGCGGGCCCGGCTCGACGCGGCCATCGACGTCCTGTCGGCCCAGGGGGCGACGGTCGTGCTGGCGAGCGCGCCGACCACGACCGGCATCCTGTACAAGGGCGAGGATCCCGCCCGCTTCGACGAACGCCAGCAGTGCGCCAACCGGGTGGTGGCCGAGGCCGTCCACGCCCACCCGAACGCCCGGTTGGCCGACCTGGCGGCCTGGACCTGCCCGAGCTGGCCCGACTGCCGGATCAAGCTCGACGGCGTCGAGCTGCGCCCGGACGGCCTCCACTTCCGGGGGCCCGGTGCGCAGGCGCCCGCGCGCTGGCTGGCCGCGCAGCTGCGCGCGATCCCGCTGGCGCACGCGGCGACGGGGCCCGTGAGCCCGACGTCGCGGCCCGCGGCATGACATCGGCACCCGCTCACGGGTAGAGAGGGTGCGCACGAAGCACCCCCGCCTCGCGCCAAGGTCACCGGAAGGTCAACGTTGGGCCAAGGATCAGCGGAACTGGCCCCCGACCCGCCTCCGGCGTCACATGCTGGCACCATGCCGCCAATCGACACCGGAGTCCGTCACCGCCGCTCGGTCGTCCTTGGCGCTGAGGGCCGCCGCACCTCGCCGAGCGCCGCCCCTGGCACCCGTTGAGCGCCCGAGCCCGCGACCGCCGGAGCACGCCGACGCGGCACGGCGTCCCGGCCCGGCTGCGCCTCGCCAGCACCCTCTTCATCGCGAAGCTCATCCTGCGGACGAGCCGCCTGTTCGGCCGCGGGGGAGGTTCGGCGCTGCCCGGCCTGGTGGCCGAGGCGCTCTACCCGCGGATCGGGCGGATCCTGGCCGAGAGCTTCGCCGACGGCATCATCGTGATCACCGGGACCAACGGCAAGACCACCACCACGAAGATGCTGGCCGAGATCGCCCAGGCCAACGGCAAGGCCGTCGCCACCAACCCGACGGGCTCGAACCTCCACCGCGGCATCCTGTCGCAGCTCATCGAGGTGGCGGACCTGCGGGGCCGGATCGCGGCCGACCTGGCCATCTTCGAGGTCGACGAGGCGAGCATGCCGGCGGTCTGCGCCGACCTCGAACCGGACGTCGTCGTGGTGCTGAACCTGTTTCGCGACCAGCTCGACCGCTACGGCGAGCTCGACACCGTCGCCGACGTGATCGGTCGGGCCCTGGCACCGCTCGGCGCCGTCGTCTACCTCAACGCCGATGACCCGCTGGTCGTGAGCCTCCGCGACCACATCGGCGACGGGCAGGTTCGCTACTTCGGCATCGACGCGTCCGACACGGAGCGGCTGCGCCACGACGCGACCGCGGACTCGATCGTCGCGCCGGCCACCGGCGAACCTCTTGTCTACAGCAAGGTCTTCTTCGGTCACCTCGGGCACTACCGCACGGCTCGCGGCGACTTCGTGCGTCCCGCAGCCGACTTCGCGCTCGTGCAGAAGGGCGCGGAGATGAGCGTCACCGCGCTCGGCCGGACGATCCCGCTCACGCTCGAGCTCCCGGGCCTCTACAACGCGTACAACGCCCTGGCGGCGCTCGCCGCGGCCACCGCGGTGCAGGTCGGGCCGCAGGAGAGCGCAGCCGCGCTCGCGAACGTCGACGCAGCCTTCGGCCGGGTCGAGCAGTGCGAGTACCTGGGGCGCGATCTCTACCTGCTGCTCGTGAAGAACCCCACCGGGTTCAACCAGATCATCCAGACGTTCCTGCTCCGCGACCCGGACGCGCACCTCATGATCGCCATCAACGACAACGCCGCCGACGGACGGGACGTGAGCTGGCTCTGGGACGTGAGCATCGAGGACATCAGCACCACGACCGGCTCGGTGCTCGTGAGCGGCAGCCGGGCGGCCGAGATGGCCCTGCGGCTCAAGTACGCGGGCTTCGAGTCGCACGTCGTGGCCAACCTGGCCGACGCGGTGGACGAGCTGGTGCGGCGCAGCGAGCCCGGCGACGCGATCTATGTGCTGCCGACCTACACCGCGATGATGGAGCTGCGCTCGCTGATCGCCAACGAGGCGAACCTCAAGGAGATCTGGCAATGAGCCGCGCGCTCACGATCGTGCACCTGTATCCGTCGGAGATGAACATCTACGGCGACCGCGGGAACGTCCTCACGCTCGCTCGGCGGCTCGAATGGCGAGGGTTCTGCGTCAACCTCGTGGGCGTCGGCATCGGCACCTCGTACGACTTCCTCGACGCGGACATCGTCTTCGGGGGCGGGGGCCAGGACAAGCACCAGATCGCCGTCGGGCGGGACCTTCAGACGAAGGCGGCGAGCCTGCACGCGGCGATGGACGCGGGCGTGACCATGCTGGGCGTGTGCGGCACCTACCAGCTCTTCGGGCGCTGGTTCCGGCCGGTGCGGGGTCCCGCCATCCCCGGCATCTCCCTCTTCGACGCCCACACGATCGGCACCGCGCACCGCATGACCGGCAACATCGTGATCGACAGCGCGTGGGGCCAGCTCGTCGGCTTCGAGAACCACAGCGGCGAGACGTTCCTCGACGAGGGACAGGCGCCGCTCGGCCAGGTCGCACAGGGGATCGGCAACACCCGCCATGGCCACGACGAAGGTGCGGTGCGCGCCAACGTGCACGGCACCTACCTCCACGGCGCGCTCCTGCCGAAGAACCCGGCGTTTGCCGATCACCTCCTGCTCACGGCGCTGCGCCGGGCCGGGCTGGCCACCGAGCTGGAGCCGCTCGACGACGCGCTCGAGCACGAGGCCGCGCGCGTGGCCATGTCCCGTCCCGTACGGCGCCGCTGACGCCCGAGCGGGCGATCCGCGGCCGGCGCGTCAGCGGACGAGGCCGGCGATGATGTTGATCGTGGCCGCCACGATGACGGCGCCGAACAGGTAGGACAGCAGCGACTGCAGCAGCACCGTCTTGCGCACCCTCGGCGAGGTGATGTCGGTGTCGGACACCTGGAACGTCATGCCGACCGTGAAGGCCACATACGCGAGATCGCGATAGTCCGGCTCGTAGTCCGAGCTGTTGAAGCCGATGCCGCCGATCGGCTCCTCGTAGTAGAGGTGCCCGTAGCGGAGCGTGAACACGGTGTGGACCAGCAGCCACGACAGCACGACCGTGAGCAGGCCCCCGACGGTGAGCAGCGGGCCGACGGCACCAGACGCCGACTTCGCCTTCACGAAGGCGAGCAGCACGCCCACCAGGCTCACCGAGCTGGCGGCCAACAGGAGGAGCCGGCTCGTGCGTCGGCTGTCGTCCTGCCAGGAGGCGACGTGGCGGGTCTGCGCCGGGCTGAGCCGCCAGGTGCTGCACCAGATCCAGACGAGGAGGATGAGGGCGGTCGTGTCCCAGCCGGCGATGACGTCGAGCTGCCACGGGGCAACGGTGGCGACCGCCGCGCCGACCAGCACGCCCGCGGGAGCTGCGACCAGCACCCGCCGCCCTTCCGGGGTCGGCTCGAGCGTCACGACCTGCTCGCGTTCGACCGTTGGCGCGCTCACCCGTCGGGACTACCCAGCACCCGCAACCACCAGCCAGAACCCCGCTCAGAGCCACCGAACGAGCCGCGGCTCACGGGCGCTGGAAGTACTCGGTCGAGGCGACCGTCTGGCCGTAGATGTCGATCTCCGACGTGCCGTGCTGGAACTGCGCCACCAGCGCAGCGGACTCGGCGCTCGTGGGATAGCGGCGCAGGAAGCGCAGGAAGATGTCGCCGACCACGTGGGCGCGACCCTCGTCCGTGTGCAGAAACGCGTCGACCACGGCCGCACGGCTCTGCCCCTGATCGAGCCGACCCGTCCAATAGGCGAGGCCACCGGCGTCCACCTGGCGGCGAAACACGTCGGAGAACAGCAGCTTGACGAAGCCTTGGTTGGTGCCGCCGGCCTTCGTCCAGAACTCGGTGGAGGTGGCCAGGAACGCCCGGATGTCGTCGGGCGTCGCTCCGTGGAGCAGCTTGTCGCCCCAATAGCTGACGCCCGCGGCGTCGCCGTGACGGCCGAGGAAGAACACGTACAGCCGGTCGACCAAGACGTGCCGGGCTTCGGGCGTGCGCAGGTACGAGGTGGCCATCTGCAGACGAGGCGTGCCGTGGTCGAGCAGGTTGACCCAGTAGGTGAATCCACCCGATTCAGCCTGCCGGCCGAGCGCGTCCCAGTAGATGTGGCAGACGTAGCGCTGGTTGCCCGTCGGGTGTATCGGGCACCCCGCCAGCAGATGGTTGGCCCGAATGGTGGCCACACCCGTCGGCCCGCCGATGTCGGCATTGGTGGGCGCCGAGAGCGTCAACGAGAACGTCTTGTCGGGCTCGTCGGATCGGTTGCCGACGATCGGCACCGACGCCGTCGTCGAGGTCTGGCCGGCCGGGATCGTCACCGTCCCCGAGGTGGGCGTGTAGTCGACGAGGCCGAGGGCGGTGCCGTCGACGGTCTGGTAGTGCGCAGTGACGGCATGGGCGGAGGCACGATCGAGGCGGATCGTGAAGGTCATCGGGGCCGTGGCGGCGGCAGGTCGGGTCAGCGACGTCGCGCCGGTGGACAGCCCGTCGATCGGGGGTCGCTGTGCCTTCGGGTGGGCGAGGAGGTACCCGACGACCTGCTCCGCGAACGTCGGGGTCAGGTCCGGGACGTGGGTCCCGCCGGCGAGGGTCCAGAGCTCGGCATGACCGTTCGGCGCACAGCCGGTCGAGTACGCCCTCACCGTCGCCGAGGGCAGGTGCTTGTCGATCGCGTGCGGCGCCGGTGCCGGGTCGTCGACCTTGGACGTGCAGCCGTCGGCGGTGGCCCAGCTCAGGATCGTCGCCGGCGCGCTCGGATACGTGTGGCCCCCGCTGCTCCCGCCGTCGTAGGCGATCGTCGAATCGGCCGTCCCGTGGATCTCGAGCGCCGTGACCGGTTCGGACGGGTGGCACTTGGTGGGATCGGCATATGTCGCTCCCTCGAGGCTCACGACCGCCGCCACCTGGTCGGCATGGTCGCAGGCCATGCGGTAGGCCATGAAGCCACCAGCGCTGTGCCCGACGATGAACACGCGGCGCCGATCGACGTTGTAGGTCAGCTCGATCTGGTCGATCACGCCGTTGAGATAGGCCGAGTCGTCGACGCCCGAGCCCTCGAAGTCGCAGCACGCGTCGGTGGCGTTCCAGAACTGGCTCCCCGTCGAATCCCGCGTCCCGTCGGGGTGCGCATAGAGCATCCCGTGAGCGTCCGCCGCGTTCGTCAACTGGAGATACGACTCCTCGACCGCGCTGGTCGCGGCGTAGCCATGGAGCATGACCAAGAGCGGAGCCGCGACGCCGGGCTGATAGCTGGGCGGCACGTGCACGGTGAAGGGCCGCGCCACACCCGTGCGTCCCGGTCCCGTCGCGCTTCGGGTGACAGCCGTATGCGCGGCAACTGGCGCGGCAGTCACCGCCACGCTGCTGACCGCCACTGCGATGGTCGCGAGCATCCCGAATCGACGGCCCATGGCGCCCTCCCCCGTCAGTTGGGAACGTACCAGCGGGTCGGCGGCAACCGACCGTCGCGGTCGACGCGAGGGGCCGGTCGCGCCGGGTGGGCAACGTATCCTCGCGGGATGGCGCAGGGATCGGCATGACGGCGCGCGGCCGCTTCATCGTCTTCGAAGGCATCGACGGCGCCGGCACCACCACCCAGACCGAGCTGCTGGCCGGGCGGTTGCGGGCCGCCGGTCGGCCCGTGCAGGTCGAGTCTGAGCCGACCCGCGGCCCGATCGGGGCCATCCTGCGCCAGGTCATCGAGGGCCGCACCCACCTCGACCCGAAGGCCTTGGCGCTGGCCTTTGCCGCCGACCGGAGCGACCACCTGCACAACCCGTCGCGGGGCATCATCGCCCTGCTCGGCGACGGGGTGTGGGTCGTCTGCGACCGCTACGTGCTCTCGTCGGTGGCGTACCAGAGCGCGCAGGGGGTCGATCCCGACTGGATCGCCGAGATCAACCGCTTCGCGATCACGCCCGACCTCACCGTGTTCGTGGACACGCCCGTCGACGAGTGCCTGCAGCGCACGTCGCGCCGCAGCGCGCGCGCCGACGTCTTCGAGGCCCACGACTCGTTGACGGCGGCGCTGGCCGTCTACCGCCGAGCGCTGCAGACGAGCAGCACCGTCGGCGAGCTGGCCACGGTGGACGGATCGCAGGCCCCGCAGGTCGTGACCGACGAGATCGTCCGGGTGCTCGACAAGCTGGGCTTCACCGGGTAGCGACGCGAGCCCGCCCGCCGGCCGCTAGGCGGTCACGTCGCGGCGGGAGACCAGCACGAGCGTGGCCGCCGCCGCGACCGCCGTGTAGAGGCCGGCGGTCACCATGGCGCGACCCATGCCGAGGTCGGTGGTGCCACCACGGATCAGCGAGGCGAGCACCTGGCCTGGGAAGAAGCGGAGGCCACCCGACCAGGAGTTGACGACGATGTTCTCGAACGGCCCGGCCCAGGCGAACCCGACGCCGAGCGCGAGCGGGGCGGAGCGGAAGATCACCGCGAGCGTCGTGCCGAACACGGCCCACCCGGCCACGCCCGCCAGGACGGTCGCGTAGTCGCGCAGGGCGGCGCCGCCGCTGCGGAGCGAGAACCAGTGCGCGGTCGAGACGTGCTTGGCCGGTGCGGCCACCAACGACATGAGGAACGTGCAGGCTTCGGCGAACGCGACGACGGCCGCCGCCACGAGGAGGACGCCCACGAGCTTGCCGACGATCACCCGGAGCCGATGCGGGTCCCGCAGGAGCAGGGCGCGGAACGTGCCGCCCGAGAACTCCGACGCGATCAGCGCGATGAACGTCACGAACACGAGGAAGCCCACGAACGAGGCGCCGACGGTGAACGCGACGGTGCCGCCGCCGTGGTCGGCCAGCATGGCGAGCGACGCGCCGGACCGCCGCGAGGCGCTGCCGGCCGTGGCGCTCGCCGAGGCGAAGATGGCGAGCGTGGCGACGGCCGAGAACGCCACGGTGCCGGCGACCGCGATGAGCGCCGTCCGCCGGCGCACGAGCCGGATCAGCTCGGCCCTGATGATCCTGGTCATCGGACTCCTCCTTGCACGAGTGCGAGATAGCGATCTTCGAGGGTCGTGCGCAGCGGGCTGAGCTCGGCGAGCACCACGCCCGCGGCGAACGCGGCCCGGTTCACCGAGGCGGCCAGCTCGAGCACGTCGGCGCCGTCGACGCTCACGACCAGCCGCGCGTCGTCGGCCACGACCTCGTGCCCGCCGGCCACCAGCAGGTCGCGCAGCACGGCTCGGTCCTCGCGCCGCTCGGGCAGCACGGCCACGCCGCGCGTGACGCCGTCGAGCAGCGCTCGGGTCGGTCCCTGGTAGAGCGAGCGGCCGGTGTCGATCAGCACGAGCCAGTCGCACACCTGCTCGAGCTCGCTGAGGTCGTGCGACGACACCAGGACGGTCCGGCCCGAGCTGGCGAGGTCCCCGACGAGCGAGCGCATCTCACGCACCCCTTGCGGGTCGAGCCCGTTGGCCGGCTCGTCGAGGATGAGCAGCGCCGGATCACCGAGCAACGCTGCGGCGATGCCGAGCCGCTGCTTCATGCCCAGCGAGTAGCTCCGGTAGCGATCGCCTCCGCGGTCGCCGAGCCCGACGCGGCCCAGGAGGCCCGCGATGGGCGCCGGGTCGTGTCCGCCCACGGTCGCGAACACCCGGAGGTTCTCCGCGCCCGAGAGCGACGGATAGAACGCCGGGCTCTCGATCAGCGCCCCGACATCGTGCAGGTAGGAGGCGGGTTCCTCGATGGAGGCACCGAGCACCGTTCCGGTACCGGCGGTCGGGCGCACGAGCCCGAGCAGCATCGACATGGTCGTGGTCTTGCCGGCGCCGTTGGGGCCGACGAAGCCCGCGACCACGCCGGCCGGCACCTCGACGTCGAGGTCGTCGACGACGGTTCGCGCGCCGTAGCGCTTGGTCAGGCCGGTCACGGCCACCGCTGGAGCTGTCATGGCGCCATCGTCTCGGCTCGCGACCGAAGCGTCGTCGGCCGGGGGGAGGCGCGTCGCCTACGCCCCCGGGCGCATCAGCCCTGCCAGCCCGGCCGCACGAGCCCGGTCTCGTACGCGAACACCACCAGCTGCGCCCGATCGCGGGCCCCGAGCTTGACCATGGATCGGCTGACGTGGGTCTTCGCCGTGGCCGGGCTCATGATGAGCCGCCCGGCGATCTCCTCGTTCGTGAGGCCCTCAGCAACGAGCGCCACGACCTCCCGCTCGCGTTGGGTCAACCCGGCGAGGTCGGGCAGCCCCACCGGATCCTTGGCCCGGGCCGCGAACTCGGCGATGAGCCGCCGCGTGATGCCCGGCGACAGCAGGGCGTCGCCCGCGACCACGGTCCGGATCGCCCGCAGGAGCTCAGCGGGCTCGGTGTCCTTCACGAGGAAGCCGTTGGCCCCCACCCGGATGGCCTCGAACACGTACTCGTCCAGGTCGAACGTGCTCAGGATCACCACCTTCACCGCCGCGAGGCGCTCGTCCTCGGCGATGCGCCGGGTGGCGGCGAGGCCGTCGACGCCGGGCATGCGGATGTCCATCAGCACGACATCGGGGCGCAGCTCCAGGGCCAGCCGCACGACCGCGTCGCCGTCGGCCGCCTCCCCCACCACCATCAGGTCCGGCTGCGCGTCCACGAGGGCGCGGAACCCGCCCCGCACCAGCGCCTGGTCATCCGCGAGGAGGACGGTGATCATGGCTGCCGGCCCGGCAGCGTGGCGACCACCCGGAAGCCGCCGCCGGGTGCCGCGCCGGCCTCGACCGTGCCCCCGAGGGCGGCCGCTCGCTCCCGCATGCCGGAGATGCCGTTGCCGGGACCGGCGCGACCGCCGACGCCGTCGTCGGTGACCTCCACGGTCACGCCGTCCTCGGCGCCGGCACGGAGCCGCACGACGGCATGTCGGGCGTGGGCGTGCCGCGCGACGTTCGTGAGCGCCTCCTGCACGATGCGGTACGCCGCCAGCTCGACGGCCCCGGGCCGCGACGCCGGGGCCGCGCCCTCGCCCAGCTCTACGTCCAGCTCTACGTCCAGCTCCACGTCCAAGCCGCTGTCGCGCACGCCGGCCACCAGCGTGGCCAGGTCGGCCAGGCTCGGCGCCGGGGCGCGGGGGGCGTCGTCGCCATCGCGCAGGATGTCGAGCGCGGTGCGCAGCTCGTGGAGGGCGTCGCGGCTCGCCGCCTTGATGTTGGCGAGCGCGGGCCGGGCCTGCTCCGGCTTCTCGTCGAGCAGGTGGAGGGCCACGCTGGCCTGCACGTTGATGAGCGAGATGTTGTGGGCGAGGACGTCGTGCAGCTCTTGGGCGAGCTGCAGCCGCTGCTGGCCGACGTGGCGCTGCCGCTCTTCTCGCAGGGCCCGCTGCCGCTCAGCGGCCTGGAGGCGCCGGACCCGGACGACCTCCGCGAGCGCCAGCACGACCACGAGCCATCCGGCCACGAGCGCGAGGTGGGTGAGGTCGTGGTCCGGCGAGTACGCGCCCAGGAACGAGACGGCGACGAACACCGCGTAGGTGAGGCCGGCCAGCACCCAGGTCGACTGCCGGTGCCCCGCGTGCACGGCGACGAACGCCGCCACCGCCACGCCGATGAAGATCGGCCCGTAGGGGTAGCCGAGGCCGACGTACACGGCGACGGCCGCCCCGTTCACCGCCACCGCGACGAGCGGCCACCGGTCGCGCCACGCGAGCGCCAAGGGTCCGAGCAGGGCCAACGCCACCGCGACGGCGTCCATCGGCCGGCGCGTCGGCTGCTCGTGTGCAGCACCGAACGATCCGCCGACCTGGAAGACCCCGAGGACGAGCGCAGTGATCAACACCACGCCTCTCGACCTCCATGCCATGGCCGCACGGTAGGTCGTCGTCCGCTCGCCGTCGTCGGCCCCCAGGCGCAGCGGGGCCTGCTCCCGGGGGCGTACGGGTTCGCTCAGCCGACGACCGTCGCGCTGACGCCGATGGCGTGCGCGAGGTGCTCGGTGAGAGCCCTGAACGGCGCGAGGTCGGTGACGATGCGCTCGAGGCTGCCCAGGACCACGCCCACCTGCAGGAGGTACGCGTGCATCCACGTCAGCAGCTGCTTGAGGAAGCGGGCCTTGGGCCGCCGCTCCTTGAGGTTCTGGCGGAACGAGTCGGCCGCCCGCTCGCCCTGGCCGGCCGCCACCGACCAGGCGCGGGTGGTCCGCTCGCGCGCGTGGCCGCACACGGTGAGCTTGGCGAGGAGGGTCGAGCCGCTCAGGCCGACGGCCAGCAGCGGATCGAACGAGAGCGACGCGGTCCGCTCGATCAGCGCCGCCATGTCCTCGTCGCGGAACGACGACCACGCCTCGGCCAGCGGGCCGAACACGTCGGCGCCCGAGGCGATCGGGAACAGCAGGACGTCGCGCCGCTCGAAGAAAACGTCGACATCGCTGGCCACCGTGGCCAGGAAGTTGGCGAGGGCGATCTGCGGTTCCTCGTCCCCGATCAGCGACATGCCGCGGCTACTGATCCCGGCCGGCCGCGAGGAACTCGATGATCGCGGGCCACGACCGCCGGTCTTGCAAGAGGAAGATGTGGCCGCCGTCGAACACCTGCAGCTCGGCGCCGGGGATCGCCGCCGCGAGGGCCTCGCTGTTGCCGAGCGGCGCGAGCGCGTCGTAGCGGCCGGCGCAGACGAGGGTCGGCGCGGTGATGCGATCCAGGCGGTCGAACGTGTCGTGCTCCCGCCGGGCCTCCAGCTGGTGGCGGGCGCCGGCCACGACGTGTGGGTCGTCGGCGCTGAGCGTGTCGACCGCCCGGGCCATCGCGAGCAGCCGCTCGGCGTCCTCGGGATGAGCGTCTTGCCACGCCCGGTCGTAGCGCTCGTCGCTGATGGCGAGCTGCGCGCGGTGGCGGTCGGCCGCGGTGAGCTCGGACAGCTCGTGAAGCGGATAGGACGACCCGCCCTCGCCGCCGCTCGACGTGCAGCACAGCACGAGCCGCTCGACCCGGTCGGGCCAGCCGATCGCCAGCTCCTGGGCCACCATGCCGCCGAAGGACACCCCGACGACCGCGGCCGCCTCCCACCCGACGAGGTCGAGCACGCCCGCGGCATCCGCCGCGTAGTCGGCCATCGTGTAGGGCCCGGCGGGCTTCGACGTCCGCCCGAGTCCCCGCTGGTCGTAGGACACGACCGTGCCGTGCTCGGGCAGCGGGCTCTCGAACACGTTCGGGCGCCGGCGCAGGTCGCCGCCGGTGCCCGAGATGAACAGGATCGGCGGACCGTCGCCGCGCGCCTCGTAGTAGAGCTCGATGTCGCGGACGCGGGCCGTGGGCACGATCAGCCTGGAGCCGGGAACCAGGTGGCGGGCCGCGTCAGCACGGCCGCATCTTGGCAGAGGTCAGCGGAGGAAGAGGCGGACGGAGACCCCGATGCCGAGGACCACCACCATCACACGCAGGACGGTGGGCGGGACGCGACGGCCCACCCGCGCCCCCAAGGCCCCGCCCACGACCGCGCCGGCGGCCACGAGGACCACCGCGAGCCACGCCACGTGCGCGAACACGATGAACACGAGCGCCGCGACCCCGTTCACGGTGCCGGCGAGCACGTTCTTGAGGGCGTTCGAGCGCTTGAGCTCGTCGGGCACGAGCACGCCCAGCATGGCGAGCAGGATCACGCCCTGGGCGGCCCCGAAGTAGCCGCCGTACACGCCGGCCAGGAACGCGATCGCGAGCGGCGCCACGCCGACGTCGCGGGCGTCGGCCGACCGCCGGCGCGCGACCAAGCGGGCCACGCTCGGCTGCAGCGCCAGCATCAGGCAGGCCACGAGGACGAGCACCGGCACCACCGCGTCGAACACCTGCGACGGGAGCGTCAGCAGCAGCACCGCGCCGAGCAGCCCACCCAGCCCCGACCCGATCGCCAGCGTGCGGGCGCGCGACCCCTGGCCCTCCAGCTCGCGCCGGAAGCCGAGCGCGCCGCTGACCGACCCGGGAACGAGCCCGATGTTGTTCGACACGTTCGCGGTGACGGGCGCGTAGCCCACCGCGAGGAGCGTGGGGAACGTGATCAGGCTGCCCGAGCCCATCATGGCGTTGACCCCGCCGGCCCCCATCCCTGCCGCCACCACCGCGACGGCCTGCAGCCCGTTCACGCAGGGGGTCGCGAGCGCGGTAGGGTGGCCATCGGGCCCTGACCGTAGCGACCGCGCGGCCCCCGCCCGACCACCGTGGTGCGGCCCGCGCGGTTCCGGGCGCGGCGTCGGTCAGGCGGCGCGAGCGTGCGCGTCGAGCAGCCAGCGGCACCAGGGGTCGACGCCCTCGCCGGTGCGGGCGCTGACCTGGAAGACCGCGGCGTGCGGGTTGACGTCGTGCAGGTTCCCGAGGAACTGGTCGAGGTCGAAGTCGAGGTGCGGCAGCAGGTCGATCTTGTTGACCACGACGACGTCGGCGGCCCGGAACATCACCGGGTACTTGAGGGGCTTCTCCTCGCCCTCGGTCACCGCGTAGACCATCGCCTTGGCCTGCTCGCCCACATTGAACTCGGCCGGGCAGACGAGGTTGCCCACGTTCTCGATGAACAGCAGGTCGATGTCGCCGAGCGGCAGGCGGCTGAGGCCGGACCGGACCATCACCGCGTCCAGGTGGCACTCGCCGCCGAAGCCCGCGCTCGTGTTGACCAGCGAGATGGCGGCGCCGAGCCCCTGCAGCTCGTCCGCGTCGAGGCTGGTGGCGATGTCGCCCTCGAGCACGCCGAGCCGCACGCGCTCGCCGAGGCCGACGAGCGTGCGCTTGAGCAACGTCGTCTTGCCGGCGCCCGGCGACGACATGACGTTGACCGCCCAGACGCCGTGCTCGGCCAGGTCGGCCTGGTTGGCGTCGGCGATGCGGTCGTTCTCCGAGAGGATCGACTCGAGCACCGCCACCCGCGCCACGCCGGTCTCGGTGTAGCCCCGGTGGTCGCCCACGTCCCGGTGCTCATGGTCGTGCCCCTCGTGGTCGTCGTGCGGGTGGTCGTGGTCGTGCACCGTGCCGTCCGCGTGACGGTGGAAGCGCCCCATCTACCGGACCTCCTGAGCGATGTCGATCGACGCGATCTGGAGCTCTTCGCCGCTGCGCAGCTCGACGTCGAACCCCTCGCAGGCCGCACACGCGAGGATCGGCCAGTCGAGCGTCGTGTCCACGTCGCAGGCGGCGCAGTGCACCACGGCCGGCACGTGCTCGACCACCAGCTCGCAGTCGCCGTACTCGGTGCCCTCGGTCAGCATCTGCCACGAGAACTGCAGCGAGTCCGGCACGACCTGGCGCAGGTGGCCGATGCGCACGTCGACCCGCCGCACCGGCCGGCCGGCGGCCCGCGCGTCGACGGTGCCGAGGATGGCTTGGCAGAGCGAGAGCTCGTGCATGCCTACGCCGACGCCCGGCCGAGCGTGACCGCGGCCTCGCGGTGCAGCCGCCCGAAGTTGTAGTAGGCGGCACACGCGCCTTCGGACGAGACCATGCACGTGCCGATCGGGGTCTCGGGCGTGCAGGCCGTGCCGAAGACCTTGCACTCCCACGGCTTGATGACCCCCTTCAGCACCTCGCCGCACTGGCAGGCCTTCGGATCCGCCACCCGCACGCCGGGCACCGCGTAGCGCAGCTCGGCGTCCCAGGGCGCGAGCTCGGCGCGCAGCTTGAGCGCGCTCTGGGCGATGAACCCGAGCCCGCGCCACTCGAAGTGCGGCCGCAGCTCGAACACCTCGGCCAGAAGCTCGAGTGCCCGCGGGTTGCCTTCATCGCGCACGATGCGGGTGTACTGGTTCTCGATCTCGCAGCGCCCCTCGCTGATCTGGGCCAGCAGCATCGCGATCGCGTGGAGGATGTCGAGCGGCTCGAACCCCGCGGTCACGAGGGGCAGGCCGTACTCCGCGCTGACGAAGCGGTACGGGTGGTTGCCGACGACCGTGGAGACGTGGCCGGGGCCGAGGAACCCGTCCAACCGCAGGTCCGGCGAGTCGAGGATGGCCTTGATCGGCGGCACGATCGTGACGTGGTTCGAGAAGACGCTGAAGTTCATCACCGCGTTGTCGCGCGCCTTGAGCAGCGTGACCGCGGTCGACGGCGCCGTCGTCTCGAAGCCGACGGCGAAGAACACGACCTGCCGCTCGGGGTTGTCGACCGCGATCTTGAGCGCGTCGAGCGGCGAGTACACGAAGCGCACGTCGGCGCCGCGGGCCTTGGCCTCCAGGAGCGTGCCGTGGCCGCCGGGCACCCGCATCATGTCGCCAAAGCTCGTGAAGATGACCCCCGGCGTCTCGGCCACGGCGATGGCGTCGTCGATCCGGCCCATCGGGATCACGCAGACCGGGCAGCCGGGTCCGTGCACGAGCTCGACGTTCTGCGGCAGCACGTGCTCGATGCCGTGCCGGTAGATCGTGTGGGTGTGGCCGCCGCACACCTCCATGAACTTGTAGTGCCGGTCGCCCGCGGCGAGGTCGCGGATCCGAGCCAGCACGCGGCGGGCGGCGACCGGGTCGCGGTACTCGTCGACGAACCTCATCCCGCCGTCCCCCGCATGAGGGCGACCTCGTCGTCGAGCCCCGACCCCATGAGCATCAGCGAGGCGAGCGCGGCGGCGGCCTCGGCCTCGTCGATCTTCGACATCGCGAACCCGACGTGGATGAGGACCCAGTCGCCGGGCTCGAGCGTCTCGTCTTCGAGCAGGCCGATGTTGATCATGCGCCGCACGCCGGCCACGTCGACCCGCGCGAGCTGGTCGTTGTCGGCCGACAGCTCGACGAGCTGGCCGGGGATGCCGAGGCACATGGGTGGCTCCTAGGGATGGGGGACGGTCACATCCGGCGCAGGCGCCGGTAGCGCGAGATGTCGGGCAGGGCGACCAGGAGCACGCCGAGCGCGGCCACGACCACCAGCACGATCAGGACCAAGAACACGATTCCGAGGATGGCCATCACATCTCCCTGATCCTGAGGTAGCGCGCGACGTCGGGCGCGACCGTCTTGACGATGAACCCGGCAACGCCGGCGAGCCCGGCGACGACCACTAGGCGACGGAGCATGAGCTGTTCCTTTCTGCAATGAGGTCTTCGACCACACCGACGGCGGCGTCGACCGCCGCGGCGACCGTTGGCGAGAGCCCGAGCCCGTCGTCGAGATCGGCCGGCTCGCAGCCCACCACGAGCACCCGGCCGACCTCGCCGCCCATCTCGGTGACCATGGCGAGCACCGAGCGGGGGTCCATGCGGTGGGCGTCGAGCGGCGGGGCGGCCTCGCCGTCCACGCGGGGTTCGACGACGACGACGGTGCCGGGCGGTTCGCCGCAGGCCATGGCGTCGACGAGGACGAGCAGGTCGTAGCCCTCGAGCAGCTCGAGGGCGAGGTGCACGCCGCGGATGCCGTAGTCCTCGACCCGCACGTCGTCGGGCTGCGGTCGGGTGACCAGCCGCTGGGCCACCTCGACGCCGAAGCCGTCGTCTCTGTTGAAGATGTTGCCGATGCCGGCGACGAGGGTCCTCATGGCAGCGGCTCCACCTCGTCGGGGTGGAAGTACATGAAGCGGCCGCGCCACTCGTGCAGCTCGGCGGCGTCGTCGTCCACGACCACGGCCACGTGCTGGTCGCCGTCCACGTCGAAGAACACGCCCTCGACCGTGCCCTCGCGGCCGACGAGGAAGAGGTCCTGCGCGTCCGTGCGCCGGCCCACGACCTGGCCGGGCCGGAGGCGCACCCTGCTGCCCTTGGCCACCTCGACCCCGCCGATCAGGATCGAGTCCTCCCACGGGTTCACCGCCGCATCGACTGCTGGCTCCCACCACGGCAGCGCGTCGGGCTCGGCGGGACCGGAGCCGCCCGCGCCGTTCCGGCCCCCGCCGAAGCTGCTGACCGGGCGCATCTCGCCGTGCAGGCTGCCGAAGACCTCCGGCGAGAACGCCTCGATGCGATCGACGATGGCCGCGGCGCGCGGGTCGGTGCTGCGCGCCAGCCGCTTCTCGTCGTCGGTGAGGGTCAGGATGCGCAGCGCCAGGATCTCGTCGATCTCGGTCGCGTCGAACATGTCGCCCGGGCTCTCGGCCGCCACCTCGGGGTGGTCGGAGATGATGATCGGCGACGACAGCACGACGCTCGGGTCCGCCGGATCGCCGACGAGCACCGGGTACGTGCCTTCGCTGCTGCAGTCCTCGACCGCGGCGCGCGCGAACTCCGGCGGGTCGAGGAGGGAGACGAACGAGGCGTCCTGCACGTGCAGGAGCGTGTGCACGGCGACCAGCGAGCGGTGCATGACCTCGGAGCGCGGCGCGGCGGGATCGCACCAGTCGGTCGTGTTCTCGACGCTCACGCGCACCTTGGTCAGGGGATACGGACCGGGGCTGTGGGCGGACTCCACCCGCACGATCCCCTCGACCGGCGAGCACTCGCGCACGACGCGCCCCGCGTCGCCGAGCGACTCGACGCTGCGGCTCGCGGCCAGCGCGAAGGGCACGGTCCGGACCCCGTTGCGGGACAGGTCGACGCCCTCGACGTCGATGACCTGCTCGACCGCCTCGTCCCAGCTGGCCCACAGCTCGCCCTGGGCCTCGAGCTCGGCCACGGGCACGAAGGCGCCGTCGACCGCCTGCTCGACCGTCCGGGCCTGCACCTGCAGGAACCGGATGCGCACGTCGACGGTGGCCTGCAGTCCGAACTCCGCGAGGCACTCGGTGCGCATGGACCACCGCTCGAACCCGTCGACCGCGCTCTGGCGCTGCGGGACGAGCACGCCGAACTGGAAGCGCACCTGGTTCTTGGCCGCCGACGCCCGGTACGGGTACAGCACGTACCCCTCCCACAGCAGCGCGTCGGCGACCCGCTCGGCCCGCGCGAACGGGTCGGTCGGGTCGGTCACCGGCTCGGCGCTCACGCTTGCGCCTCCTTCAGCAACCGCTCGAACGCGTCTTCCCACGACGTCAGCGCCCGGTCCGCCTTGTAGCGGCTCAGCGCGTCGAGGGTCTCGCGGGGGATGCGGATCCACCCGCTGTTGGGGAAGAAGGCGTCCATCGTCTCCCGCCACACCCGCACGGGCAGGTCGTGGGACGCCTCCACGCTCCACGGCACCGGCTCCACCACGAGCGCGCCGTCGCGATAGCTGAAGATGGTGCCGGAGAAGAGGAGCACGAGCGGGATCTCGCCGTCGCCCAGGCCATGGAGGTACTTGGCCGCCGCCACCTCGAAGTCGTAGGTGCACGGCACCGGCAGGTCGATCTCGGTCTCGCCGGTGAACTCGGCGACCGTGGTCGAGACGTGGGTCCACAGGAACGGCCGCAGCGTCTCGCCCCACCGCGGGGCGGCGCCGAACAGCTCGACGAGGCGCTCCTCCTCGTCGGCCGAGTAGCGCCGGCGCTGGGGCTCGATGCGGATCTGCACCTTCAGCACCATGGCGTGCACGGGCTGGTCGGCCGGCCGCGTGATCCGCAGCTTGAGGAGCAGCGTGGGCGCGGCCGCGTAGCGATCAGGCGCGCTCGCCACCACCGCGATGGCGAGCGGGGCCGTCATGTCCCGGCCCGCTCTGCCATACGCGAGAAGAACGCGTCCAGCGCCTCGTGTGCCTCGGTCCCGCCGTCGAAGCCCTTCCACAGCCGCCGCAGCTCGCCCACCAGCTCGTAGCAGGCGTCGATCGGCACAAGGTAGGCCTCCTCGTGCTCGGCGTCGCGCCGCACGAGCAGGGCTTCGACGTCGGGCTCGATCGTCTGCAGCAGGTCGTTGTCGGTCACGAGGCGGTCCCAGGCGTCGAGCGGCAGGAGCGACTCGGTCGCGCCGGCCGGGCTCGGATAGAACGCGGCCACCGACCCGAGGGCCGAGTTGAAGAAGAAGAACGCCGTGCTGACCGGGATCTGCAGCTCCTCCCAGCGCCCCGGCTCGATCGACAACGGCCCGAGCGCCACGTAACGATCCGGGACGGCCCGGTAGCGACCGCCACCGGCGCCGCTGCTGGTGAACAGCAGCCAACAGCCGCGGCAGGTGCACATGAGGCTGCGGCGCTCGGTGTGGACCACGTGCTCGTGCTCGTCGGGCACCGGCTCGCCGCACATCTCGCAGCGCTCGCCTGGCCGGGGACGCGCTGGCGCGTCCCGGATGCGCTGCAGGATCGCCAACGGGTCGGTCATGGCGCGGCCGCCACGGCGATGCGGACCTCGCCGCCCTCCTCGATCAACGGCAGCGGGTCGAGGTGGGTGAGCTGGCCGTCGAGGCTGCGGCCGGCGCGGGGCAGGTCGTAGGCGGCACCGCACACGCTGCAGCGCAGGACCGGCCCGTCGACCGTCGCGCCGTCGAGCGCGCTGGAGCAGCCGGGGCACGAGCTGCGATAGGCGTAGAGCTGCGCGCCCACGCGGCACACGATGAGCTTCGTGCCCTCGATCTCGAGCGGGCCGACCCGGCCGGGTGCCAGCGCGCGCAGGCCGTAGATCGGCGCCATGGCCGGTGCGGCGTGGGGCTTGCGGCCGAGCGTGACCGGCGTGAAGTTCCCCCCGCTCGCCGACCCGGCGACGTCGGCCCCGTCGGCCGCCGCCGACGGGGCATCGACGTCGATGCGCGTGATCTCCGGTGCGGCCTCCTCGATGGCCCGCTGCACCGCCAGCTCGAGCGTGACCGACGACGAGGCGCAGCCGTCGCAGCTGCCGAGCATGCGCAGCACGACGACCCCCTCGTCGCCGTCGACGCGCACCAGCTCGACGTCGCCACCGTGCGAGCCGAGGTACGGGCGCACCGACTCGATCGCCTGGCGGACGCGGTCGTCGAGCCCCAGCGGATGCAGGTCGTGCAGGATCATGAGCGACGCGACCAGGTCGTCGGCGGCCATCCGCCGCCGCAGCTCCACGTCCTCCCCGGCCAGCTCCAGCACGCGGGCCAAGCCGCCGCCATAGAGGTCGCTGACGAGGCTGACCACATCCTGGACCTGCTCCCAAGCCGGCAGGTCCAGGGTCGCCTCGAGGTGCTCGAGGAGCTGCTCGATACGATCACCGGCGGCGCGGAGATCGATGGTCATGCGTTCCTCGGGGCCGCTGGTGGAGGCCGCGGATCAGCCCTCGACGCTCGGGAATCCCGTCGGCGAGTGCTCCTTGCGCAGCACCTTGCCCTTGCCGAGGTACATGTGGACGCCGCACGGCAGGCAAGGATCGAAGCTGCGCACGGCCCGCATGATGTCGATGCCCTTGAAGTCGTCGATCGAGTTCTCCTCGAAGATCGGCGTGTTCATCACCGCGTCCTCATAGGGCCCCGGCGTGCCATAGCTGTCGGTCGGGTTCGCGTTCCACGGGGTGGGCGGATAGGGGTGGTAGTTGGCGATCTTGCCGCCCTTGATCACGAGGTGGTGCGAGAGCACGCCGCGGACCGCTTCGGTGAATCCGCAGCCGATCGCGTCCTCGGGGACCGTGAACTCGGACCACGTCTTGGTGTGCCCGGCACGGATCTCGGCGAGCGACTTCTCGGCGAAGTGCAGGGCCGCGGCCGCGGCATAGGCCTGGAAGTACGTGCGGGCCCGGTTGCGCTCGATGGTGTTGGACCACTGCGGGATCTTCCACTCGAGCGTGACCTCGGGCTTGAGCGCGGTCTTCGGGAGGTGGATCTCCACGCTCTGGCCGGTGGCCTTGATGTTGTCGGTGTTCACGAGCCCCGACAGCGCCGTCGACCAGAGGCGGGCGATCGGGCCGCCGCCGGTGTCGAGCGCCAGGTGGTCGGTGCCGTCGAACCACCGCGGCGACTTGACCCAGCTGTACTTGTCGCTGAAGTCGCGCTTCTGGGGGTGCGGGTTCGTGTGCTGGTTCCAAGGATGGCGCCGGTCGACGGGGTTGCCGAGCGGGTCCTTGGTCACGAACATGTCCTGGCCCTCCCAGTCGTCGTAGTACGACGAACCGAGCAGGATGCGGATGCCGAGGTTGATGTCGACCAGCGAGTTCGTGACGAGCTTGCCGTCGACCACCACGCCCGGCGTCACGAACATGGCCCGACCCCATTCGGCCATGTCTTTGTACGCGAAGTTGCAGACGTCGGGATCCTGGAACGCGCCCCAGCAGCCGAGCAGGATGCGGCGGCGGCCGTTCTCCTCGTAGCCCGGCAGCGCCTCATAGAAGAAGTCGAACAGGTCGTCGTGCATGGGCACGACCTTCTTCATGAACTCCACGTAGCGCATGAGCCGCGTGATGTAGTCGGTGAACAGCTGGATCGTGGCCGTGGTGCCGACGCCGCCGGGATAGAGCGTCGACGGGTGCACGTGGCGCCCCTCCATCAGGCAGAACATCTCGCGCGTGTAACGCGACACCTGCAAGGCCTCGCGATAGAACTCGCCCGAGAACGGGTTGAGCGACCGCATGATGTCGCCGATCGTGCGGTAGCCGTGGTCCTCGAAGTGCGGCGCCTCGGTGCGGTTGGCCTGCTCGAGCACGCCGGGGTTGGTCTCGGCGACCATCTTCTCGCAGTAGTCCACCCCAACCAGGTTCTCCTGGAAGATGTTGTGGTCGAACATGTACTCCGCGGCCTCGCCCAGGTTGACGATCCACTCGCCGAGGTGCGGCGGTTTCACGCCGTACGCCATGTTCTGCGCATAGCAGGAGCACGTGGCGTGGTTGTCGCCGCAGATTCCGCAGATCCGGCTGGTGATGAAGTGCGCGTCGCGCGGATCCTTGCCCTTCATGAATATCGAATAGCCGCGGAAGATCGAGCTGGTGCTATGGCACTCGGCGACAACCCGCTGCTGGAAATCGATCTTCGTGTAGATGCCCAGACTGCCGACAATCCGCGTGATGGGATCCCACGCCATCTCCACTAGCTCACTACCCGGGGTTGCGGTGGCACGCTCGCGCTGCGTCGCCGTCATTGCGCCGCCTCTTTCTGCCGTCGGTTTGCGGGACGATTACCAGGTGCGGGTTGCGCCGGACTTGAGCTTCCGGCCCGGCTGGCGCCATTTCGGCTCTTGATCGAGAGTGTGCGTGGTGATCTGCCGCAGGCGACGGATTGCCGCGCCGTAGAGGCCCACCGCGGTCGTGGAAAACTTGCCGCCGGGCGGCTCGTCCATGAAAGGCATGAACTTGTCCGGGAAGCCGGGCATAGTGCACCCGATACAGATGCCGCCGACATTGGGGCAGCCGCCGATGCCGTTCATCCAACCGCGCGTCGGCACATTGCATTTCACGGTGGGTCCCCAGCAGCCGAGCTTGACGATGCACTTCGGCGAGCCGTACT
>JAODBM010000209.1 GCA_025463985.1 Acidimicrobiales bacterium
TTCCCCGAGAGCCACTCGGTGAGCTTCGCCTACCTCGTGTACTCGTCGTCGTGGATCAAGCTGCACCACCCGGCCGCCTTCTGCGCCGCGCTGCTCAACGCCCAGCCCATGGGCTTCTACTCGCCCCACACCCTCGTGCAGGACGCCCGGCGCCACGGCGTGAACGTCCGCAGCCCCGACGTCAGCGCTTCGGCCGCCGGCGCCACCCTCGAGCCCGACCCCGCCAGCACCGGCGGCCTCGCCGTCCGCCTCGGCATCGGGTCGGTCCGCACCATCGGCGACGACCTGGCCGAGCGCATCGCCGCCGGCCGCCCCTACGCCGACATGGAGCAGGTCGCCCGCCATGCCGAGCTCACCCTGCCCCAGCTCGAGGCTCTCGCCACCGCCGGCGCCTTCGGCTGCTTCCCGTCGCCGACTCCTCCCCGAACTGGGTGGGAGGTCGGTGGCCCGGGGGACCGCGATGCCGCCCAGTTGGCGGGGGGTCTCCGAACTGGGCGGGAGGTCGGTGGCCCGGGGGACCGCGATGCCGCCCAGTTGGCCGGAGGTCCTCGAACTGGGCGGGGGGTCGGTGGCCCGGGCGACCGCGATGCCGCCCAGTTGGCGGGGGGCGGGCATACCGGGCTCGGGCGGCGGGAGGCGCTGTGGGCGGCGGGGGCGGTGGCGCAGTCCCGGCCGGACCGGTTGGTCGGCATCGTCACCGGTGCCGACGCGCCCCGGCTGCCGGGCATGGACGAGCGGGAGACCTCGGTCGCCGACCTGTGGGCCACCGGCGTGTCACCCGAGGGGCACCCCACCCGCTTCCTGCGGGCCGAGCTCGACCGGTTGGGGGTGATCACGTCAGCCGGGCTGGTCGACGTGCCCGACGGGGCCAAGGTGCTGGTTGGCGGCGTCGTCACCCACCGCCAGCGGCCGGCCACGGCCTCGGGCACCACGTTCCTCAACCTGGAGGACGAGACCGGCGTCATCAACATCGTCTGCTCGAAGGGTTGCTGGATCCGCCATCGTCGGGTGGCCCGCACGTCCCCGGCGCTGCTGGTGCGGGGCCGCCTGGAGAAGGTCGAGGGCGTGATCAACGTGGTGGCCGAACGCTTCTCACTGCTGCCCCTCTCGGCGAGCTCCGAGCCGGGCCACGCCGCCGCCCCGCCGGAGGTCGGAGCCGATCCGACCGTGCTGCTGCGCAGCCGCGACTTCCGCTGAGGCGGTCCGTACTGCCGCCTGCCGCTCGATGATCTCGGTGGCCGCGAAACCCGAGGCAATGACCCACCGCTTCGACGCTCCATCGCCTCGGGTTTGCGCGGAAGGCAACAGCTCCCCCCCCCAGGCGCCCCACTACGGTCGGCACCGATGGCGGTCAGGGCAGTGACGTTCGATGCGGACGAGACGCTGTGGGACTTCCCGGCTGCGATGTGGGGTGCCCTCGACCACGTGATCGCCGCGGCCGAGGCCGCCCGGCCCGAGCTCGCCGGTCGGTTGGTGGCCGCCGACCTGCAGACCCTGCGCGACCGGCTGGCCGACGAGGCCGAGGTGGCCCGCGGGCGGCCGGTGTTGCTGGCGGCCGTGCGGCGGGCCTCGTTCCACGTCGCCATGGAGGAAGCCGGCAGCGACGACCCGGCGCTGGCCGACGAGCTGGCCGACCTCTATTTCCGCCACCGGCATGGCGACATCCGGCTCTACGACGACGTGCCCGAGGTGCTGGCCACCCTCGCCGAGCGCTACGTCCTCGGCCTGGTCACGAACGGCAGCACCGACCCCGAGACCGCCGGACTGCCCGGTGTGTTCGCCTTCCGGCTGGCGGCCGACGTCATCGGCATCGCCAAGCCGGACGCCCGATTGTTCGAGATGGCGGCGGCCGCGGCCGAGTGCCGGCCGGCCGAGCTCGTCCACGTCGGTGACCTGCTCGACAAGGACGTAGTGGCCCCCCAGCGCGCCGGCGCCCGCGGCGTCTGGCTGAACCGGTCGGGGCTCGAGTGCCCGCCGGGGATCACGCCCGACGCCACCATCGCCACCCTGGCCGAGCTCCCTGCGCTCCTCGCCGGCTGGGACGCCATCGGCGCCGAGCGCGAGCCGCCCGGCGTCGGCCCACACCCCGCCCCGTGGCCCGACGACCCGCGGCTCGACCCCGAGCTGCTGGCCGGGGGCGACCGCCGCAACGTGGTGGACCGCTACCGCTACTGGCGCCACGACGCGATCGTCGCCGACCTCGACACCCGGCGGCATCCGTTCCACGTCGCCGTGGAGAACTGGCACCACGACCTGAACATCGGCACGGTCGTCCGCAACGCCAACGCGTTCGGCGCCGCCGCCGTCCACATCGTCGGCCGCCGCCGCTGGAACCGCCGTGGCGCGATGGTGACCGACCGCTACCTGACCGTCCACCACCACGCCACGATCGACGCGCTCGTCGGGTGGGCCCACGCCGAGCAGCTGCCGATCGTCGCCATCGACAACCTGCCGGGTGCGCAGCCGCTCGAGTCCACCGCGCTGCCCGAGCGCTGCGTGCTCCTGTTCGGCCAGGAGGGCCCCGGCCTCTCACCGACCGCGCACGCCGCCGTCGACCTCGTCTGCTCCATCGCCCAGTTCGGCTCGACCCGCTCGATCAACGCGGGCGTCGCCTCCGGCATCGCCATGCACACCTGGGTCCGCCAGCACGCGGAGGTCGTCGACCGTCCCTCCGGGAGCTTCGCGCCGGGCCCGCCGCCGGGCTGAGCGTGACCCCTCGACTGCCGCGCCGCTGCTGATGCGTGCCGCGACCTCGGCGGCTCCGGCGCCCGGGCAGCGGCGCGCCGGCCG
>JAODBM010000231.1 GCA_025463985.1 Acidimicrobiales bacterium
GGTTCCGGCGGCGCGCGTGCGGGTGCGGCGCGGGCCGCCGCCGTGGTCCTCCTGCTCGCGATGACGCTCGGGCTCGTCGGCCTCGTGGCCAGCCGGGCCAGCGATGTCAGCGGCTCTGCGCCCCCGGCCACCCGGCCGGTCGGGGCGGCGCGCACGCGCCCAGCGAACGTCACGCAACCTCCCACGACCGCAGCCCGGTCGACGACATCGAGCACGTCCACGACGTCCTCGCCCCCCACCACGAAGCGGGCCAGCCGCCCGGCGGCAACGCACGGCACCCGCCGCTCCTCGCCCAAGTCGAGCCACGACAACGGCGGGAGCCAGGGCGGCGGGGGCGACTGAGCCGCGGATCGAGCCGACCGGTGGGCAGCGGCCTCCGTGCCGGGTCCCGGTGGGAGCCGACCGGTAGCGTCCAGCTCGCCGTCGCTGATGGGCGCCAGGCGAACGGAAGGACGTGGCGTGACCGCAGCTCCCGTGGACGAAGCATCGACCTCCGAGCCCTTCACCGACGACGAGCTCGCGACGTTGGCCCTGGCCGCCGACCCCGACGCGCCGCTGCCGGCGGACGCCACCCCGGTGTGGGAGGTGCTCGGCTCGTCACCGGCCGGGCTCCTGCCCGTCTGGTACATGCCGCCGAGCTTCGGTGCGCGGCGCCTCCGAGGCTGGCGCCGGCGGCTGGCCATCCTCCTGGTCGTCGCCTTCCTCGCCATCGACGCCTACGGCCTGTGCAGCACCTACGGCCGCGTCGTCATCGCCTGACGCCGCGCCTCCCCGGGTAGCCCGGCGGCCTCAGGTCAAGCCGCGCTTGCACGACTTCAGCGCCTGCTCGTACATCTGCGCGAGGAGCCGCTGCCCGAGCGCGGTCGGGTGGACGGTGTCGTACAGCAGGTGTCCTTGGGGCTCGCGGGCCACCTGGTAGGCGCGGACGCGGGCGCTCCAATCGATGACGTCGACCCGGTGGTCCCGCGCCGCGATCTGGCGCAGCCCGCTGTTGACCTGGTTGATGCGCGCGGTGAGATGCGGGTCGTCGAAGCGGATCATCGACGCGTTGACCGTGACGAGGTGGATGCACCTCGCGTTCGAGAACAGCACGATGATCTGTTCGATGGCCGTGAGGGTCGCCTCTGGCGGCTGCGCGTGCATCACGTTGTTCGTGCCGAGGTTGAGGATCACCTGCCGCGGGTGCTGTGCGGCGAGCAGCTGCGCGGAGCGCAGCATGTCCTCCGCGGTGGCACCGCTGACCGCACCGATCTGGAGGTTGTAGCGGGCCGAGATCGTGCGGAGGTCGGGCTCGGTAAGCACGGTGATCGAGTCGCCGAGCACCGCCACCGTCTCGGGATCCGAACGTCGCACCAGGATGTAGGCGACCGTCCCGGCGACCAGCAGCCCGATGGCCACGACGATGGCGAGCGCCACGCGTCCCACCGGTTGCGAGGCCCGTCCGCTGGTCATTCGAGTGTTCCCCCCGGCTTGGAGACGTGGGCAGGGTCTACCCGGTCGCGGAGGCCGCGGCCGGACGCCTCGTGCGAGGCCCGGACGCGACGATGCCGCCCGGCTCTTTGGCCTGGACGGCATCGGCGGCGGTGTCAGGAGGGCAAGTCATGCACCGCGGTGTGGGGGTGGCCCACCTCTCCCCGTCGTACGCTCGCCGCAGACTCACCCATTCGGGTGAAAAGCGGCGAGGTCGTCGATCAGAGGACGATCTGCGCGAGCACCGCGGTGTCCGCATCGCTCGCGTTGGGTCCATAGCCGAGGACGACGGTGCCCCGCACGCCGCAGTCGGGGCACGTGACGGCCAGGACGATCTGCTCGTCGGCCGGGTCCGAGGCGCCCTCCAGGCGGCGCACCGCGTCGACGCGGAAGGTTGCGGCGGGGAACACCGTGCCACAACGGGGGCAGCGCAGGCCGCCGTCGTCGGTGGCGTGGAAGTCCGCTGTCCAGCCGGCGTCGCCGAGCTGCCGCAGGATCACCAGGAGGGTGGTGTTGTCGCTGGGGGCGCCCGCCACCTGCCCGTCGGCGAGGTCGGGGCGTTCGTGCTCAGCCATGGGTTCCTCCAAGCGGGTTCGGTGCGCCGACCAGCGTTCGCGCGGTCATGCCGCGAGCACGGCCGCGGCAGAACCCATCAGGTCCACGAAGTTGGACTGGTAGAAGCGATCGCGCACGTCGGCAGAAGCGTCGCCGAGCGAGGCCTCGAACCGCTCGATCGGGCGCCGGCCGCCCTCGACGTGCGGGTAGTCCGACGAGAACATGCAGACCTCGGGCCCCGACTGGTCGGTGATCCAGCCCACGTCCTCGGTCGGGTAGGGCGTGAACCGCACCTGGCGGCGCACGTACTCGGTCGGGCGCAGCGCCAGCGCCCGCAGGCGTTCCTCGTGGCGGTGGAAGGCGTCGAACGCCGACTCCATCTGGCGCGTCCACGACGGGACCCAGATCGCGCCCTGCTCGATCACGCCGAAGCGCAGGTCTTCGAAGCGGTCGAGCACGCCGTCGAAGATCATGGTGGCGAGGGTCTGCGCAGGTGGGTGGGGGATGCCCATGTAGTCGACGGAGCGGAAGTTCTCCTCGCCGCCGTGGAAGTCCGGTGGCACCGGCAGCCCGTTGCGGAAGTACGCCTGGTCGATCAGCTCGCCGGTGCCGCCGACGTGGAAGACGATCGGCACGCCGGCTTCCTGAGCCTGGGCCCAGACCGGGTCGAGGCCCAGGTGGCTCGGCGAGTGGCCGGGCGGGCAGCCCGAGGCCACCAGCAGCGCGGCTGCCCCCTGCTCGAGCGCCTCGGCGGCCATCGACGCCGCCCGCTCGACGTCGGCCAGCGGCACGTAGCAGGTCGGCAGGAGGCGCGGGTCGGCCGAGCAGAACTCGACCATGCCGCGGTTGTGGGCCCGGGCTGCGCCGTAGGCGAGGTCGAGGTCGCCCGCGTGCTCCCAATCGTGCAGCCGTCCGTTGTGGAACGTGTTGAACACCAGCTGGCTCGAGAAGCCCAGCAGGTCGAGGGCCCGGCTGCGGTCCTCGGCGATGAACGCGCCCGTGGCGGCGAAGTTCTTGCGGTTGATGATCTCCGCCTCCTCGTCGGCCCGGTAGGCCGGGGAGGCGTGCTTGGCGGCGAGAGCGTCGAACGCGGCGGTCAGGTCGCGCAGCTGCTCGTCGGGGTCGCCGGTCTGCCGCAGCTCGTTGCCGCTCGTGTACGCGAGCGGCGCGATGCGGTCGCGGATCGCCGGATCGGCGTGGTCGCGCAGCCACGTCGGCGTCTCCATGATGTGCGCATCGGCGTCGTGGATCACTCGCCCTGTGCTGTACGGCATGCCGCACCTCCGGGTTCGCCCCTGTCGCCGATAGTCTGCCGGACCCCCCGACCGGGCGGAAGCGGGCGCGAGCGGGCCCCTCCGGCCACGGTTGCTGCGCCTGGGACTTTCGCCGCAATTTCGACCCGACCCGTAGGGTCGGCCTCCGGCGCCCTCCCCGGTCGCCAGGGAGGTCGGTCGTGCGCAGGTCCGTCGTGGTGGTCGTCAGCATGGTCGTCCTGGCTGCGCTGGTCGCCTGCAGCTCGGGCCATGGCGCGGCGTCGCCGCCGCCGGCCGCGACGATCGGGTCGACGGTGATCACCACCGATCAGCTGAACGCAGATCTGGCGGCCGAAGCCGCCGCAGCGAAGAAGGCCAAGACCGCGCCCGACCCGCGCAACCCCTTGACGTCGCCGGCCGGCAAGCAGCCCGGCACCTATACCCCGGCCGCCACGGCCGCTGCGCTCACGAACCGCGTCGTGGCCGAGGTGTACGCGCAGGAGCTGGCGCTGCACCACGTCCAGGTGACCGACGCCGACCGCACCCAGGCCCGCCGGACCCTCTGCGCGGACACCGCGGGCAACGTGCCCAAGGCCCCCGCCTGCCCGCCGCTCGACGTGTACCCGGCCGCCTACCGCACCTTCACCTTGACCCTGGAGGAGCGTCAGCTGGCGTCCACCCGCTCGCTCTACGGCCGCGCCTACACCGCGCTGAAGGCCAAGGCACCCGAGCGCCTGCAGGTCGTGTGCGCCGATGTCGTGCCCGTGTCGGACGCCGCCACCTCGCTGCAGGTGATCGCCGCCGTGAAGGCCGGCAAGACGGTGGACGAGGCCTCGGCCACACCGCGCAAGGCCGGCAAGGCGCAGGCGGTCCAGAGCGGCTGTGTGTTCTCGGTCCTGGCGCCCCCCGGGCTGGTCGCCGCCAAGATCGGGGACGTGGTGGCGGTGACGACCGCCGGCGGTCGCTACGTCGCCAAGCCGCTGAAGCACAAGACGGCGACGCCGCTCGAGTTCGCGACGCAGCCGCCGACCGACGACCCGACCGTGCGCGCCGCGGTCGAGGCCGAGATCACCGACCTGCTGCGCACGGTGAAGGTCAGCGTGCCGACGCGCTACGGGCGCTGGGACGCCAAGACGTTCTCGGTCGTCGCCCCCGGGGTCGCCGCACCCACCACGACCAGCGCGCCGAGCGCCACGACGACGGGTCCCACCACCACGACCACGACCACGACCACCGCGCGCCAGCCTGGCTGACGGTCAGGCGCCGACCATGGCCGCGTGGCGGCGCAAGGCGAACGCCACCATCTGGGCGTAGATGCCGATGACCATCGGCCCATAGGTCGGGGCCGTCGCCCACTTGCGGGTGAGATCGCCCCAGGTCGGGCAGCAGCCGGCCGGCCCATGCAGGCGGGGATCGACCAGGGGATTGACGTAGGTGGCGCCCAGCTCGGCATAGGACTTGAGCAGCTGGATCTGGGCCCGCACGCCGAGCTGCGGGCTCGGGAACACCCAGCCGCCGGCGCACGTGTCGCAGTGGCCGATGCCCGAGTAGTTGTTGGCCACGACGCTGTCGGTGTTGGCGAAGCCGCCGGTCTCGAGCACGGCTTGGGCGAAGGCGATGTCGCCCCGGACGCCCTCTTGGCGTCCTTCCTCGATGAACCAGCGGGCGAAATCCGCGATCGGCGTCGGGATGCGGGGCCGATAGGCGCTGGAGGCGAACCAGCCGGCCAGGTCCTCGGCGGTCAGGCGCGGGGCGCCGAGGATCGGGGTGGTGAGGGGCACGGTGCCGGGCGGCGCGAAGGCACCGAGCCGCAGCTGCGCCAAGGCGGTCGTCCGGTCGGCCAGCGCCGCGTCGTGACGCCGTTGGGCGTCGTCGCGGACCCCCACCTGCTGGCGGGTCGCGGCCGCGGCCTTGTTGGCGGCCCCCTGCGCCGCTTGCTGTGCGGTCCGGGCGTCCGCCAGCCGGGACCGCGCCCCGCTGAGCTCTTGCTCAGCCACGGCCTGCGCCGCCTGCCGCTTGCGCAGCTCACCGCCTTCATGGGCGAAGACCTCGCCGGACAGCGTGACGGTCCGGCCGTGCTGATCGGTCGTGTCTCCGTTCAGGAGCGCCCGGAGCTGGTCCAAGGCGCTGTCGTTGCCGGCCACGAACGATTCGACGGCCAGCCGCTGCAAGCTGCGCAGCTGGATGGCGACGGCGGCCTGCCGGACCGTCAGGACCGCCTCGGCGGCGTGCACCTCGCCCGCTCGCTGCTGCGTCGTGCTCGCCGCGCGGGCGCGCTGGGCCTCGGCGGCGCGCTGGCGGGCTCGCAGCCGGGTGAGCGTGGCCTGCGCTCCCTGGAGGTCGAACGCCGTGGTGTTGAGGGCCGTCTCAGCCCGGGCAAGGCGCGCGATCGCGTCGTCGGGGGCGGCGGGAACCGCGGGCGTCGGCGTGGTGGCAGTGGGGGTGGGATCCGCGTTCGCGGCGTGGGCCGAGACGGCCGGCGCCAGCACCAGGATCGCCACGGCAAGCGACACGGTCCGCGCCAGGCGGCGCCGCGTTCGGTTGGGTGCGGTCGCGGACGCGGCGACCCATCTGGTGCTGTGCATCTGGTGCCCTCGGTCGGGCGGGCTCGGACGTGACCGGAGACGGTCTCGGAGGCCCGCCGACACGGCGCAATCTACTGCAGGACCTGGACCCTTCAGGCCTCAGGACGGACATGGTGGTCAGCTCGGGGGACACCGGGTAGTGGGCCCAGCGAGCCCACAGGAGGAACCCATGCCTACGTTCGATGCCGGGCCCGGCCCGCTCCACCTGATCGCCTCGTTCGACGATCCCGTGACCGCCCGTGAGTCGATGGTCGACCTCGAAGCGGCGGGCATCGATGCGGCCGCCGTGCGCCTGGTCGACCGGCCCCCGGCGCGTCGCGTCCCCACCGCGGAGGGCAGTGGTGATCGCGTCGCCGCTGGCGACGTGGCCAAGCGCTCGATGGTCGGCGTCGTGCTCGGCGCCATCGTCGGCGCGGCCCTGCTGATGCTGGTCGTGAGCGTCGCCGGCCTGCGGCCGCTGAGCGTCGCCCTCCCGGCCGGAGCGTTGGCCGGCGGCCTGTTCGGTGGTGCGCTCGGTGGCTTCTGGGCCGGCGCCAGCCGTCTCCCGGTCAACACCGACGCGCTCGACACCTACACGCTCGGCTCGGCCCCCGGTCATCCCGTCACCGTCGAGGTGCACCTCGCCGATCCGGACCTCGTCGATCGAGCGGAACAGGTGTTCCAGCGACATCACGCCCGCGCGGTCGACCGCGCCGCCTGATGCCGGAGACATGGCCGACGAAGACCGCAGCGACCGCCTGAACCGCGAGCTCGACCAACTCCTGGGCGAGCTGCGGGTCGCACTGCCCGGTGTCCAGGTGCTGTTCGCCTTCCTGCTCACCGTCCCGTTCACCCAGCGCTACGACCGCCTCGGCGACACCGCCAAGGACGTCTACTTCGGCGCCTTCGTCTTCGCGGCCCTCGCGTCGATCCAGCTCATCGCGCCGACCGTGCACCACCGGCTGCGCTTCCGGGACGGGATCAAGGAGGAGATGATCCTCACCGCGAACCGGCTGGCGCTCGGCGGCGCCGCGTGTCTCGGCATCAGCATGGGCGCCACGCTGTACGTGACGGCGGAGATGGCGTTCGGCGCCTCGCCGGCGCGCTACGTCGGTCCCGCCATCACGCTGCTGGCCGCGCTGATCTGGTTCGTGGTCCCGCTGCGCTACCGCACGAACCGACGGCGCGGCGCCGATCGCTCCGTGCAGGGTGCCGACGATCGGGCCTCGTTGGGTGCGGCGCAGGGGGGCGGGTAGGGCCTTGGGCTCGATCGCCCCGAATCTCGACGAGAGGAGCACCCATGTCCGAGGAGCTGCAAGGTCGTTCGGTGGCCTTCCTCGCCACCGACGGAGTGGAGCAGGTCGAGCTCACCGAGCCCTGGAAGGCCGTCGAGAGCGCTGGCGGCAAGCCGACGCTCGTGTCCACGAAGCCCGACAAGGTGCAGGGCTTCAACCACCTCGACAAGGCCGACACCTTCGACGTCGACATGTCGGTGGCGGATGCCGACGCGGCGTCCTTCGACGCCCTCGTGCTGCCCGGCGGCGTCGCCAACCCCGACGCGCTGCGCATGGACGAGCGGGCGGTGGCGTTCGTCCGTGCCTTCAACGATGCCGGCAAGCCGATCGCGGTGATCTGCCACGGCCCGTGGACCATGGTCGAGGCCGACATCGTCCGCGGCCGGCAGATGACGTCCTGGCCGAGCGTGCGCACGGATCTGCGCAACGCCGGTGCCCGCGTGGTCGACGAAACGGTCGTGGTGGACGACGGGGGCCCCGGCCCGATCGTGTCCAGCCGCAAGCCCGACGACCTCCCGGACTTCAACCGCGAGCTCGTGCGCACGTTCGCCCGCGTGACCGCCGCCCACTGAGCCGCTCCCAACCTCGGGGTTTCCTAGTACCCCTGGGGGGTATAGGTTGGTCCTGCCGACGACAGGAGCAGCCGTGACCACCACATCGAGCTGGGCCGTTGCCGGAATGACCTGCGACCACTGCGCGCGGGCCGTCCGCACGGAGGTCGAGCGCGTGTCCGGCGTCGAGCGGGCAGTAGCCGATGTCGCCGCCGGCCGGCTCGACGTCACGGCTGTGGCGCCTCCCGCCGAGGACGCGCTCCGCGACGCGATCGACGAGGCCGGCTACACGCTCGTCGGCCCCTGGCGCGAGCCATGAGCGCGCGGCCCCCGACCGCGACGGACGCGCCGGTCGGCGAGCTGGAGCTGACGATCACCGGCATGACGTGCGCGTCGTGCGTCGCACGGATCGAGAAGCGGCTGAACCGGCTGGACGGGGTCGAGGCCACCGTGAACCTCGCGACCGAGCGTGCGCTCGTGCGGCACCACCACGACGTGACGCCGACGCAGGTCATCGCCGCGGTCGAAGCGACCGGCTATGGCGCCTCGCTTTCTCCAGCGGCCGGACGCGGCGATGGCGGCCACGTCCACGAGGTGGACGACAGCCAGGCCGCGGCCCGTGCCGCGCGCGACCGGTTCCTCATCTCTGCGGGGCTGGCGCTGCCGGTGCTGCTCCTCGCGATGGTGCCGGCGTTGCAGTTCTCCGGCTGGCAGTGGGTCTCGCTGGTGCTGGCGACGCCGGTGATCGCCTGGGGCGCGCTGCCGTTCCACCGGGCCACCTGGGTCAACCTGCGCCACGGCGCGGCCACGATGGACACGCTGATCTCGGTCGGGACGCTGGCCGCCTACGCCTGGTCGGTCGTCGTGCTGCTGTTCACGTCCGCTGGTGACCTCGGCATGCGCATGGGGTTCCGCCTCACGATGCAACGCGGCGCGGGCGGACACGAGATCTACCTCGAGGTCGCGGCCGTCGTGGTCGCGCTCATCCTGGGGGGACGCTGGTTCGAGGTCCGGGCCAAGCGGCGATCGGGCGCCGCGCTGCGGGCGCTGCTCGAGCTCGGGGCCAAGGACGTCGCGGTCCTGCGCGACGGCGCCGAGATCGCCATCCCGGTCGACCAGCTGCTCGTCGGCGACCGGTTCGTCGTCCGGCCCGGCGAGAAGGTGGCGACCGACGGCGTCGTCACCGAGGGCACCTCGGCGGTCGACGCCTCGCTCCTCACCGGTGAGCCGGTCCCGGTCGAGGTGGGGCCGGGCGACGCCGTGGTCGGTGCGTCCGTGAACGCCGGCGGTCGGCTCGTGGTGCAGGCCACCCGCGTCGGCGCCGACACCGCCCTCGCCCGCATCGCGCGGCTCGTGACCGAAGCGCAGACCGGCAAGGCCGAGGTGCAGCGCCTCGCTGACCGGGTCTCCGCGATCTTCGTGCCCGTGGTGATCGCGCTCGCCGTCGCCACGCTCGGCGTCTGGCTCGCCGTGGGCGCCGGCGCCGACGGTGCCTTCACCGCGGCCGTGGCCGTGCTGATCATCGCCTGCCCGTGTGCGCTCGGGCTGGCCACGCCGACCGCGCTGCTCGTGGGCACCGGGCGCGGCGCGCAGCTCGGCATCCTCATCAAGGGTCCCGAGGTGCTCGAGTCGACCCGCACGATCGACACGGTCGTGCTCGACAAGACCGGCACGGTGACGGCCGGAGCCATGGCGCTCGTCGAGGTGGTCGTACCGGCTGGCGCCGACGCGGCCACCGCGCTGCGGCTGGCCGGAGCGCTCGAAGACGCGTCCGAGCACCCGATCGCGCGTGCGGTGGCGCGGGGCGCGCGCGAGCGGCTCGGTCCGCTGCCGCCCGTCGATCGGTTCACGAGCCACGAAGGCCTCGGCGTCGAGGGCCGAGTCGATGGCCGGACCGTCGCGGTAGGCCGCGAGCGGTTCGTCGCCGAGCGGATCGCGCGGCCTCTCGACCCGCAGCTGGCGGCGGCCCGGGCTGCCGCCGAAGCGGTCGGCCGCACGACCGTGCTCGTGGCCTGGGACGGCGAGGTGCACGCCGTGCTCGTCGTGGCCGACACGATCAAGCCCACCGCGGCCGAGGCCGTGCGCGAGCTGAAGGCCCTCGGCCTCCGCCCCCTGCTGGTCACCGGCGACCACCGGGCGGCCGCCGAGGCCGTTGCCGCCCAGGTCGGCATCACCGACGTGGTGGCCGAGGTGCTCCCCGAGGACAAGGTGGCCCTCGTCCGCCAGCTGCAGGCCGAGGGCAAGGTCGTGGCCATGGTCGGCGATGGGGTCAACGATGCCGCCGCGCTCGCCCAGGCCGACCTCGGGCTGGCCATGGGCACCGGGACCGACGTCGCCATCGAGGCGGCGGACATCACGCTCGTGCGGGGCGACCTGCGGGCCGCCGCCGACGCCGTGCGCCTGTCTCGTCGCACCCTCGCCACGATCAAGGGCAACCTGTTCTGGGCCTTCGCCTACAACGTCGCCGCTCTGCCGCTCGCGGCCGCTGGCCTCCTCAATCCGATGATCGCCGGCGCCGCGATGGCGTTCTCCAGCGTGTTCGTCGTGTCGAACAGCCTGCGCCTCCGGCGCTTCCGCCCCGCCGCGGCCGCTGGCCGTGGTCGAGGCACATCCACCACGGCCACCGGCGGACCGAGTGAGGAGGGAACGTGAGGGGCTACTCGATGGACAAGGACGACTACCAGCGTCGGCTCCGCCGCATCGAAGGCCAGGTGCGTGGCCTGCAGCGCATGGTCGACGACGACGCCTATTGCATCGACGTCCTCACGCAGCTGAGCGCCGTCACCAAGGCGTTGCAGAGCGTGGGCATCGGCCTGCTCGAGCAGCACGTCCAGCACTGCGTGATGGAGGCCGCCCGCGGCGACGACCCGGACGCGGCCCGGGCCAAGGTCGAGGAGGCCACCCGCGCCATCGAGCGCCTCGTCCGCTCCTGACCGCGCCGGCGCCTGCGGCGCCGACCCGGACGCGCTACAGGCCACCGTCCACGTTGTTCAAGGCGGCGCCGACGTCAGACGGGGCGTCGCCGACCACCGTTCCGGCCACGTGGAGGCCAGGCGCCTAGCTGGAACCGAGCTGCGCGGCGAGCCCGGCGGCCGAGCCTCCCTGGGAGTAGCCGACGAGCCCGACCGGCGCGTTGGTCCGCACGTCGCCACCCGGCAGCTGCTGGGCCGCGAGCACCGCGTCGAGCATCGCCTTCCCCTCGGTCAGACCGACGATGTAGGTGTGGACGCCGGGCGTCCCGAGGCCCTCGTAGTCGGTCACCACGACCGCCTCGCCATGGGCCAAGGTCGCCGCGATCGACGACGCCTCGTAGTTGGTGCCGGTCGCGAGCTGGTACGACGAAGCCTAGGAGTCGTCGAGGCCTTGCGTGCCTGGTCCCCAGGACACCATCGGCCGGGGCCGGCGCCGGTCCATGGGGCGTTGGGCACGAAGACCATGCCCGACACGATGTCGGCCCGACCCCGAAGGTTGCGCGACGTGTAGACGATCTGGGTGGCGTGGGCGTCGAAGGGCACGCCAGGTGTGATCTGGGCGGCGACATCGCGAGAGCGCAGCAGCCGGCCATGCGGGAGCGATCCGAGGTCGCCAGGCACCTGCTGGTAGAAGGGATCGGTCGCTGGGGGGTCGAGCGGGGCCGCCGAGCTCGGTGCGGGCATCGCCACCACGGCGACGTTGACCGCCATCGCGGTCCGGAGCCGACGGTGCATGTTCTTGACGCTGGGCCTCATGGGGCTGGTCTCCAATTGTTGCGGGCACAAGGTTGCCCCGGGCCACGATGAGCCGACCGGGTTCGCGAGGGCTAGAGCACCGATCACTTGGGGGACTCGCTCCACTCGTGGGGAGGCGGGTCGATCGAACGGGTCGCCGACGGCGCGCGGAGCGGGCTTGTGCGCGCCACCGGCCAGGGCCCGGTGGCGTCCCCGGCCGCTCGTCCGCGACACTCATCGTTCGGGTCGGACGACATCGTTGGCGGGGGCACCGTGACCACAGCGAGCAGCGCGTGACGGGCGAGTCGCCGCTGCTGCCGTTCCTCGACGGTGGTGGGCGCCGCAGCCGCTTCGGCGTGGAGGTCCCACCGGCGGTCGAGCGACCTGTGGTCGAGCGACCTGTGGTCGAGCGTCTGCTGGCCGGCGCGGCCGAGGTCGACCTCACGCCGCCGCCCGGCATGCCGAAGGCCGGCTATTCCTCGAACGCGCACCTGGGCAACGGCTTTCGCACCCGCCTGCGCGCCCGTGTGCTGCACCTGCGGTCCGCCACCACGTCGCTCGCGCTCGTGCAGTGCGACCTGCTGGGCGGCTCGTCGGTCGTCCAGCACCTGGTGGCGCACGCGGTGGCCGAGCGCACCGACGTCCCGGTCGAGGGCCTTTGGATCGGCGCCACCCACACGCACGCCGGGCCCGGCCAGTTCCTCGGCACCGACTTCTACAACCGGTGGGCGTCCAACAAGGCCGGCTTCGACCCGGCCTGGACGCAGTTCCTCGTCGACCAGATCGCGGCCGGCGTCATCGCCGCGCACGACCGGCGGCGCCCGGCCCGGCTGGCCGTCGGGAGCACCGAGGTGTGGGGGCTCACCCGCAACCGGTCGCTCGACCCCCACGTCCGGAACGACACGGTGCCGGACAAGCGCACCGAGCCCCAGCGCAAGTGGGTGTCCGTCAACCCCCTGCTCCACCTCGTGCGCGTGGACGCGGAGGCCCCCGACGGTGGCCTCGAGCCGCTGGCCGCGGCGGTCGTGTTCTCGGTCCACGGCACCGGAATCTCGCAACACGCCGACGAGTACAACGCCGACGTCTGGGCCTACCTCGTCGGCGAGCTCGGCGATCGCATCGAGCGCACCCACGGCCGCCGACCGGTGGTGGGCGCGATGGAGGGCACGCACGCCGACGTCGCACCGGCGTTGCGCCCGGGATTGGCCGGACACCGCGAGGCGCAACGCATCGGGTGCGGGATCGGGGTCGAGGCGGCCGCGCTGTACGAGCGCCTGGAGGGCGAGCTGCGCGCCGACGTCACGCTGGCCGCGGGGCTCCGCGAGGTCGACCTCGGCCGCGACCGAACGATCGACGGCATCGAGCTGCCGAACCGTCCGGCCGTCGGCGCCGCGCTCATCGCGGGCGCCATGGAGAACCTGACGCCGGTGATCCACCGCATCCCGCCGTTCAAGGCCGGCGTCCCGAAGCGGCGTCCGCGCGGGCCGCACGGCCAGAAGTGGATCATCGGCGGCCGCTGGGGTCAGCCGCTCGCCCAGCCGATCCGCTCGTTTCCGCGGGTGCTCGCCGTGCAGGCCTTCCGCCTCGGCGACAGCGTGCTGGTCGGCCTCCCGTTCGAGATCACGGTGGAGAGCGGGCGCCGGATCGAGGCGGCCGTCGCCGCCGCCGTCGGCAGCTCCGGGATCGGCCGGGTGATCGTCTCGTCGGTGGCCAACGAGTACTGGGGCTACTGCACGACGCCCGAGGAGTACGCCCGCCAGTTCTACGAGGGCGGCCACACGATCTACGGGCCGCGCACGCAGCCGTTCCTCGCCGCGCACGCGGCGCGCCTGGCCGGTGAGACCGTGCGCCTCGGCGGCGTGGCGGGCGCGCAGGCTGAGCGGCGCTGGGATCTCGCCACCAAGCGCTACCTCCCGCCGGCCGAGGTGGCCACCACGCCGCGTCGGTTGCTGCAGGACCCCGCGTTCACCGACCCCACGGCGACCGTCGACGGCTACTGGGAGGTGCAGTGGGCGGACGGGCCGCCGGGATCGCTGCGCTGGCACGAGCCCCTGGTACGCGTCGAGGCCGCCGATGGGCCCGCCGGTTGGACCCTCGCCCGGCATGACGGCCGACCGGTCGACGACCAGGGCTGGGACGTCGAGGTCACCCACCTCGGACCGGTCGCGAGCGGCGCGCACCGCTACCGGGCCCGGTGGTACGACCCCGCCTTCCGCGCCGGCCGGCGGCATCGGTTCGTGCTCCTCGCCAACGGCGATCGCCCCGAGTTGCCGGGGACGCCGTTCGACTGACGGTCGCTTGGAGGACGACTTGGGCGTGCTCCGTCGCGGGGTCCGGCGTGGTAGGCCGTGGGCGTGACGCTGGCCCTCGCCTCGATCCCGAGCCCGTCGTTCAACTCGATCGACATCGGGATCTTCCACCTTCGGCTCTATGGCCTGTGCATCGCGGTGGGCGTCCTCGCCGCGGTGTCGATCGCGGGTCGCCGGTGGGAGGCGCGCGGCGGCGACCGCAACGACATCGGCATGCTGGCCACATGGGCCGTGCCGGCGGGCGTGATCGGCGCGCGGGCCTACCACGTCGCCACCGACTGGAAGACCTACTTCGGCCCCGGCGGTCATCCGGTCGACTCCCTCAAGATCTGGCAGGGCGGCCTGGGCATCCCCGGCGGCGTCGCGCTCGGCGTGATCGTCGGCGTGCTGGTCGCGCGCCGCAAGGGTCTCTCGGGCATCGACCTCATGGACACGGTGGCCCCCGCGATCCCGGTGGCCCAGGCGATCGGCCGGCTCGGCAACTGGTTCAACCAGGAGCTGTTCGGACGCCCCACGAAGCTGCCGTGGGGCCTGCGCATCGACGAGGCCCACCGCCCGGCCGGCTACGCGCAGTACGCCACCTTCCACCCCACCTTCCTCTACGAAGCGCTGTGGAACCTGGCGCTGGCCGGCCTCCTGGTGCTGCTGGACCGCAAGAAGAAGCTGCGGCGGGGCGAGCTGTTCACGCTGTACGTGCTCGGCTACTCGCTGGGCCGGCTCTGGGTCGAAGATCTGCGCATCGACAAGGCGTCGTTGATCTTCGGTGTCCGCATCAACATCTGGATGAGCGTGATCGTGGCGTTGGTGACGGCGGCGGTGTTCGCCCGCCGGCATTTCCGGGCCGCGCCGCCCGCCGCGGATCGCGCCGCCGACGAGCCGGCCGTGGATCCGGCCCACGACGTGCCCGAGCCGGCCGACGTGCCTGCCGCAGACGAGTCGGTGCCCTCGCGCGCGGCGGCGGACGGCCCCGCCGACCCCGATCGCACCCCCGATCCCGGCACCTGACTCATCACGAGCAGCCGCGTGCCGATGGCTACGCTGCAACACGTTCACGAGAAGTCATCGACAGGCCACCATGCCGCTAGCAATCGATCAGTGGCCGCTCATCGGACGGCAAGCGGACATCAGCCAGTTCGAAGCCGCGTACGCGCGCCCCGACGGGATTGGCTTCCTCATCCATGGCCCGGCCGGCACCGGCAAGTCCCGGTTGGCCGACGAGTGCGGTCGCCGCGCCGCCGCGGCGGGCGCCAGCGTGGCCCGGGTGGTGGCCAGCCAGGCCGCCGCCTCCATGCCGCTCGGCGCCCTGGCCCACCTCCTCCCGCCCGACATCGGTAGCTCGGTCGATGCGGCCCAGGTGTTCGACCGCGCCAGGGCCGAGGTGGTCGCGGCCTACGAGGGCCGGCGACCGGTCTTGCTCGTCGACGACGCCCACCTTCTCGACGCGTCGTCTGCCCTGCTGCTCACCCAGCTGGCGCAGGCCGACGCGGTCTTCCTCGTCGCCACGATCCGCACCGGCGAGGCGGCCCCCGACGCGGTGCGGGGCTGGTGGCGCGACGAGCGGACCCTGCGGGTCGACCTCGGCGACCTCGACCCCGACACCGTGGGCGAGCTGCTGCAGCAAGTCCTCGACGGTCCCGTGTCGGCCGAGGCGAGCCGCGAGCTCGCGAAGGCCAGCAGCGGCAACGTGCTGCTCGTCCGCGAGCTCGTCTTCGAAGCCATCGAGCGCGGCGCGCTGGTCGAGGTCGACGGCGTGTGGCAGCTCGGCGCCCCGATCAGCGCCAGCCGGCGGGTGACCGAGGTCCTCGAAGACCGCTTGCAAGCCCTCGACAAGCGGGCCCGAGGCGTGCTGGACGTCGTCGCGTTGTGCGCGCCGGTGAGCCTGAGCGAGCTCGAAGCCGACGTCGGCGCCGAAGTGCTCGAGGGCCTCGAGGCCGCCGGGCTGATCGCGGTCACCACCGTCGATCGCCGCCAGCAGGTGTCGCTGACCCACCCGCTGTACGGCGAGTGCCTTCGCCAGCAGCTGCCGGTGCTACGGGCCCGCGCGCTGCTGCTGCGCCAAGCCGACCGCCTCGAGGCTTCGGGCGCCCGCCGCCGAGAGGACGCGCTCCGCGTGGCCACCTGGCGCCTCGACGCCAACGGCCAGGCCGACCCCGACCTGCTGCTGCGAGCCGCCAAGCTCGCCCGCTACGCGTTCGACTTTCGCCAGGTGGCGCGGCTCGCACTCGCCGCGTCCAAGGGCGCGCCGTCGCCCGAGGCCTCGCTGCTGCTCGGCGAGGCGCGCTACGAGCTCGGTTCGTTCGCCGAGGCCGAGGCCGCGCTTGCCGAACCGGTGCCGCCGGACACGCCTGAGCACATCGTGCTGCAGCGGCTGCTCATCCGCACCAAGAACCTCATCTGGGGCCTCTGCAACCCGGCCCGCGCGCTCGAGCTCATCGAAGAGTTCCGGCCCGGCTTCGGGCCCGAGGCGCGCGATGAGCTCTCATCGGAGGAGGCATCGCTGCTGGTCACCTCCGGCAACCCGCGAGCGGCGCTCGCCGTCATCGCGCGCCTCGGTGACACCGAGGTGCTGCGCGTGCGCGTGCTGCGTGCGCTCCCGGAGGTCCTCGCCCTCGCGTTCGTGGGCCGCACGTCGGACGCGGTCGCCGCGGCGGAACGGGGCTATGCGGATCACCTCGCGCTCGGCGACTCGCTGGCCATCGCCCACCCCGGCTCGCACGTCGTCTCGGTGACGTTCGCGCTGTGCGAGGCCGGCCGGCTGGGCGAAGCGGAGGAGATCGGCAAGGCGGGCTATGAGGTCACGGTCGCCGACCGGGTGCCGATCGCCCAGATCTGGTTCGCCATGAACATCGGTCGAGCGAACACGCTCCAGGGCCGCCCGTCCACGGCCCTGCGCTGGTACCGCGAGAGCGCCGCCATCGCCCGCACGCACCGCTTCCTCGGCCCGTTGCGCATGGCCCTCACGACGATCGCGCTGGCCTCGGCCATGCTCGACGACGGCCCGGTGGCAACCGCGGCCCTGCAGGAGGCGGCCGAGCTGCCGCCGTTCGGCTTCCTCGGTCCCGAGGCCGCGCTGGCCGAAGGCTGGACGGCCCTGGCCCTCGGTGATCCCGAGCGGGCTCGGGCCGTGCTCGTCGCCGGCGCCCACGCGGCAGAGGAGTCGGGGCACCTCATCTCGGCGTCGTGGCTGTGGCACGACGCGGCGCGGCTCGGCGCCGCTGGCGCCGCGGGCCCGCTCGCCAGCCTGGCGGCGCTGACCGACTCACCCCTGGTGGCCACCCGCGCTGCGCACGTCGCCGCGCTGGAGGCGCACGACGCCGCCGGCCTCGCCGCGGCGGCCGATGGCTTCGTCTCCATCGGCGCGCTGCTGTTGGCTGCCGAGGCAGCGACCGCCGCAGCGGACGCCGCCCGCCGCAACGGCGACGCCCGGGCCGCGGTCGCCCACGCCCGCCAGGCCGACGAGTTGGCTGCCCACTGCGAGGGCGCCCACACCCCGGGGCTGGTGCGCGTCGACGCGGTCGTGCCGCTGTCCAAGCGCGAGCGGGAGGTCGCCCTGCTGGCCGCCCAGAACATCCCCAGCCGCGACATCGCCGAGCGCTTGTTCGTGTCGGTCCGCACCGTCGACAACCACCTGCAGCGGGCGTACACGAAGCTCGGCGTCAGCAGCCGTGGAGAGCTCGCCACCGCCCTCGGCCTCACCAACGCTGGCACGCTGAGCTGATCGGATCACTGCGTCTCCCCACCCGTCGCGACGGGTAGCGACCGGACGACCCAGGAGGCTCTATGGACCAGCGTGACCGACCCGCTGACGACGACCTGCCCGAGCACACCGACGACCGGCTCGACGACGAGACGTCCCGCGAGGCGCTCGAGCTCGAGCTGATGGACAAGGACGCGTCGGAGGCCGGCGAGGAGATCGGCGACGAGATGCCCTAGAGGCTCGTCAGCCGGGGTGGCTCGCCGCGCCCGGCTCGCCGCTCGGCGGCTGCACGACGACGAGCACGAGATCGAGGGGCGTGCGCCCGTCGTTGCGGTACGTGTGCGCTCGATCGGCCTCGAACAGCACGGCCCCGCCGCGGGCCACCTCGTGTCGCTCGTCGCCGACCTCCAACGTGAGGCGGCCGGTCACGACGGTCAGCAGCTCACGGGTTCCGCTCAGATGGCCCTCCGAGGCGTGGTGGTCGCCGGCCGCGATGTGCCAGCGCCAGAGCTCGACGTGCTCTCGCCGATCGGTGCCGACGAGCAGGTCGCCGGTGCTCCCTTCGGCGCCGGTCCACAGGCGCACCGCGTCCTCGGCCGCCACGACCTGCACCAGCGCGCCGCCTGAAGCGTCCACGAGCTGCACCAGGGGCACCCCGAACCCGTCGGCAAGCCGGCAGAGCGTGCCGATGCTCGGGTTCGTCCGCGCCTGCTCGATCTGCACGAGCATCCCCTTGCTCACCCCTGAGCGGCTGGCGAGCTGGTCGAGCGACCAGTCTCGTTCGCCGCGCAGCGCCCGGGTGTTGCGGGCGATGGCCTGAGCGATCTCCTCGGGGTCCGGCACCGGCCCAGCCTACGGCGGCCAGGCTGCTCATCAACAGAACGACCGCGCGGTGCAACACAGTGGTATCCCAATACACTGCTCCAAGCAGTTCATTCTGATGACCGGGAGGGTCGGCGGTGACGGTGGTGCTGGCGCTCGGCGCGGCGATGGTGTTCGGGTCTGCCGACTTCCTCGGTGGCATCGCCGCGCGCCGGACCACGCCCCTGGTGGTGGCTCTCGGGTCGCAGCTCTGCGGGCTCTCGGTCTTGGCCCTCGCCCTGCCGCTGATGGGCTCGGCCACCCACACCCCCGGCGACCTCCTGCTCGGCGCGGTGGCGGGGGTCTTCGGTGCTGCGGGCCTCGTACTCGTCTACCGCGCCCTGGCGCGTGGACCCATGAGCGTCGTGGCGCCGACCACGGCCCTCAGCGCGGCGGTCGTGCCCGTGGTCGCCGGGCTCCTCCTCGGCGAGCGCCTCGGGTGGCAGGCGATCGTCGGGATCGGTGTCGCCTTCGGTGCCGTGGCCCTCCTCACGCGTGAGCACGGGGGCGGCCACAGGCCGCGCGCGTCCACCTCGGCCGTCGGCACGTCGCTGTTCGCCGGCGCGCTGCTGGGCGTGTTCTTCGTGTTCCTGCACGCAACGAGCGCGCACGCCGGGCTCTGGCCGCTCGTCGGCGCACGCGTCGCGTCGATCAGCCTGCTCGCGGCGATCGTGGGCGGCCAGCGGGTGTCGCTCAGCGTCCCTCGGCGCGGGCTGGCTGCTCTCGCGCTCAGCGGCGCGCTCGACATGCTGGCCAACGTGCTCTACCTGCTGGCGGTCCGCCGCGGGATGTTGGCCGTCGTGGCGGCACTGACGGCCCTGTATCCCGCGAGCACCGTGATCCTCGCTCAGACCGTCCTGTCGGAGCGGATGCGACGCGTGCAACTCGTCGGGTTGGCGCTCGCCGGGGTGGCCGCGGCGCTCATCGCGACCTGACCGCGAGGGTCAGGCGGAGGGCGCGGCGCGGACGTCCTCGGGCCGGAACGAGCTCGGCAACACGTTGCCGTCGAGGGCGCGGCGCACGCGATAGCCCTCGGCCACGGGCTCGGCGACCGCGAAGCCGTCGACCCAGCGTCCGTCGTAGCGACAGCGGACCTCGACACGCTGCCCAGTCGAAAGGAACGGGCTCACGTCGACCGACGGAGTGGGAGCGGGAGCCATGCGCGACCTCCTGGGGGTGGGGTGGTCTGTGGCAAGGGCCGGGGTAGGCCGGCGCGGTCACCGTACGCCGCCGGCCCGAGCATGTCACCCGCGTTCGCGTGAATCTCCAGTGACCGCGCGGTGTCGCTCATCTGTCGCAACGTGGTCGTCCGACCGCGGTGGGCGGTCCATCGGTGTGTCGCTCGCAACGCCCGGCTTCAGCGGGTGAGCGGGGTCGGCGCGGGAAGCGGGCCCGGCACCGGAACGGGCTCCGGCTCGGGCGGCAACGGGATAGGCGACCGCTCCGGAGCCGGCTGCGGCGGGATCGGCTGCGGTCCTGGGGGGACCGGCTGCGGCCCGGGCGGCAGGGGCTGAGGCGGGACCGGCGGCGGCGCCGGTACAGGCTCGGGTTCGGGAGGAACGGTCATCGGATCACCCTTGGAGGTTGTGGCGGCGGGAGGCCTACCCGAGGCCGTAGGGCGCGAGAAGCGTGCCGGGCCTGGGGTGTGGGCGGACGCGCCGATGCCCGGGCCGACCGACCCGGGCATCGGAAAGGACCGATGGGCTACTTGTCGCGGTGCAGGACGCCCTCGACCTTGTCCTTCACGGCGTCGACCGCATCCTTGACCGATCCGGTGATCTGGTCGACCTTGCCTTCGCGCTTCATGTTGTCGTTGCCGGTGAGGTCGCCAGCCGCTTCCTTGATCTTGCCCTTTGCATCATCAGCGTTGTTCATCGGGGGATCTCCTGAAGTGGTGGACGGACAACCACGGCCCTACCCCCTGCGGCCGCAGATAGGTGTGGCGTCGGTCTCCCTGGTTCCATCGCCGGGCGCCGCCCCGTCGGCGCGGGCCGTTGCGCGCGCCTGGCTGCCGGATCGGGAGCCGGTGCGGGAACGACGTCTACGCTGGTCGTCCATGTCCGACGCCCCGCTGCCGCCCCCGGAGCCACCGACCCAAGCCCGCGGCCCTGCCGGCGCCTACGAGCTCGATGTCGATATCACCACGTTTCTGCCCGAGGGGAGCGAGCTGGGGCACGGGGCCGAGCCGCCGTTCGCCTCGGCCGCAGTGCACCCGCCCACGCCGCCGACGGACGTGGCCGAGCTCGAGCGCATCGAGCTCGAGCTGGCCGCGGTCGACCGCTCGCTCGCCCGCCTCGACGACGGCACCTACGGCCGCTGCGACGCGTGCGGCGCGGCCATCGCGGACGACCGCCTGTCCGTCGATCCCACCGCCACCAGCTGCGGCGCCCACGGCTGATCGTCGCGGCGGCCGCGGGCGGTCAGCCGCCGTCGGTGGCGGATCCAGCGTGAGCGTCGACCCCATCGTCGGCGTCGGCGTCGGCGTCGTCAGCGCCAGCCTTCGCCAGCAGGTAGCCACGCGCCCGCTCGGCCAGCGGGTAGCGGTCGACGAGCGCGTTGAACGCCCGGCCGTGCCCGGACTCGACCAGGTGGGCCAGCTCGTGCACCAGGACGTAGTCGAGCACCCACTCGGGCCAGGGCGCGAGGCGATCGGAGATGCGGATGTCGCCGGTCGAGGGAGTGCACGATCCCCAGCGGTGGCGCTGGTTGGCGACCCAGCGGACCGACGTCGCGACCGGCAGGTCGTGGCGCCGGCTGAGCAGCGCCGCCCGCGTGCGCAGGTCGATGCGCTCGGTGTCGGCCGCCCGCCGGAACCGGCGGGTCATCTCGGCGACCCAGTGCGCCTCCTCTCGCGCCGACATGCGGCCCGGGATGCGCAGCTCGAGCCGGCCCCCGACGAGGCGGGCCTGCACCGTCTTGCGGCGCTTTGCGCTGCGGATGACCTCGACGTCCACCGGCCTCAGATCCGGTCGGGCTCGGTGGTCGTCACCTCGGCGTCGCCGAGCAGCGCGATGCGGTCGCCGAGCACCATCCGGTCGCCCTCGACCTGCACCCAGCGCCCGTCCAGGTTGGCCAGCCGGCCCGCCGGCGCCGCGCCGAGGTGGGCCTCCACCGTGTAGACGACACCGCCGTGGGTCACGGCCACGACGTCGCCCGCGGGTGCCAGTCGGCCGAGCGCGAGCAACGCGATCTCGACCCGCGCCCAGACGTCGTCCTCGTGCTCCCAGCCCGGCGGGCGCTGCTGGCTGCCGTCGGGGGCGAGCACCACGCCTTGCGGGTCGTCGGGCAGGTGGCCCGGGTACTGCCGGTGGATGTCGTCGCGGGTGAGGCCGGAGTAGGCGCCCGCGTCGCGTTCGCGCAGCCGCGGCTCGGAGAGCACCGGCTCGAGGCCGAGCTCGCCGGCCATGATGCTGGCCGTCTCACGGGCGCGCTCGAGGTCGGAGGCGACGATCGCGTCGATGCTGCCGACGGCCCGGGCCGCCAGCGCCGCCTGTCGCCGCCCACGGTCGGTGAGCGGCGGATCGGCCTGGCCCTGCCAGCGGCCGTCAGCGTTCCAGGTCGACTCGCCGTGGCGCACGAGGAGGATCCGAGTCACGGTCGGCCACGGTACCGGGCCCGCTCGCTGGGCCCGAACGCCCCGGTGGGGGCGGCCGTGGCGGCCGCAACTACCATCGGCACCTGCCATGGCCGTTCTCCGGCTCTTTGCCGCCGCCCGCACCGCCGCGGGCACCGGGCGCGACCGCGTGCCCGGCGCCACCGTCGCCGATGTGCTCACGACCGCCGCCCAGCGCTACGGCCGCGAGTTCGAGCGCGTGCTGCCCTCGTGCCAGGTCTGGCTCAACGGAGAACCGGCCAGCCCCGCGACGTCGGTCCTCGACGACGACGAGATCGGGATCCTGCCGCCGGTCTCGGGCGGCATGGCATGAGCGACGGCGCCGACGGTCCCGCGCCGCCGCGCCGCCCGCCCGCCCCCGGTCCTCCCCGCCGATCGAGGCCTCAGCGGCCTGCCGCGGGGCCCTCCAGCCCCGACGTCGCGTCCGGGGAGCCCCCGCCGCGACCGGT
>JAODBM010000026.1 GCA_025463985.1 Acidimicrobiales bacterium
CGGCGTGGGCGCCGCCGCCCGCACCCCCGGCCGCCACCGGTACGGGCGACGCGTCGAGCCAGGTGTCGTGACGAACGTCCCGCCGCGGGCGTCGATCCACGGGCCGGACGAGCTGCTGCGGCGACTCGACCTGGCCGTGGCCCACAAGCTCGACGGCATGCTCCACGGTGAGTACCAGGGGCTGGTGCCGGGTCAGGGCTCAGAGCTCGGCGAGACCCGCCGCTACCAGCCGGGCGACGACGTGCGCCACATCGACTGGAACGTCACCGCACGCATGCGCGATCCGCACGTCCGGGAGACGATCGCCGACCGCGAGCTCGAGTCGTGGGTCGTGGTCGACCTCGCGCCCAGCCTCGAGTTCGGAACCGCGCTCTGCGAGAAGCGGGACCTCGCCGTGTCGGCCGCCGCCGCCGTCGGCTTCCTCACCGCCCGCACCGGCAATCGCATCGGCGCCGTCCTCGTGACCCCCGACGGCACCCGCACCGTGCCTCCCCTCGGCGGTCGCCTGCACCTCATGGCGATGCTCCACCAGGTCATCACCTCGCCGCGCGACCAGTCGGGCACGACCGACCTCGGCGCGGCCATCGGCCGGCTCTCGGTCGCTTCGCGACGCCGTGGCCTCTGCGTGGTCATCTCAGACTTCCTCAGCGACCCCGACGAGTGGGAGCAGCCGCTGCGGCGGCTCAGCACCCGGCACGAGGTGATCGCGATCGAGATCATCGACCCGCGCGAGCTGGAGCTGCCCGACGTCGGCGTGCTCACCCTCGTCGACACGACCACCGGCGAGCGGCGCGACGTGCCCACCGCCAGCCGCAAGCTCCGTGACCGCTACGCCGTCGCCGCCGCCGCACAGCGCCAGCGCACCGCCGACGCCCTCCTCGCCGCCCGCGCTGACCACCTCGTGCTGCGCACCGACCGCGACTGGCTGCTCGACATCGTCCGCTTCGTCACCAGCCGCCGCGCCCGCGTCGCCGCCCGCCGCGTCGACCTGGAGGCCCGATGACGCCAGCCGCGTTGGTGGCGGTGACGTTTCGGGCGCCCGACCGGCTGTGGCTGCTCGCGCTCGTCGTGCTGCTCGGCGGGACCTACCTCGCGCTGCAGCGACGCCGCGGGCAGTACGCGGTCCGGTTCACCAACCTCGCCCTCCTCGACTCGGTCGCGCCCAAGCGACCCGGCTGGCGCCGGCACCTGCCCGCCGCGCTCGCACTGCTCTGCCTGGCCACGATGGTCGGCGCGTTCGCCAAGCCGGCCCGCAGCACGCGCCAGCCTCGTGAGCGGGCCACGGTGATCCTCGCCATCGACACGTCGCTGTCGATGGACGCGACCGACGTCTCCCCCACGCGCCTGAAGGCTGCACAGAAGGCGGCGCTGGAGTTCATCGACCTGCTGCCGGCCAAGCTCAACCTCGGGCTGGTCAGCTTCAACGGCGTCGCGCAGATCCGCGTCGGTCCCACCACCGATCGCCAGGCCGTGCGCGACGCGGTCAACGGGCTCAAGCTCGGCGAGCGCACGGCCATCGGGGAGGCGATCTACGCCAGCCTCGAGGCCATCAAGTCGGCGCCGCCGGGGCCCAAGGGCGAGCAGGTGCCGGCCCGCATCGTGCTGCTCAGCGACGGCGAGACCACCACCGGCCGGCCCGACGCACAGGCGGCCGCCGAGGCGCTCAACCAGAAGGTGCCGGTGTCGACCATCGCCTTCGGCACCGACACCGGCACCATCCAGCTGCAAGGCGAGGCCCTGCCGGTCAACGTCCGGGTCAACCGCGACGCCCTGCGCAAGATCGCCGAGGCCACGAACGGCACCGCCTTCGACGCGGTCAGCGCGACGCAGCTCAAGAGGGTGTACCAAGACATCGGGTCGTCGGTCGGCTACGTCAAGGCGTTCCAGGACATGACGACGTCGTTCGTGGGCGCGGCGATGGTCCTGCTGTTCATCGGCAGCGCGCTCTCGCTGGCCTGGTTCAGCCGCCTTCCCTGACGCAAGTCTGTGGCCGCCAGGTAGGTTGCCGGCCATGGGGAGCTACGTGCGGAGCATCCTGCTGGCGTCCGTCGGGTTCACGATCGCGATCGCTCTGTTCAACACGTCGATCCGCAAGCGCCTCGCCCGAAGGGCCCCGGGCCGCCGCAAGCCCGAAGACCCACCGCCGACCATCATGTGAACGGCGCGTTGGAGACGGGCGCGTACGCCTGGTCGTGGTCGTCCACCTCGCCGATGGTCCGGATGCTCAGCAGCTGCACGATCGGGACGGCCGCGACGGTGATGTCCTCCTGGAACGGGCGGCGGGTGAACACCACCGTGCCTTCCTTGATGTCGAACTTGTCGGCCACCACGTCGAAGTCTCCCAGGGGGCTCTTGCCTTCGACGCGGTATCGCTGCATGCGCTCAGCGTAGGCGTGGACCGTGCGTTCGTCGTCCGTGCGCGACGGGGCGCTACGCCTGGACCCGCTCGCTGAGCACCCGTGACGAGCCGCCTGGTTCCATCGTGACGCCGTAGAGGCAGTCGGCGGCTTCCATGGTGCGCTTCTGGTGGCTGACGATGATCAGCTGGGCGTCGGCGCGGAACTCGTGGACGAGGTCGAGGAAGCGGTGCAGGTTCACGTCGTCGAGCGCCGCTTCGACCTCGTCCATCACGTAGAAGGGGCTGGGTCGGGCGCGGAAGACGGCGAACAGGTAGGCCAGCGCGGTCAGGGACCGCTCGCCGCCCGACAGCAGCGACAGCTTGCGGACGTTCTTGCCCGACGGGCGGGCTTCGACCTCGATGCCGGTGTCGAGCATGTTCTCGGGCTCGGTCAGCTTCAGCCGACCCTTGCCGCCCGGGAACAGGGTCTCGAACAGGTCGGCGAAGTTCTGGGCGACGTCGGCATAGGCGGCGGCGAACACGTTGACGATCTCGGCGTCGATGGCCCGGATCACCTTGGCGAGGTCGCGGCGGGTGGCCTTCACGTCCTCGAGCTGGGCTTCGAGGAAGCCGTGGCGCTCGAGCAGGGCGTCGTACTCCTCCAGCGCCAGCGGGTTGATCGGCCCCATGATCCGCAGCTCGCGCTCGAGCTCTCGAACGCGCCCGACCGGGGTGACGCCCTCGGCCAGCTCGGGGTCTGGAGCGGCCATGGCCTGCTCGGGCTCGCAGTCGAGGTCCCGGCGCACGCTCTCGACCGCGGCTTCGAGCCGCACCTTCGTCTCGGCCTGCTCGAGCTCGGATCGTTGGACGCGCTCGCGAACCTCGGTCAGGCGGCGCTCGGTGTCGGCCCGCTCCTTGCGCGATGCGTCGAGCAGCGCGGACACCTCGCGGGTGGCCTCGGACTGGCGACGGCGCCGCTCGCGCAGGCCGGCCAGCTCGGACTCGACCACCGTCAACCGGTCGGCCACGAGGTTCGCCAGGCGCTCGGTGGCGAGGGCTCGACGGTCGAGGTCGACGCGGCGGGACGCCGCGGCCTCGCGCTCGGCGACGTCCCGCGAGAGGCGTTCGTCGACCTCCGCGAGGCGCCGGCGCAGGAACTGGCGGCGATCTTCGAGGCCCGCGGCGCGCACCTCGAGGTCGCTGCGCAGCGAGGCGACGGCCCCGGCCCGCTCGTCGAGCCGGCGGCGGGCCTCGGCCATGGCCCGGCCGCGCTCGGCCGCGCTGGCCTCCTCGGCTTCCAATCGGGGCAGCCGCACCTCGAGCTCGTCCACCCGGGCCTGGTCGCGAGCGACCCGCTCGCCCAGCTCGGCGATGTGCTCGCGGATGGACTCGGCCTCGGTCGCCGTGTCGCGCCGGTCGTTCTCGACGCGCTGCAGGGCGTCGCCGGCGGCGCGCATGCGGCCGTCGTTCTGGTCGAGGGCTTTGGTGAGATCGGCTTCGGCGCGGCGGGCCACGTCGAGGGCCGCGCGTCGCTCGCTGGCGGTCGCACGCGCCTGGTCGGCGACCACCGCTGCTGCATCGCTGCGCTGACGGGCCTCGTCGAGTGCTGCTCCGGTCGCGCCGGCGGCGGCGACGCCGATGCGCCAGCCGGTGGGACCGAAGCGGTCGCCCGCGGTCGTGACAACCACGACCTCGGGATGCGCGAGCACGAGGTCGACCGCGGCCTCCCAGCGCTCGACCGAGACGGCCGAGCCGAACAGCACGTCGAGCAGCGGGTCGACGCCGTCGCGGGTGGAGCGCACGTGCGCGCGCACGGGCTCGCCGCCCACCGGCGGGGCGAGGTCGACGCGGCCCGCGCCGAGCGCGAGCACCGCTCCGGCCACGTCGCCGCGTCGCAGCTCGTCGAGCGCCCGGCGACCGGCATCGACGCTGTCGACCACGACCGCGGCGATCGCTTCGCCCGCCGCCGCCTCGACCGCGGCCTCCCAGCCGGGATCGACGTCGATGACGTCGAGCAGCGTGCCGATCACGCCGTCGATCGACGCCAGCCGCTCGGCCCCGGCCCGCGCCCGGGCTTCGTCCAACGCGACCGCGAGCGCCTCGGCGCGCGCCGTCCACGCGTTGCGGTCTGCGTCGGTGGCGCGCTGGGCGTCTTCGGCCTCGATGAGCGCGGCCTCGGCCGCCGCGCGGTGCGCCTCGGCCTGCTCGAGCTGCGTGACGAGGGGTCGTTCGGCCGCGTCGGCCTCGGTCAGATCCGCGCGCAGGCGCTCGGCCTCGGCCGCCAGCCGGACCGCCTTCTCGTCGAGCGCGCCGAGCCGGGCGTGGACACGGGCCGCCTCGCCCTCGCTGCGTTCGGCGCTCGCCCGCATGGCGGCCAGCTCGCCACGGACCTCGGCGGCGGCGCCGGTCGGGGCCGGCACGCCGCCGGACCAGTCGGCGTCGAAGGCGGCGCGTTCGCTCTCGAGCGTGGCCTCGGCCTCGCTCAGCCGGTCGGCGTCGGGCAGCAGCGCCGCCCCTTGCGCCTCGACCTCGTCCAGCTCTCGTCGCAGGCGGGCCGCCTCGGCCTCGAGCGTCGCGATGACCGCGCGGTCGACCGACGCGCCCCGGTCGCGCTCGATGCCCCGGCGGCGCTCGGTCAGCACGGCCGCGAGGCCGCGGGCCTTCTCCCGCAGCGACTCGAAGCGCACGAGGGCGTCGCCGAGATCGTCGCCACCCATCGCGCCGAGCCGCGCCTCGGCCGCCAGCACGTCGGCGTCGAGCCGCCGCAGCGCGAACCGCAGCTCGCGCTCGGCATCGGTCTGCTCGCGCTTGCCCCGCTCGGCTGCCTCGAGGCGAGCGCGCAGGCGCAGCAGCTCCTGCCCGGCCACGAACGTGCGGACCGCGCTCAGCTCGGCGGCCACGGCACCGTGCCGGCGGGCGGCATCGGCTTGCCGCTCGAGGGGCCGCAGCTGGCGACGGACCTCGCGCAGCAGGTCCTGCAGCCGGGTGAGGTTGCCCTCGGTCGCGCCGATGCGACGCTCGGCCTTCTCCTTGCGGCGGCGGAACTTGAGCACGCCCGCCGCCTCTTCGATGATCAGGCGCCGGTCCTCGGGGCGCGCGTTGAGGACAGCGTCGATCTGACCCTGGCTGATGATCACGTGCTGCTGGCGGCCCACACCGGTGTCGGAGAGCAGCTCTTGGATGTCGAGCAGCCGGCACGGCACGCCGTTGATCGCGTACTCGCTGTCGCCGGAGCGGAACAGCGTGCGGGTGATCGTGACCTCGGTGAACTCGATGGGCAGGAGCCCGGCCGAGTTGTCGATCGTGAGCGACACCTCGGCGCGCCCCAGCGCGGCCCGCCGCTGCGATCCGGCGAAGATGACGTCGTCCATCTTCTGCGAGCGGACCGCGCTCGGCGCCTGCGCGCCGAGCACCCAGCCGATCGCGTCCACCACGTTCGACTTGCCGCTGCCGTTCGGCCCGACGACCACCGTGACCCCTGGCTCCATCGTGAGGGCGGTCGCGTCGGCGAACGACTTGAAGCCCTTGATGGTGAGGGTCTTGAGGAACACGGGCGCTCTCCGGGACGGGGCCGATCGCTGAGGCTAGCCGGGGCCCAGGGCCGGGCCGTGACCCTCAGGTGTCGGCTCGGGCCGCCCCCGGAGACCCGCGGGTGCGGCGCGGATCAGGCGCCGGCAGTGCCGTCGAGCTGGCAGGACGCGCCCGAGAGCGGGCCCGAGACCGGCACCAGCACCTCGAGCGGCGCCGACGCGCCCGGACCGAGCTGGTTGGTCTCGCCCGTGGCCCGCCCGAGCGGCGCGTCGCCGGGGCCGAGCACCGACACCGTGATCACGAACCGCGACGGTCGTCCGCCCGTCTGCGCCACCTGAGCCGCGACCCGCACCCCGCCCGGCGCCCGGCGGCACGAGACGAGCTTGGCCACGGCGACGCCCGCCGGCCCGGGTGGAGCCGTCGCCGGCGCGCTGGTG
>JAODBM010000030.1 GCA_025463985.1 Acidimicrobiales bacterium
GTCGTGTGCGTGGGTGGCGGACGCCGGTCATGTGCGTGGGTGGCGGCGCCGGTGCCGGGTGCCGGGTGCCGGGTGGCGTGCGCGAGCGTGGCGCGGTGACGTGCCGTGGGTGCCGGCCGGGTGCCGGTTGGCGCGGGGCGGGCGGGGCGGTACCGCGGGCTCCGGGTGGCGTGTGTCGTGGACCTGGCATGGCTGGCCAGCACTGGTGACACCGAGATCAGCTGGCTCCGGTAAGACGGTCGCGCAGCCAGGTGGCATCGGCGACGGCGGCGCCGTCGTAGTCGTTGTTGAAGTAGGCGAAGACGTCGGTGCCCTGGTCGAGCCACTCCTGCAGGCGCTCGGCGGGGGCCCGGAGCCGGCGGCCGGTGTAGCGACCGTGATACTTGCGGACCAACGTGTCAGCGCCGTGGAAGCGCACGTAGGTCCAGTCTGCGGTGCGCTCCCACGGATGGTCCGGCAGCAGGTCGTGGATGCAGAGGGCGGCGCCGTGCCGCTTGAGCACGTCGAACACGTCGTCGTGCAGCCACGACGCCTCGCGCACCTCGACCGCCCACCGGATGCGCGGCGGGGCGATGGTCAAGAACTCGTCGAGCCGCTCGACGTTGCGGCGCCAGCGCGGCGGGAGCTGCACAAGGTTGGGCCCGAGGTGCGGGCCGAGGCGGTCGACCCGGTCGAGGTGGTTCGGCAGCCAGGTGGCCGCGTCGCGCAGCTTCATGCGGTGGGACCCGAACTGGCCGAGCTTGAGGGCGTACGTGAACCCAGGCGGCGCCTGTCGAGCCCAGCCCTCGACGGCGGTCGGGGTCGGCAGCCGATAGAAGGTGTTGTTGATCTCGACCGTGTCGAACAGGGTCGCGTAGTGCTCGAACCACCGCCGCTGTGGGAGGCCCTCGGGGTAGACGATCCCGCGCCAGTCCCGGTAGATCCAGCCCGAACAGCCCACCCGAGGCGTGCCACGCACCGGAGCCGCTGCTTCCATCCCCGACGCCTACCCACCATGTCGGCGCGGGGTCTGGGTCGTGCGAGAGATCCTCGCTAGAGGCCGAGCACCCGGCGATTGACGAAGTCCCAGACCGTGGTCGGCACGACCCGCTCGGCGGCCGCGTACGCGAACGCGTCCGGCCCGACGAGGTAGCGGGCCCGCGGCGCCCGGCTGCGCATGATGCGGGCGACGAGCTTGGCCACGGTCTCGGGGTTGCCCATGATCGGGTCGGCGAGGCGCAGCAGGTCGAGCGAGCGCTTGTAGCCCGGGGCGTAGCGCGAGTCCGGGCCGCGGCGGTCGACGTCGCGGGCGGCGTCATCGAAGACCGACGTGCGGAACGCGCCCGGCTGCACCAGCACGACCCGAACGCCCGAGCCGGCGACCTCCATGCGCAGCGCGTCGCTGACGCCCTCGAGCCCATGCTTGGCCGCCTGGTACCAGCCAGTGAACGGCGTCGTGACCCGGCCGTAGATCGAGGAGATGTTGATGATCGTGCCGGCCCCGCGCTCGCGCATCCCGGGCAGCGCCAGCCGGGCCAGCCGCATCGGCGCCAGCGTCATGGTCTCGAGGATCTGGCGGGCCTCGTCGTCGCCGACGTCCTCGACCGCGCCGCTCGTGCCGAAGCCGGCGTTGTTGACCAGACCCACGAGGTCGTAGGCCGCGACCACCTCGGCGCAGGCGTCCGCGTCGGTGACGTCGAGGAGCGCGGTCTCGACCTCGACCCCGGCCTCCGCCGCGACCTGGTGCACCAGCTTGGCCTTGGCCGGCGTGCGGACCGTGCCGACCGAGTGGAAGCCGGCCCGCGCCAGCTCGAGGGTGGTGGCCAGCCCCAGTCCGGAGTTGGCGCCAGTGGTGAGGACCGTGCCGGGCATGGCTGAGACCGTAGGTGGGAGCGCGCGGCGGCGCCCGGTCGGAGCGAACGATGTGACCTTCGCGGTGCGTGACTTGCAGCGAAGGTGCAAGAATCTGGTCATCTGCGTCCCGCAGGCGCAGCGCCAAGGAGAACCGATGTCGTCGTTCGCCGCACCCTCCTCCGTGCCGTTCGCTGCTGCCGAACCCGGCGCGGCCACCGTGGGCCGCGAGGTCCGCCTCGTCATCGCCTGCCTCTCGGCCGTGGTCGGGGTGATCCACTTCGCGTACGCCCCGACGCATTGGAGCGACGCCGCCGCGTTCGGCGGCTTCTTCCTCGCGGTCGGATGGCTCCAGTTCGTGTGGGCCGGCCTCGTCGCGACCCGGCCGTCGCGCCTGGTGCTGCTGGGCGGCATCGCGGTGAACGTCGGCGTCATCGCGGTGTGGGTCGTGTCGCGCACCGCCGGCCTGCCGTTCGGCCCCCACTCGGGTGCGGCCGAGGCGGTGGCCTATCCCGACCTGTTGTCGACCGTGCTCGAGGGAACGGTGGTGCTCCTCGCCGTGACCCTGCTGCTGCGGCCCACGCTCTCGGAGCGGCCGGTGCCGTCGCTGCGGGCGGCGGCCAGCGTCACCGCCGGCGTGGCCGTGGTGGCTCTCGCCGCCGGCACGATGGGCATCTCGCCGTCGTACGTGTCGGCCCACACCCACGGCGGCGCCATCGGCGTGGCTGCGGGCGGCCATGTCCACACCGGCACCGCCGCCACGGCGACCGGCGGAACGGGCGGCACCGGTGGGACGGCGGCCGCGCACACCCATGCGGCGTCCAGCGGGCCGTGGGCGCCGGGCGCGTCGCCGTGCGAGGCGGCGATCGGCAACGGCAATCCGGAGGGCGACGTCAACGTGGGCGCGAACGCGACGCAGGGCCACAACCACCACGGAGCACTGCCGCAGCAGCCGGTGAGCCCGGCCGACCGCAAGGTGCTGGTCGAGCAGCAGAAGCAGGCTCGATCGGTCGTGGCGCGGTATCCGACCGTGGCGGATGCGACCGCCGCCGGCTACCGGCTCACCACGGGCTACATCCCGTGCATCGGCGCGCACTACACGAACATCGGGCTGGTCACGCAGTTCGATCCGGCCAAGCCGTCCGAGCTGCTCTACGACGGCACCGACCCGACCTCGAAGATCATCGGGCTCAGCTACCTCATCGTCTACAAGAACGGGCCGCCGGTCGGGTTCGCCGGGCCGAACGACGTGTGGCACCAGCACGCCACCAACGGCGGCCTCTGCCTGAACTCGGCCGGCGTGGTGATCGGCGGCGAGCAGGTCAGCAAGGCCACGTGCGAGGCGCGGGGCGGCTACAAGGCTGGGCTGCAGGACGTCTGGATGGTGCACGACTGGGCCGCTCCTGGTTGGGACTGCTCGTGGGGCGTGTTCGCCGCCGAGTGCCCTGAGCTAGGCGCCGACGTTCGCACCAGCTAGCCCCAGCCCCCGACCCAGCCCCGACCCGTTCGTCGCGCCACCGGTGCCAGAACGAGTGCCGGTGGCGCGCTGGTTCCTGCCTTGCGGGCGCCGCCGAAGCTGGCTCCTGCTCGAACTGGGCGGAGATCCGGTCCTCCGTGCGACCGCCCTCCCACCCAGTTCCAGGCCGGCGGGTGAGCTAGCCGCGGGCGAGGACGAACGGCAACACCGAGCCGGCGCCGGCGGCGCGCAACCGGTCGGCCACGACCGTCATGGTCCAACCGGAGTCGTAGGTGTCGTCGAGGACGAGGACCGGGCCGAGGAGCGTGTCGGTCGGCGGCAGGGTGGCCTCGTCGACCTCGAAGGCGCCCCACACGTTGCGCAGCCGGTGCGCGGCGTTGTTGGTCGCTGATTGGGGCGGCGCCGCAAAGGTGCGGCGCAGCACGTCGTGGACCGGCAGCGTGCCGAGCCGGCCGAGCTCTGCCGCGGTGGCTTCGAGCAGCGCACCGTTGGTGGCCGAGGGCACCCACGTGACCCAACGCGGGCGCCGGCCCCACGGCCAGCGCCTCAGCGCGGCGGCGATGCCTTCGACCAGCTCCGCGTCGGGCGCTCCGGCGTCTCGGGCGTGCTGGACCGCCGGCCACCAGCCGGCGTCATCCACTCGGCACAGGGCTCGCCCGACCTCGGCGCGGGCCTCCGGCTTGATGTTGCCCCGAGGCGCGTCGAGGCCACGGGCCCATTGCTTGCGCGGCTCGATCGGCACGTCGACCCCGCGGAGGAACCCGACCGCGGCTCGCACCACCGCCGGGTCGAGCGCGACCGGATCGCCGGCGCCGGTGCAGACCGTGCAGCGGCCGCACGGCTCCGCACCCGGGTCGTCGAGGCTGGAGCGCAGGAACGCCATCAGGCAGGTGCCGGCGTCGGCCGCGGCGTAGGCGAGCATCGCCTCGGACTCGGCGGTCCGAGCCGCCTGCACCCGTGTCACCCGCTCGTGGTCGTAGCGCCAGGGCGCCTGCGTGCGCACCCATCCGCGGTCGGCTCGCCGCACGGCGCCGTCGACGTCGAGGATCTTCAGCAGCGCTTCGAGCCGGCCGCGGCGCAGGTCGACGGCCCGCTCCAGATCGGGGATCGATCGTGGGGTGCTGCCGAGCACGTCGAGCACGCGCTGCACGAGCGGCTCGGGCGGCAGGCCGACCGAG
>JAODBM010000054.1 GCA_025463985.1 Acidimicrobiales bacterium
GCGCACGCCGGCGGAACGGGCACGCCGACCAACGGCGCCGCCGGGCAGCTCGGGCTCGGCGGCCAGGGGGGCCAGGACGATGGCGGTGGCGGTGGCGGCGGGTACTACGGCGGCGGCGGAGGTGGCGGCACCGGGAGCACGGTCAACTCGGCGGGAGCAGGCGGCGGTGGCTCGGGGTTCATCGACCCGGCGTCGAGCGTGCACGTCGCGAAGAGCGGGGTGCGCGCCGGCGACGGCTTCGTCAACCTGACCTACTCGGGCGGCACGCCCTGCCCCAACGTCGGCGGTCCGGCCACGGCGCTCGTCTCGCGGGCCGACGGCGCCGGGGGCGCGACTGCAGGTGTCGGGTACTCGCCGTCGATCAGCGGCAACGGCCGGTTCGTGGCGTTCGAGTCGACGTCACCGCTCACCGGCGAGCCGATCGGCGGCCTCCAGGTCTTCGTGCGGGACCGCCTGACCGGTCGCACCACGTTGGTCTCGCGGGGCGACGGGGCGACCGGCGCGCTGCCCAACGCGTTCAGCGACGCGCCCTCGATCTCGGCGGACGGGCGCTACGTGGCGTTCGAGTCCGTGGCGACGAACCTCGTCCCGGGCTTCGTCGCACCGACGAACCGGTCGAGCCCCTGCACCGACAGCGACAACGCCGAAGGCCACGGCAGCGGCGACGTGTTCGTGCGCGACCTGGTGGCCAAGACCACCCGGCTCGTCTCCCACGTCCCCGGGTCGACCACCACGCCCGGCAGCGCCTACAGCGAAGATCCGGCGATCTCCCGGGATGGCAGCCGCATCATCTTCAACTCGGCGTCGACGAACCTGCTCACCACCCCGCTGACGAAGGTCAACCCGTGCGACCCTCAGGTCTTCGCCACCCCCCGCGCGGGCGGCGACGCGGTGCTGGCCAGCAACGCGGACGGGGCCGCGCTGGCGCCCTCCAACCACATCACCGACGCCTGGGCGATCTCGGGCGACGGCAACGTCGTCGCCTTCGTCACGCCGGGCACGAACCTGGTCAGCGGCGTCACCACGCCCGACGAGACCTACATCCGCAACCTCACGGCCCACACGACGATCGTCGCGTCGCGAGGGACGGGCTCGGGCTCGGATCCGGGTCCGGTCTCCAACGACGGCAGCGGCCGCGGGGCCACGGGCAGCCCGAGCCTCAGCCAGGACGGCTCGCACGTCTTGTTCCAGTCCGAGGGCATCAACCTCGGCGGCCCGACCGACCACAGCCAGCAGATCTACGTGCGCAACGTGGCGGCCAAGACCCTCACGCTCGCGTCGCGGTCGCCGGGCATCGGCCCGGCCGGCGGTCCGGCCGGCTCGCTCGACAGCGGCCCGGCGGTGATCACGCCCAGCGGTCGCTTCGTGGCCTTCGAGACCAACGCGCCCAACCTCAGCGGCCTCAACGTCGGCAGCGTGGTCGTCCGCGATCTCACCGACAACACGCTTGCCCTCGTCTCGCGCGCGAGCGGCCCGAACGGCGCCCCGGGCAACAACACCAGCGAGGACATCGCGATCTCCGACGACGGGCAGACGATCGCGTTCGAGTCCCGCTCCACGAACCTGACCGCGGACAACACCAACAACGGGGCCCAGGTGTTCGTCCGCGGCCCCAACGTCCAGCCCACGCCGGACCGGTTCATCCAAGCCGCGTACGCCGACTTCCTGCGCCGCGCCCCCTCGTCGGGCGAGGTGTCGGCGGGCAAGGCACAGCTCGCGGGCGGCACGTCCGACCAGGCGTTCGCGCTGTCGCTCGCCAACCGGGCCGAATACGTCGGCGTGCTCGTCGATCGCTTCTACACCGACACGCTCGGGCGGCCCGGCGAGCCCAGCGGCCGGGCCTACTGGATCAACCAGATCATCAGCCGGGCCCGCACGGTGGCCCAGGTGGCGGCCTACTTCTACGCCTCGCCCGAGTACTACAACGGCATCGGCGGCGGCACGGACGAGAGCTGGATCAAGGACCTCTACCAGAAGCTCCTGCACCGCACGGCCGACAGCGGTGGGCTCGCGTACTGGAAGGGCCAGATCGTGTCGGCCGGGCGCGACGACGTGGCCAACCGCTTCTACCAGTCGCTCGAGAGCCGCGCCGACCGGGTCACCAAGCTCTACGAGGAGCTGCTCGGCCGAGCGCCCGACGCCGGCGGCCGCAGCTACTGGGCCGGGCGCATCCTCAACGAGGGCGACATCGCGCTCGCCAGCTTCCTGGCCGGCAGCAGCGAGTACTACCAGCGAGCCCAGACCCGCTTCCCCTGACTGCCAGGGACCCGTAGGGGTTCAGGCTGCGGGCGCGAGGATCTCGTCAAGAGCCTTCTGATTGCGCGGTCATGGGTCTAGGACAGAACCATGATCGATGCACGAGCAAGAGCCCAGACCATGGCGGCTGGCGGTGCGCTCGCCGCCATCGCCGCGGCCGGGTTGCTGGTCGCACTGCGCGACGCGATCGGCACGACGAACGTGGCCCTGACCCTCGCCGTCCTCGTGGCGAGCGTGGCTGCGGCCGGGGGCCGGCTGCCGGGGGCGGCGACCGGCGTGGCCGCCGCCGTCTCCTACAACTTCTTCCAGACGCAGCCCTACCGGTCGCTGCGGATCTCCGACCGCAAGGACGTGCTGACCGTGGTGCTGCTGGCCGTCGTGGGGCTGGTGGTCGGCGAGCTGAGCCGCAGGTGGGAGCGCAGCCGCTGGGACGCCAGCCGGTCGCGGGTCGGGCTCGATCGCGTCGTGCGGGTGGCCGAGCTCGCCTCGGCCGGCAGCGGCATGGACGAGCTGATCCATGCCGTCGAGGCCGAGGTGCGCCAGGAGCTCCACCTCGGCAAGGCCCGCTTCGAGCTCGGGCGCCCGGCCGGCGAGGTCCGCCCCGTCCTCGATCACCACGGTGTCGTGCAGACCCCGGTGCGGGCGTACGTGGACGGCGAGTTCGCGCTGCCCGACGAGGGCGTCGACCTGGCCGTGACCTACCGCGACCACGCCTTCGGCCGCCTGGTGCTCAGCCCGCACCGCCACGTCGGCGTCAGCCTCCCGCAACGCCGCTGCGCGGTGGCCCTGGCCGACCAGCTCGGCGCCGCCCTCGCCGCCGTCGCCGCCTCCCCCTAGCCCGCCCGCCCCCCGAACCCCCCGCGAACCCCCCCGCGAACCCCCCCCGCAAACCCCCGCGAATGTGGAGTAGAAGCGGTCGCTATCACGACCGCTTCTACTCCACATTCGCGACGGGGTGGGGGTGGGGTGGGGCGGGTGGGTGGGTTGGGGGTCAGGGTTCGAAGCGGTAGCCCATGCCGGGCTCGGTCACGAAGTGCGTGGGGTGGCTGGGCTCGCGCTCGAGCTTGCGGCGGACCTGGGCCATGTACACCCGCAGGTAGTTCGACTCGGTCTCGTACTGCGGCCCCCACACGGTCTGCAGGAGCTGGCGCTGGCTGACGAGGCGGCCCGGGTTGCGCACGAGGATCTCGACCAGGTGCCACTCGGTGGGCGTGAGCCGCACGTCCTGACCGTCGCGCCGCACCTTCTTGGCCGTCAGGTCGATGGTGAACGAGTCGGTCTCGATGGTCGGCTCCTCGTCCGGGCCGAGCTGCCCGCGCCGGGTGGCGGCCCGCAGCCGGGCCAGCAGCTCGTCCATGCCGAACGGTTTGGTCACGTAGTCGTCGGCCCCTGCGTCGAGCGCGGCGACCTTGTCGGGCTCGCCGTCGCGCACGGACAGCACGATGATCGGGACCTGCGTCCACCCGCGCAGCCCCTCGACCACCTGGATGCCGTCGATGCCGGGGAGGCCGAGGTCGAGGATCACGACGTCGGGGTGGCGGGTGGCGGTGAGGGCGAGCGCCTGCTCACCGGTGGCGGCCAGGTCGACGTCGTAGCCGCGTGCCACGAGGTTCGTGCGCAGCGCGCGGCGGATCTGTGGCTCGTCGTCGACCACCAGCACGCGGGTCACCGTCGGCTCGGGTTCCCGAGGGCCGGGCTGATCAGCACGCCGGGGTCAGACGCAGCGGGGCCCGCGGGCCCGGCATCGGTCGGGGCGGCGCGTGGCATCCCGAGCACGAGGGTCAGGCCGCCGCCCGGCGTGTCGTCGATGAGGATCTGGCCGCCCATCGCTTCCACGAAGCCGCGGGCAACGGCCAGCCCGAGCCCCACGCCGTCGCCGCCGCCGTCGCCCAGCCGCTGGAACGGCTCGAACATGCGGGCCCGCTGGTCCGGCGGGATGCCCGGCCCGCGGTCGATGACCCGCAGGTCGACCCGATCCCCGACCGTCCCCGCCTCGATCCGCACCGGAGCCTGGCCGGCGTGGTCGATCGCGTTCGCGACCACGTTGGCCACGGCCCGCTCGAGCAGGGCGGCGTCGGCGACGATGTCGGGCAGCGACTCGGCGACGTCGACCACCACGCCGTCGATCGGGCACGACAGGCTGGCCAGCGCGGCGGCGACCACCTCCTCCCAGCCCACGGCGCGCGTGAGCACGTCCAGCGCACCGCTCTGGAGGCGGCTCATGTCGAGCAGGTTGCCGACCAGCTCGTCGAGGCGGTCGGCCTCTTCGTCGATGGTGGTGAGGAACTCGTCGCGATCGCGCTCGGACCAGGTGACGTCGCGCTGCAGCAGGCTCGTGACCGACGCTTTGATCGACGACAGGGGCGTGCGCAGGTCGTGGGACACGGCGCGCAGCAGGGCCGTGCGCAGCGCGTCCGCTTCGCCGAGCACCGCGGCAGACGCCGCCTCGACCCGCAGCTGCCGCCGTTCGAGCGCGGTGGCCAGCTGCGCGAGGAACGCCTGTAGCACGAGGTGGTCGTCGGCCGTGAACGGGGGACCGACGAGCGCGAGCATGGCGTCCTCGCCGATCGGCAGCGCGGCCCGGGCCTGCTCGGGCGATCCCGGCAGAGGCTCGCCGGCGCCGTGCTCGAGGCGCCAGCCGTCGCCGTCGCGGACGAAGAGCGCGACCGCGTCGAGCTCGAACGTCGAGCGCACGCGGTCGACCATCGAGGGCAGCGGGTCTTCGTGGCCGACCAGCCCGGCCGCCACGCGCGCGAGGGCCTCGGCCTCCGAGCGGGCGCGGGCCGCCTCGGCCGAGCGACGGGTCGCGCTGGACACGAGGAGGCTCACGACCACGCCCACGATCAGGTAGGCGATGAGCGCGAGCGTGTTGCCCAGCTCGGCGATCGACAACGTGTGGAGGGGTGGCGTGAAGTACCAGTTCACGATCAGGCCGCTGAGTGCGGCGGCCACGCAGGCCGGGCCGAGGCCACCGGTGGCGGCGACGGCGACCACGAGCAGCGTGAACACCATGAGGTCGCCGGGCAGGCCGACATGGTGGCGGAGGCTCGCCAACGCGAGCGTCAGCAGCGGGAGGCCCGCCGCCACGAGCCCCCAGCCGGCGCGGCGCCGGGCCAGCGAGAGCCGGGCGTCGCGCCGCCGACGCGACGATCGCGATCGCGTGCCGCGATGCGCGGCGTCGCCCGGGGTCTCATCGCTGATCACGTGCACGTCCATGTCGCCCGCGGCGCGCACCACGGCGCTGACGACCGATCCGCCCAGGCGTTCGCGCCAGCGCGACCGCCGCGAGGCGCCGAGGACGAGCTGGGTGCCGTGCTCGGCGCGGGCGAAGCGCACCAGCGCCGAGCGCACGTCGGCGCCGATCACCTCGTGGTAGGTGCCGCCCAGGGTCTCGAGGAGCCGCCGGTGCTCTTCGAGCTGCGAGGTGGAGGGCGTGGCCAACCCGTCGTCAGTGCGGATGTGGACCCCGATCAGGTCGCCCTTCGCGCGGCTGGCGATGCGCGCGGCGCGGCGGATGAGGTGCGCGCCGCTGGGCGCTCCGGTCACCGCGACCACGACCCGCTCGCGCGCCTCCCAGGTCGACGAGATGCCGTGCTGGTCGAGGTAGCCCTGGAGCGCGTCGTCGACCTTGTCGGCCAGCCAGAGCAGGGCCAGCTCGCGCAGCGCGGTGAGGTTGCCGACCCGGAAGTAGTTGCCCAGGGCGACGTCGATCTTGTCGGGCGCGTAGATGTTGCCGTGGGCCATCCGGCGGCGCAGCGCCTCGGGCGTCATGTCGACGAGCTCGACCTGGTCGGCGGCCCGCACCACGCGGTCGGGCACCGTCTCGCGCTGGGTGATGCCGGTGATCCGCTCGACCACGTCGTTGAGCGACTCGAGGTGCTGGACGTTGACGGTGGTGATCACGTCGATCCCGCTGGCCAGCAGCTCGGCCACGTCCTCCCAGCGCTTCTCGTGGCGGGACCCGGGCACGTTCGTGTGGGCCAGCTCGTCGACCAGGGCGACGTCGGGGTTGCGGGCCAGCACGGCGTCGAGGTCCATCTCCTCGAACGCCTGGCCCTGGTAGGTCAGCGAGCGGCGCGGGACGACCTCGAGGCCGTGGAGCTGGGCCGTGGTGTTGCGGCGGGCGTGGGTCTCGACGTAGGCGACGGCCACGTCGGTCCCGCGTTCGGCCCGGCGTACGCCCTCGTTGAGCATGGCGTAGGTCTTGCCGACGCCTGGCGCGGCGCCCAGGTAGATGCGCAGCCGGCCCGGCCGGGGGGCGCGGCCGTCGGCGTCAGCCGCGGCAGGGACGGTGGCGTCCACACGGTGAGCGTACGACGGGCCTTCGTCGGCTGGGCGCGTCCCCCGCTCCACCTACTTGCCACGCTCCAGGAGGAGGTTGAGCCGCAGCACGTTGACGCCGGGCTCGCCCAGGAACCCGAGTGACCGACCGTCGGTCGCCCGGTCGATCAGCGACCGCACCGCCGTCACGGCCATGCCGCGGGCGCGAGCGACGCGCGGCGCTTGCAGCCGGGCGTTCGCGAGCGAGATGTGCGGGTCGAGCCCCGAGCCCGAGCTGGTGACGGCGTCGACCGGCACCATGGCGGCCGCGCTCAGGCCGTTCTCCGTGCGGTAGGCGACGGCCCGCTCTTGCACGGCCTTCAGCAGGTCGGGGTTGGTGGGCCCGAGGTTGCTGGCGCCGCTGGCGGTGCCGTCGTAGCCGTTGCCGGCCGCTGACGGGCGGGGGAGGAACCAGGTGGGTCCGGTGAACGGCTGGCCGAGCAGGCTCGAGCCGACTACCCGGCCGGACGCGTCGGTCACCAGCGAACCGTTCGCCTGGTGCCGGAACAGGGCCTGCGCCACGCCGGTCATCGCGAGCGGGTACAGGAGCCCGCCGATGACGGTGATCACGAGGAGCATGCGGATGGCGGGGAGGAGTTGGCGGCGCATGGTGATCACCGGATCCCCATCGCCGTGATGGCGAGGTCGATGGCCTTGATGCCGATGAAGGGGGCGATCAGGCCGCCGACGCCGTACACGAGGATGTTGCGCCGCAGGATCTCGGCCGCGCCGCCCACCCTGAACTTGACGCCCCGAAGCGCCAACGGGATGAGCGCCACGATGATCAGCGCGTTGAAGATGACCGCCGACAGGATCGCCGAGCGGGCCGAGTGCAGGCGCATCACGTTGATGGCGTCGAGGCGGGGGAAGCGGGCCACGAACATGGCCGGGATGATGGCGAAGTACTTGGCGACGTCGTTGGCGATCGAGAACGTGGTCAGCGCGCCGCGCGTGATCAGGAGCTGCTTGCCGATCTCGACGATCTCGATGAGCTTCGTCGGGTCGGAGTCGAGGTCGACCATGTTCCCCGCCTCCTTGGCCGCCTGCGTGCCGGTGTTCATGGCCACGCCCACGTCGGCGAGGGCAAGGGCCGGCGCGTCGTTGGTGCCGTCGCCGGTCATGGCCACCAGCCGCCCGCCGGCCTGCTCGGCGCGGATGCGGGCCATCTTGTCCTCGGGCGTGGCCTCGGCCAAGTAGTCGTCGACGCCGGCCTCGGCGGCGATGGCGGCGGCGGTTAGCGGGTTGTCGCCGGTGATCATGACCGTGCGGATGCCGAGCGCCCGCAGCTCGTCGAACCGCTCGATCATCCCCTGCTTGACGGTGTCCTTGAGGTGGATCACGCCTAGCACCCGCGTGCCGTCGGCCACCGCGAGCGGCGTGCCTCCCGTGCGGGCGATGCGCTCGACGATCGGGGTCAGATCGGCAGGGGAGTGGCCGCCTTGCTCCTCGACCCAGCGGGCCAGCGAATCGGTCGCCCCCTTGCGGATCGTGCGCCGGGTGGTGCCGTCGAGGAAGTCGACGCCGGACATGCGGGTCTGCGCGGTGAACGGGACGAGCTCGGCCTCGTCGAGCCGGCGGTCGACGTCGAGCTGGTAGCGCTCGGCGGCCAGCGTGACGATCGAGCGCCCCTCGGGCGTCTCGTCGGCCAGGCTGCTCAGCAGCGCGGCCTCGGCGAGCTCGGCCTCGGACACGCCGGCCACCGGAAGCAGCTCGGCCGCCATGCGGTTGCCGTAGGTGATGGTGCCGGTCTTGTCGAGCAGGAGCGTCGAGACGTCGCCCGCCGCCTCGACGGCGCGGCCCGACATGGCGAGCACGTTGCGCTGGACCAAGCGGTCCATGCCGGCGATGCCGATGGCCGAGAGCAGCCCACCGATCGTGGTCGGGATCAGGCACACGAGCAGGGCCACGAGGATCGTGATCGTCTGCGGGTTGCCCGAGTAGACGGCGAACGGCTGCAAGGTCACGGTGGCCAGCAGGAAGATGATCGTGAGCCCGCACAGCAGGATGTTCAGGGCGATCTCGTTCGGCGTCTTCTGGCGCTCCGCCCCCTCGACCAGGGCGATCATGCGGTCGATGAAGCCCTCGCCCGGCCGCTGGGTGACGCGCACCACGATCTGGTCGGACAGCACCCGGGTGCCGCCGGTGACGGCCGAGCGGTCGCCGCCGGCCTCGCGGATGACCGGCGCCGACTCGCCGGTGATGGCCGACTCGTCGACGCTCGCGATGCCCTCGACGATCTCGCCGTCTCCGGGGATCAGCTCGCCGGCGGGCACGACGCAGAGGTCGCCGACGGCCAGTTGCGTGGAGGGCCGCTCCACCAGCGTTCCGTCGGCGAGCCGCACGCGTGCCAGGGTCTCCGAGCGGGTCTTGCGCAGCGTGTCGGCCTGCGCCTTGCCCCGCCCCTCGGCCACCGCCTCGGCGAAGTTGGCGAACAGCACGGTGAACCACAGCCACACGCTGACCAGCGCCACGAACAGGTGGGGCTGGCCGGCCTTGCCGAGATCGCGCAGGAAGAGGAGGGTCGTGAGCACGCTGCCGACCTCGACGATGAACATGACCGGGTTCTTGGCCATGGCCCGCGGGTCGAGCTTGCGGAACGCGTCGCCGACCGCGCGCCGCACGATCGCCGGGTCGAACATCGCCGCCCGCTTGGGTCGCGGCGTGCGTCGCTCGCCGCCGGGCGAGCCATCGGCGTCGGTGGGCGGCGGCAGGGGATCGGTGATGGTCTCCATGGCTTCCTAGCGGGTGAGGTGCTCGACGATGGGGCCGAGCGCGAGGACGGGGAAGTAGGTGAGGCCGACCACGATGACGACCACGCCGGCGAGCAGGCCGGCGAACAGCGCGGTGCCCGTGGGGAACGTTCCGGCGCCGGCGGGCACCCGCTGCTTGCGCACGAGCGAGCCGGCGATCGCGAGCATCGGGACGATCAGCAGGAAGCGGCCGACCAGCATCGAGATGCCGAGCGTCGTGTTGTACCAGTTGGTCGCGCCGGTCAGGCCGCCGAACGCCGAGCCGTTGTTGTTCGCGGCGGACGTGAACGCGTACGAGACCTCGGTGAGCCCGTGCGCGCCGGGGTTGAGGATCTTCGTCTTCGCCGTGCCGAGGACCAGCGACGCCGCCGCGAAGCTGAGCACGCACAGCGGCACGACCACGATGTAGATCACGACGAGCTTCATCTCGGCGGCCTGGATCTTCTTGCCGAGGTACTCGGGCGTGCGGCCCACCATCAGCCCGGCGATGAACACCGCGAGCAGGGCGAAGATCAACATGCCGTACAGGCCGGCACCCACGCCGCCTGGGCTCACCTCGCCGAGCATCATGTTGACGAGCGGGGCCATGCCGCCAAGCGGGGTCAGCGAGTCGTGCGCGCAGTTCACCGCACCGGTGGACGTGGCCGTGGTGCTCGCGGCGAACACGCCGCAGCCCGCCGAGCCGAAGCGCACCTCCTTGCCCTCCATGTTGCCGCCGCCCTGGACGGCGGTGACCCGTTGGTCGACGTGGAGCGGGGTGAGCGATGTGTTGCCGTGGACCTCCATGCCCGTCGCCAGCGCGACGCCGCCGCCCCAGAGCAGGACCATGGCCGCGAGCACCGCCCAGCCCTGCCGCTTGTCCTTCACCATGCGCCCGTAGGTAGTGGTCAGCGCGAACGGGATGAGGAGCAGCAGGAAGATCTGCAGCCAGTTGGTGAACCCGTTGGGGTTCGACAGGGGATGGGCCGAGTTCGCGTTGAGCGTGCCGCCGCCGTTGGTGCCGATCATCTTGATGGCCTCTTGGCTGGCGAACGGCCCCCCGGGCACCGCCTGCTTCGCGCCCTGCACGGTGCTCACGGTGTGAAAGCCGTGGAGGTTTTGGATCGCCCCCTGGCTGAGGAGCACGACGGTCACCACGACGGCGACGGGCAGGAACACCCGCAGCGTCCCGCGGACGACGTCGACCCAGAAGTTGCCGACCATCGTCGTCTTCCGGCGGGCGAGCCCGCGGATGAAGGCGATGGCCACCGCCAGGCCGACCACCGGCGAGATGAAGTTTTGGACGGCGAGCCCCATCATCTGCGTCAGGTGGCTGGCCGACGCCTCGGGCACGTAGTTCTGCCAGTCCGTGTTGGTCACGAAGCTGACCGCCGTGTTGAACGCGAGGGGGCCAGGCATCCCCGGTGCGTGCGTCGGGTTGAGCGGCAACGATCCCTGGAGCCGGAGCAGCGCGTAGAGGGCCAGCACCGACACCCCGCTGAACGCGAGCACCGACATCGCGTAGCCCGACCAGCGCTGCTCCTTTGCGGGGTCGATGCCGCAGAGGCGGTAGATGGCGCGCTCGATCGGGCCGAAGAGGCGGTCGCCGGGTGCCGCCGCTCGACCGCCGCCCTCGGCGTCGCCGAACACCCTGGCCAGGTACGCGCCGACGAACGGCACGCAGACGGCCAACGCTGCCACCAGCGCGGCGAGCTGCAACCACGACGCCCACGTCATCAGAAGCGCTCCGGGAAGACGAGCGCCACGACCAGGTAGCCGATCAGCAGCACGGCGATCACGAGCCCGATGACGTTGTCGGCGCTCATCGTCCGCCCCCGCCCCCGCCCCCGCCCCCGGAATT
>JAODBM010000071.1 GCA_025463985.1 Acidimicrobiales bacterium
GGCGCTGTGCTCGCCGACCCGTGCCGCGCTCCTGACCGGGAGGAACCACCACTCCAACGGGATGGCCCGGGTGGTCGAGCTGGCCGCCGGCTTCCCCGGCTACAACTCGACGATCCCGAAGGAGAACGGCTTCCTCTCCGAGGTGCTCGTCCGCAACGGCTACGCGACGTTCGCGGTCGGCAAGTGGCACCTCACGCCGGCGACGGAGATGACCTTCGGGAGCCCGCGGGACAAGTGGCCGCTCGGGCGAGGGTTCGAGCGCTTCTACGGCTTCCTCGGTGGCGAGACCGATCAGTACCGACCGGACCTCGTCTACGACAACCATCCCGTCGAGCCGCCCCGCACCCCCGAGGACGGCTACCACCTCACCGAGGACCTGGCCGACCGGGCCATCGGGTTCGTGAAGGATCTGCGGGCGGTGGCCCCGGACAAGCCGTTCTTCCTCTGGTTCACGCCCGGTGCCGCCCATGCACCCCACCAGGCGCCGGCGTCCTTCATCGACGCCTACCGCGGCCAGTTCGGTCTGGGGTGGGACCGCTGGCGCGAAGAGGTCTTCGAACGGCAGCTCGCGTCGGGCCTGTTCCCGTCGACGACCGAGCTCTCCGAACGTCCGTCCTGGGTGCCGGCGTGGGACGCGCTGTCGGCCGACGAGCGCCGGCTGTACGCCCGGATGATGGAGGTCTACGCGGGCTTCCTCGCCCACACCGATGCCCAGGTGGGGCGGATGCTGGACTTCCTGGACGGCCTCGGCGAGCTGGACGACACCCTCGTGCTGCTCATGAGCGACAACGGCGCCTCGGCCGAGGGCGGCCCGAGGGGCTCGTTCAACGAGCAGTACTTCTTCAACTTCGTGCCCGAGAGCCTGGAGGAGAACCTCCGCCGCATCGACGATCTGGGCACGCCTCGCGCCAATAACCACTACCCCTGGGGCTGGGCCTGGGCGGGCAACACTCCGCTCAAGCGGTTCAAGCGCGACACCCACGAGGGCGGTGTCGCCGACCCGCTGATCGTGCACTGGCCCGCCCGGCTCGGCACCGGCGGCGGCACCCGCCACCAGTACGTGCACGCCATCGACGTTGCGCCCACCGTGCTGGAGCTGCTCGGCATCGAGGCGCCCGACGTGATCGCCGGCGTCGAGCAGGCCCCGATCGAGGGCACCAGCTTCGCCGCCACCCTGGACGACGCCGACGCCGCCAGCACCCACATCACCCAGTACTACGAGATGCTCGGCTCGCGGGCGCTGTACCACGACGGCTGGAAGGCGGTCGTGTTCCACTCCCCGCCGTTCCTCGCCTACGACGGCACCGACACCAGCAAGCCGTTCGACGACGACGTCTGGGAGCTCTACCGTGTCAGCGAGGACTTCGCCGAGGTCCACGACCTGGCGGCGTCCGAGCCCGAGAAGCTGGCCGAGCTCCAGGCTCTGTGGTGGTCCGAGGCCGAGCGGTTCCAGGTGCTGCCGCTCAACAACCAGCCCGGCCGCTTCGTGGACCCGCGCCATCGCCGGGACCGCCACGTGTTCCACGCCGGCATCGGTCCCCTGCCCGAAGCCATCGCTCCCGCCCTCAAGAACCGCTCGTTCGCCATCGCCGCCCACCTCCACGTGCCCGACGGCGACCTTCCGGTCGACGGGGTGCTCGTGGCCCACGGCGGCCACGCCGGGGGCTATGTGCTCCACATCCGCGGGCGGCGCCTCCACTACACGTACAACTTCGTGGGCACGGAGATCACCACCATCTCCGCGAGCATCGAGCTGCCCCCTGGGGTGCTCGTGGCCCGCGTGGTCGCCACCCACCGAGGCACCCCCGGCGGCCCGGTCGACATCTCCCTGCACTACGACGACGTGCCGGTGGGGCAGGGCACCGTTCCCCGCACCACGCTCCTCACCTATGGCACCCCCGGCTTCGCCGTGGGCTACCAGCCGTTCGGCCCGATCGACCCGCACCTCGAGGGTCGGGCCGCCATCCCCGATGGCGTGCTCGGGACGCTCGTGGTCGAGGCCAAGGGCCGCGACGCGGTCCGCGATGCCGCGGCCAGCAGCGACTCCGACCTCGAGGACCGCGCCGACCTGGCCACCCAGTGACGCGGCGGCATCTCAGCGGGCCGTTCGACACTCGGTAGAGTTCGCCATAGTGCCTACTTCCCTCCCCGATCGCGTTGGAGACGGCCCGCGCAAGCGCGGCAGCGACGGCGTGGGCAAGAACGACCAGGCGACCCGCCAGGTCATGATCGACGCGGCCGTCTCGTCGATCCTCGAGCGGGGCTTCTACCGGGCCAGCAGCAACGAGATCGCGCGCCGGGCCGGGGTCACCTGGGGCGTGATCCAGCACCATTTCGGCACCCGGGAGGCGTTGATGCTCGCGGTGCTCGAAGACGGGATGGAGCGGTTCAGCGCCGTCGTCCACGACGCGTCGATCGACGCGCCGACCGTCGGTGGCCGCATGACCCAGCTGTTCGACATCCTGGCCAGCTACTACGGCCGGCCCGAGTACCTCGCCTACATGCAGGTGGCCCTGAACCTCGACCACGATCCCGACACCAGCGCCGAGGTGCGGGCCACGATGCGCACGGTGGCCGAACGCTCGAGCTTCGAGGTCCGCCGACTCATCCAGGAGGCGATCGGCGCCGCGAACGAGACCGAGGACCTCGGAGGAACGATCTTCCTCGCGCTGCAAGGCATGATCCTCGGCCAGCTGCTGCGCGATGCCCTCTCGCACGACGCCTGGTCGCCCACCGGTGACCAGGTCCAGCAGCAGCGCCGCCTCCTCGTCGAGGCGCTCACGCCCTACATCGAGCAGGCACCCCGCACGAAGGCCTGACGCCGCTCGCGTCACCCCCTTGCCGCGTGCCGCGGACAGGACACGGCCGCGCGCACCTGCGACCCATGAGCTGCGCTCCTCGTTCGGGTCGGGTGCCCGAGCCGCTGCGCGGTGGTGGCTCGCACCACGCACATAGTGACTGCTAGGTTCGGCCTCGTAGCCGGCCCGGGGAACGTCGGCTCAGCGAGCGACTGCGGGAGAGGGGACCGACGCAGATGGCTGACGACCTTGCGCCAGCGGATGGCGGCGACGGCCCGACGGGCGGGCGCGTTGCGGCCGCGCTCGAGCGGCTGCAGCGCGGCCTGCGCCGCCGCGAGCCCGACGCGCACCTCGACGGCGACACGGCTGCGCCCGTCCTCCAGGCGCGCAACCTCGACGTGTCCTACGGGTCGGTCCAGGTGCTCTTCGACTGCAACATCGACGTCCGTCGAGGCGAGACGGTGGCGCTCCTCGGAACCAACGGCGCGGGGAAGTCCACCTTCCTCCGCGCGCTGCTCGGGCTGACCGCCCCCAGCCGGGGGGTCGTGCGCTTCCACGGCCGCGACATCACCCGCATGAGCGCGGAGGCGCGGTTCGGACGAGGCATCGTGGCGGTTCGGGGCGGCCAGGGGGTCTTCCCCGGGCTGACGGTGGCCGAGAACTTCGCGCTGTCCTTCACCACCACGTCCGTCCCCGCGGCCGAACGGCAGCGCCGTACCGACCAGACCCTCGTTGCCTTCCCCGCGCTCGCGGAGCGGCTCCACCTGAGCGCCGGCGAGCTGTCCGGCGGCCAACGACAGCAGCTGGCGTTGGCCAGGGCCCTCGTCCACGACCCCGAGATCCTCGTGATCGACGAGCTGTCGCTCGGCCTGGCTCCGATCGTGGTCCAAGCCTTGATCGCCATCGTCGAGGACCTGCGGGCCAAGGGCCAGACCATGCTCATCGTCGAGCAGTCGATGAACATCGCGCTCGAGCTCTGCGACCGCGTCGACTACATGGAGAAGGGCCGCGTGACGTTCTCGGGGCCGCCCGGCGAGCTGTTGGCCCAGGGCGAGCTCATCGACACCGTCTTCTTCGGCACAGGCGCCCGATCATGATCGTCGGCTTCTTGTCGTGGTCGATCCCCCTCCAGGTGATCTTCAACGGCCTCACCCTCGGCCTCGGCTACTCGGTCATCGCCGCGGGCATCGTGCTCATCCACCGATCCTCGGGCATCGTGAACTTCGCCCAGGCCGCCATCGGCGCGTTCGGGGTCGCGACGTTCGTGGTGCTGTTCCAGAACGCCAGCCTCCCGTACCCGTTGGCCGCCCTCCTCGGCGTGGCCGGGGCGGTCGTGCTGGGCGTGGCCACCGAGCTGCTGGTCGTGCGGCGCCTGTTCGAATCGTCACGCGTGGTGCTGCTCATCGCGACCGTCGGCGTTGCCCAGCTCGTCGCGTTGGCCATCCTCGAGGCGCTGCGCAACGTCAAGGGCGGCCCGATCCCGGTGGCCTTCGGCGCGCGCTGGGCTGAACTCCACGTCAGCAAGAGCCTCGTGATCGGCACCCGGCAGACGTCGCTGATCATCCTCGTCGTGCCGGTCCTGGTCGGGCTGGGTTGGTTCCTCACCCGTACGAGGCTCGGGCTGCACATCCGGGCGGTCGCCGACAGCCCCGAGAACGCGCGGCTGGTCGGCGTGAGCCCTCGCCGCGTCTCGACGCTCGTGTGGGCGCTGGCCGCGGCCTTTGCCGCCTACACGCAGATCGCCGTCGCGCCGATCGTCACGCGGACGGCGAGCGAGCTGGCCGGGGTCTCATCGATCGGGCTGCTGCTGCGAGCGCTCGTCGTGGCCATGGCCGCCCGCATGCGCTCCATCCCGGTCGTGGTGGCGAGCGGGCTCGCGCTCGGCGTGGTCGAGTCGGTCGTGTCGGTCAACCTGAACACCGACGTCGGCGTGTTCAACGCGTTCCTGTTCGCGGGCGTGATCCTCATGGTCCTCCTGCTCGCGCGTGCCGGCTCGCGGCGTGATGTGGCGTTCTCGGTGGGGGTCCGCCGAGCGGCGGTTCCCGAGAAGCTGCAGTCCATCTGGTGGATCCGGCGGTTCTCGACGATCGCGATGGCCGCCCTGCTGGGCGTGCTCGCCCTGGTGCCGCTGCTGGCGTCCCAGCCGTCGCAGCTGCTGACCTGGACCGAGCTGATCCTGATCGCGATGGTGGCGATCTCGCTGTCGCTGCTCACGGGATGGGCCGGCCAGCTGTCGCTCGGCCAGTTCGCGTTCGCGGGGGTCGGCGGCCTCTCCATGCTCGCCTTCACGCGCGCGCAGCCCCTTGGCCTCGGCCTGCCGTTCGTGGGCCACATCGCGACGCTGCGGTTCCAGATGCCCTGGGGCCTCGCGCTCGTGGCGTCGACCGCGATGGGCGTGCTGTTCGCCGTGGTGGTGGGCCTGCCCGCGCTGCGGGTCAAGGGGTTGTTCCTTGCCGTCACGACCCTCGCGTTCGGCTACATGGCGTCGAGCTGGATGTTCGGCCGGACGTTCTGGAGCGGTGGGCAGTTCTCGGTGCCGTCGGCCACGAGCGAGCGGCCCAGCTTCCGCGGCCTGAGCTTCGCGAGCCCATCCGCCTACTACTACCTGTGCCTCGGCTTCCTCGCCGCGACCGTGATCGTGGTGAGTCGCCTCCGTCGCTCAGGCTCGGGACGGACGATGATCGCGGTCCGCGACAACGAGGCCATGACCGCCGCGAGCACGGTATCGCCGATGATGGCCAAGCTCTCCGCGTTCGCGGTCTCCGGTGGCATCGCCGCCATGGCCGGGTCGCTCTACGTGTTCCTCCTCCCCGGCTTCACCGCCTCCGGAGCGCAAAGCCCCTTCTCGCCGGACGCGTCCCTGCGCGTCGTCGCCATCGCCATCATCGGCGGCATCGGCACGGTGGTCGGCGGGATCCTGGGGGCGCTCTGGGTCATCGGGCTGCCCGCGCTGTTCGGGGCCAGCGACACCGTGCAGCTGCTCTCGGCCAACGTCGGGCTGCTGTTCCTCTTGCTCTACTTCCCGGGCGGCCTCGTGCAGGTGCTCTACCGGGTGCGCGACAGCGTGTTCCGCCGGCTCGCCGGGCGGCACGTCGACGCAGTGCCCGCGGACGAACCGGCCGCGACCTTGACCGTGCGCCCGCGGGCCACCGCCCCGCCGGAAGCGGGCCAGCCCTGGTTGGCCACGCAGGCCGTGGGCGTGACGTTCGGTGGTGTCCGCGCCGTCGACGACGTCTCGGTCGAGGTCGGAGCCGGCGAGCTCGTGGGCTTGATCGGGACGAACGGGGCGGGCAAGTCGACCCTCATGGATGCCATCTCCGGCTTCGTCCCGCACACCGGCACGATCTCGGTGCTGGGCACCGACGTCTCGGGCATGCGCGCGCACCAGCGCCACGCGATCGGCCTCGGACGCGGCTTTCAGGATGCGGCCCTCTTCGGCTCCCTGACCGTGCGCGAGACGGTGCTCGTGGCCCTCGAGGCGCGCCGGCGGTCGCTGCTCGTGCCGTCGATGCTCGGCCTCCCGCCGTCGCACAAGTGGGAGCGGACCAAGCGCTCGGAGGCCGACGAGATCCTGACCTTCCTCGGCCTCGGGCCGAGCTCGGACACGTTCGTCCTCGACCTCTCCACCGGCACCCGCCGCGCGGTCGAGCTGGCGTGCCTCGTGGCCACTGACGCCAAGGTGCTGCTCCTCGACGAGCCCACCGGGGGCATCACGCAGCGTGAGGCCGAGGCGTTCGCCCCGCTCATCCGGCAGGTCAAGCAGGACCTCGGGGCGTCGGTCGTGATGATCGAGCACGACATGCCCCTCGTGATGAGCGTCTGCGACCGCGTGTACTGCCTCGAGGCGGGACGGGTCATCGCCCACGGCACCCCACGAGACGTCGGCGCCGATCCGGCCGTGATCGCGAGCTATCTCGGCACCGACGAGCGAGCGATCGCCCGCAGCAACCAGGCCGACCCGTTCGAGGGCCGGCCGGTGGCACCGGCCGCATCGTCCGGCTTCGGCGGACCATAGCAACCACCATTGCACATAGTACTCGCAATGTGTACGGTGCCTGAGGTCGGCAGGCACGTCGGGACACGGACGCGCCAGTCCGATCACGCTGACCTCAGGGGGATCATCGATGCCAGCTCGTCCGTCCGTCGCCATCGTGGCCGCGGTGCTGCTCGTCTCAGGCTGCGCGAGCGCGGCCAAGAACACCACCACGCAGGCGCCGACCGCAGCGTCGAAGACCGGCACGTTCGCCAGCGACGTGACCATCGGTGCCGACGGGCGGTTGGTCGCCCCCAAGTGCACGGGCACCGATGCCCCGGCCAGCTCGGACGGCGTTGCCGCGGCCAGCGTGAACGTGGCCTCGCTGGCGGTGAACTTCGCCAGCCTGGCCAAGATCGGCTTCAGCGCCGCGGGCCACGAGCCTCCGGCGGTCTACGCCGGCTTCGTGAAGGCCCTCAACGCGAAGGGCGGCGTCTGCGGTCGCCAGATCGACGTGCAGCAGATCAGCTACGACATCCTCAAGAACGAGGGCGGCAAGGCCTGCGTGCAGGGCACCCAGGACCGGAAGAACCTCATCATCAACACGGCGTCGTACGACCAGATCACCTGCCTCACCGATGCGGGCGTGCCCGCCTACTCGGCGAGCGATCTCACGAAGGGCGACCTGGCGCGCTCGAAGGGCCTGCTCTTCTCGCGGTCACCGCTCGTGGAGCAGCAGTACGCGGCCACCGTCGAGTACGCCAAGAAGGTCGGAGCCCTCAAGGGCAAGGTGGGGGTCTGGTACGGGAACACGTTCCCCAACCTCGGGAACGCGGTCGAGCAGGTCGTGCTGCCGATGCTCAAGAAGGACGGCGTCAACTTCAAGGCGTACCGCACCGACGCCACCGGCCCCTCCGACCCCGACGGCAACGCGGTGCTCACCTCGGCGGCCACCGACCTCGTGGCGCGCAAGGTGGACACGATGCTGATGTTCGTCGGCCCCACGAACTACACCGGCATGCAGAGCGAGCTGCACGCCCAACACCTCGACCCGCGGTACATCTCGGCGCCGGTGGCCGGCAACAGCTCGAACGAGCTGTTCGCAAAGGGGTTCGGCACCCAGAGCTACACCGATGGCCAGACGTTCGTGACCTACACGGTGGGGCCGAACGAGCTCGGCCCCTCCAATCCGATCGCGAAGTCCTGCAACGACCAGTGGACGAAGCTGACCGGCGAGACCGTCAAGCCGAACACGTTCGACTACGCGCTGATCACCAGCGACTGCGTCCAGGTCGATGAGCTGGCGGCCGCCCTCTCGCTCGCCGGCGGAAACCTCACCCGGGAGCGGATCGTGCAGGCCCTGGCCGCGCTGCCCTCACACGGCGCGCCGCCCGACGTGGGCCCGCTCCACTGGACCCCGACCGGCCGGACCGCGGCCCCCGAGTTCTCGGTGCAGATCTACCACGGCAAGACCAACACGGTGACGACCGAGAAGCAGACGTTCACGGTCGCGGGCTGAGCCCGGCCCGCAGCGCAGCAGAGCCGATCCGCCCGGCGAGGCCCGCACAGGCCGATCCCACTGACGACGCCCCCTTGGGCAGAACGGAGACGGCCATGGGCGCGGATGCGTTCCGGTTCGACGGCAAGCGAGCGCTGGTCGTGGGCGGCGCGAGCGGCATGGGTGCGGCGACCGCCCGCCTGGTCCAGGAGCTGGGGGCCGAGGTGGTCGTGATGGACTTCGCCGAGGTCACCCTGCCGGGGCTGCGGGCGATCTCGCTCGACCTCCGTGACCGGTCGAGCATCGAGGCCGCCGTCGATGCCTGCGGCGGGCCGATCGACGCCTTGTTCTCCTGCGCCGGTGCGGCCGACGGCACACCGGGGATCGAGAAGATCAACTTCATCGGTCATCGTCACCTGATCGACTGCGCGCTCGACGGCGGCCTGCTGCCCCGCGGCTCCGCCATCGGGATGATCTCCTCGGCCGCCGGACTGGGCTGGGAGCCGCACCTCGAGCTGCTCGAGGAGTACCTCGCCACGCCCGACTTCGACGGCGCGGTGGCCTGGATCGCCGCCCACCCCGACAAGGCGACGTACATGTGGAGCAAGCAGGCGATGTGCGCCTATGTCGCCCGCTCGTCGGTCTCGATGATGAAGCGCGGCATCCGCATCAACGCGATCCTCCCCGGGCCCACCGACACGCCACTGGCCCAGGCCAACGCCGACCTGTGGCTGGGCTTCGGAGCCGACTTCCGCGCCGAGACCGGGCTCGAGCCCTCGACGTCCGAGGAGCAGGCCCACGCGCTCGCCTTCCTCTGCAGCCCGGCGGCGTCGTACGTGAACGGCATCACCCTCGTGACCGACGGCGGCTACTACGGCGCCGGGCTCTCTGGTGCGTTCCCGGCCGCGACGCCAGTCGTCCGATACCTGCTGGGTCGATGACCCGGGTCCAGGCGGGCTGAGCGGTGGGCTCGGTGGGCGGCGGGTCTGAGGTGATGGCATGGCCGTTGGAGGTCGCGATCGGCCACCTGGAACCCTTCGACGGTGAGCACGTGCTCCGCGGGTGGCTGATGGGGCCGAGCGCTCCAGCGCGGACCCGGTCGGGGACCATCGTCCACTGCTTCGCCGGCGGCGGCGTCTCGGTCAGTTCCTTCGACCTCCACGTCGAGGGCGTCGCCGACCTCAGCCTGGCCGAGCACCTCGCGCGGCAGGGCCGGTACGTCGTCGCGCTCGACCACCTCGGCGTCGGCGCATCGCCGCCGGTGCCGGACCTCTACATGGTCGACGCCGACGTCGCCGTCGAGGCCCAGCTCCGCGCGTTCGCGGCGGTGCACGACGGGCTCCGGCGGGGCGACCTCGTGGCCGGGCTGGACGCCCTCGAGCCCGCCACCACGATCGGCCTCGGGCACTCGATGGGCGGCATGATCGTGGACCTGCTGCAGGCGCGAGCCGGGGTCTTCGACGGCCTGATCGTCCTGAGCCACTCGGGGGCCGGGCTGCCCGACGTGCTGTGCGACGCGGAGCTGGCCCTCGCGGGGACCGCGCTCGGCGCCGCCCGGCGCGAGATCCTGGCTCTGGCCCGGGCCCGGTTCGAGCCCGGCTCGACGGTTCCCGCGCGGGCACCGGCCCACGGCCGGTTCTTCGGCGCCGACGTCCCGGCTGAGGTGATCGCCGCGATGAGCGCCCACCAAGCGCAGCTGCTGCCGACGTGCGGGCTCGCTGCGATCATCCCCGGCGTCATCGACGGGGTGATGGCGTCGATCGACGTCCCGGTGCTCCTCGGGAGCGGCGAGCCCGGTCTCGTCGCCGGCCCCCACGCGGTCGTCGCCTCGTATCGGGCCAGCGCCGACGTGAGCCTGTTCGTGCTCCCCGGGGCCGGCCATTGCGTGAACCAGGCCGGCAACCGGCAGGAGCTGTGGCGCCGCATGGATCGGTGGATCGGCAGCCTCGAGCCCCAAGACGGTGCGCACATAGTAACTGCTAGGTTCCTTTGAGGCTGTAGGAAGAAGGTCTGGACGATGGACGGTGTCTACGAGGGTCTGAAGGTGCTCGACCTGTCGACCGGCTTCGCCGGCCCGATGACGACGATGCTCCTCGCCGACAACGGCGCTGAGGTCACCCGGATCGAGCGACCGGGCGGCGACCCGACCGCAGACCACAGCGGCCAGCGCGTCTGGAACCGAGGAAAGCGCAGCGCCTGGCTGGACCTCGAGATCGCCGACGACCGAGACGCCATCGTGGCGCTGGCTCGTGCCGCCGACATCGTCGTGAGCACGCTGTCGACGGCCGACGCCGAGCGGCTGCACGTCGACCATGCCGCCCTCGCGGCGGCCAACCCGCGGCTCATCTCGCTGTCGATCACCGGGTACGGCGACCACGCCGCCCACCGCGATCGTCCGGCGATCGACGCCCTCGTCGCCGCCCGCACGGGCCTGCTGTACGACCAGAGGGGTCGGGTCGGCACGGCGATGGAGTACATCAGCGGCCGGCCCGGGCCCGAACCCGACTTCGGCCCCCCCGAAGGGCTGCGCCGCGGCGCCGATCGCGCGGGTCCGGTCTTCCCCCGTTCGACGTGGCCCAGCATCGGCGCCACCTACCTCGCGTCGCTCGGCGTGGCGGCGGCGCTCCGGGCCCGCGAGGTCACCGGCCGGGGCCAGCTGGTCACGACCTCGCTCCTTCAGGGCGCGCTTGCCTCGACGTGCCTGAACTGGCAGCGGGTCGAGAACCCGGACGCGCCGCTGTACTGGATGTGGCCGGTCGACGCCCGGGCCATCGAAGGCCTCTACGAGTGCGCCGACGGGCGGTGGGTGCACCACTGGACCGTGCGACCCAACTGGGTGCTGGAGGCGGCGGCCGGCGACGAGCTCTCACCCCCTGACCCCGACGGGCCGTACCGTGACGACCCCGATCGGGTCTCGATGGAGGTCGACGGGTTGATGGCCGGGTCCTACCTCCACCCGTTGCTGGCCGAAGCGTTCGCCAAGTTCCCCGCCCAGGCCTGGATCGACGCCGGGGAGAAGGGCGGGATGGGCGTGGCCGCCGTCCGCTCGCCGGCCGAGGCGCTGGCCGACCCGTCCTTCCTCGCCGACGGCTGCGTCGTGCGGGTCGACGACCCCGAGGTCGGTCCCATCCGCCACGCCGGGCGGCTGCTCGAGTTCTCGGCCTTCCCGCCCGCGACGCTCGGCCCGGCTGCGCTCCGCGGCGCGC
>JAODBM010000109.1 GCA_025463985.1 Acidimicrobiales bacterium
GGCCCGCACGCGCGCCTCGTCGACCGCGCGCGGCGCGGTGGCTTCGACCGCCGGCGGCACCTGGCCGCCGTCGCCCCAGGACACGTCGGCCGGCAGGATCAACGTCGCGACCTGGCCGGGCGGGCCCACGGCGGCGGCCACCGCGTCGGCGGCATCGGTCCCGAGCTCGGCGGTCTTCTTGGCGGTGCGCACGAACCCCGGCGACACATTGCGGGCGACGGTCTCGATGTCTGACTCGAGCTGGGCGTCGTACTGCTTGTGGTACGTGGCGTGGTCGCCCACGATGTTGACCACCGGCGTGTGGCCCTTGCGGGCGTTGTGCAGGTTGGCCAGGCCGTTGCCGAGACCGGGGCCCAGGTGCAGCAGCGTGGCCGCCGGCTTGTCGGTCATGCGGGCGTACCCGTCGGCCGCGCCGGTGGCCACGCCCTCGAACAGCGCGAGCACGCCGTGCATCTCGGGCACGTCGTCGAGCGCGGCGACGAAGTGCATCTCCGACGTGCCGGGGTTCATGAAGCAGACGTCGACCCCCCGCTCGACCAGCGTGCGGATCAACGCCTGTGCACCGTTCATCAGAAGGTTCGCCTCTCAGGAGAAGAGCGTGCCGGGGTTCAGCACGTCGTGGGGGTCGAAGGCGGCCTTGATCCGCCGCATCAGCGCCAGCTTGTTGGGGTCTTCGAGCGCCTCGTAGTACGTGCGCTTCTCGCGGCCGATGCCGTGCTCGCCGGAGATGGCGCCACCGAGGGCGAGGCCGGCCTCGAAGATCGAGCGCAGCAGGGTGCTTCGAAGGTCGGGGTCGGGCTGGAAGATCGAGAGGTGCACGTTGCCGTCGCCGGCATGGCCGCAACCGACCACGAGCGAGGCGGTCGAGGCGGCGATCGCGCTGACCTCGGCCATGTAGGCGGGGATCGCGGCACGCGGCACGACCATGTCCACGATGTCGTCGGCGCCGGCGGCCTTGGCCGTCCAGAACGCCTGCTCTCGCGCCTCGATCAGCTGCGAGCCGGCCTGCGACGGCAGCACGTAGACGTCGAGTGCGCCCAGCGTGGCGGCCAGCTCGGCGAGCTCCTCGGTGTCCTCGTCGAGGCGGTCGTGGCGCCGGTCCTCGAGCACGACCACGAGGTAGGCGAGCGCCGTGTCCTTGATCTCCTGGGGGATCCCAAGGTCGAGGCCGGCCGCCGCGGTGATGCCCGCCATCGACATCAGGTCGATGTACTCGACCATCAGCGGGGCGATGCCGCTGGCCACGATGCGGGGCACGGCGGCGGTGATCTCCTCGAGCGTGCGGAACGGCGCGAGCAGCGTGGAGCCATATGGCGGCCGCGGATAGAGCTTGAGGATCGCTTCGGTCACGACCGCGAGGGTGCCTTCGGACCCGATGATCAGCTGGGTCAGGTCGTAGCCCGTGGTCGCCTTCACGAACTTCCCGCCCGTGCGGATCACCTCGCCGGTGCCGAGCACGGCCTGCAGGCCCAGCACCTGATGGCGGGTGACGCCGTACTTCACGGCCCGCATCCCGCCCGCGTTCGTGGCGACGTTGCCGCCCAGGCTGGCCGAGCTCTCGCCCGGGAACACGGGATAGACGAGGTCGTGCTCGGCCAGGGCGTCGTCGAGCTGCTCCAGCGTGACTCCGGGCTGCACGACGGCGACGTGGTTGTCGAGGTCGATCTCGAGGATCTCGGCCATGCGCTCGAACGACATGACGAGGCCGCCCTCGACCGGGATGCACGCGCCGGAGAGCCCCGTGCCCGACCCCCGCGCCGTCAGCGCCACGCCGTTGGTGGCCGCCAGGGCCACGACGCCGGCGACCTCCTCGGTGGTCGCCGGCCGCACGACCCAGTCCGGGCGCTGCGGCCGCGCCGTGAGCGCCTCGTCATGGGTGTAGTCGTCACCGATGGCGTCGCCGGTGAGCACGTGCAGCTCGCCGACGATGTCGCTCAGCATCCCGGTGATGTCAGCCATCGCGCTCCGCTCGCTTCGCTCGTCGGCCCCTTTGGCCCCACCCTCTCTACTGCAGTTCGCCGCATCGCGCTCGCGCCCGTGGGCGCTGGCGGTACGGCTTCAGGACGCGGGGCGCTCGAAGCGGACAACGACCGACTTCGACGTCGGCGTGTTGCTGTGCTCGGCCACGCTGCCGAGCGGGACGAGCACGTTGGCTTCGGGGAAGTACGCCGCGCACGTGCCTCGCGCCACCTCGTAGGCGACGAGGCGGAACCGGGGGGCGCGGCGCTCGACGCCGTCGCGGAACTCGCTGATCACGTCAACCACGTCGCCGTCGGCGAAGGCGAGCTGCGCCAGGTCGGCTCGATGGACGAAGACCACCCGTCGACCGTTGCTGATCCCCCGGTAGCGATCGTCGAGCCCGTAGATCGTGGTGTTGTACTGATCGTGCGACCGGATCGTCTGCAGCAGCAGGCGGCCCTCGGGCACCTCGATCGGAACGAAGTCGTTGGCGGTGAGCTGGGCCCGACCGGATGGCGTGGGAAACGTCCGCGTGTCGCGCGGCGGGTGCGGCAGGGTGAACCCGCCAGGCCGACCGATGCGTTCGTTGAAGCGCTCGAACCCCGGCACGACGCGCTCCACGTGGTCGCGGATGCGGTCGTAGTCGGTGGCGAGGGCCGACCAGTCGACCGGGCTCGTCGTCAGCACCCGCGCCGCGAGCCCGCAGACGATGTCGACCTCGCTGCGCAGCTCGGGCGACGGCGGCTCGAGGCCGCCGACGGACGCGTGCACGACGCCCATCGAGTCCTCGACGGTGACGCGCTGGGCGCGCCCGCCGGTGTGGTCGCGGTCGGTCCGGCCGAGGCACGGCAGGATCAGCGCCTCCGACCCGGTGACCACATGCGAGCGGTTGAGCTTGGTGGACACCTGCACGGTGAGGCGGCAGCGGCGGAGCCCGTCGGTGGTCACGGCTGTGTCGGGCGCCGCGGCCACGAAGTTGCCACCGAGGCCCATGAACACGTCGACGTCGCCCCGCGCCATCGCCCCGATGGCGGCCACGACGTCGTACCCGTGCTGGCGAGGGGGCGAGAAGTCGAGCTCGGCGCCCAAGGCGTCGAGGAACGCGTCTCCCGGCTGCTCGGTGATGCCCATGGTGCGGTCACCCTGGACGTTGCTGTGGCCGCGCACCGGGCACACCCCGGCGCCGGGTCGGCCGATGCTGCCCCGCAGGAGCAGCAGGTTGACGACCTCCTGGATCGTGGCGACCGCCTGCCGGTGCTGCGTGAGGCCCATCGCCCAGCACACGACGATGCGCGGCGTGGTGGTGAGGAGCTGGGCCACCCGCTCGACGCTGGCGGGATCGAGGCCCGTGGCAGCGAGCAGGGCGTCGGGGTCGAGCGCGTCGAGGTGGGCGACGAGCTCGTCGAGGCCCTCGCAAGAGTCGGACAGGAAGGCGTGGTCGAGGACGTCGCCCCGCTCGCGGTCGAGCTCGACGAGGCGCCGGTTGAGCAGCTGGAACAGCGCGAGGTCGGCGCCGACGCGGATCTGGAGGAGCTCGTCGGCCAGGTCGGTCCCCCGGCCGACCACGCCCGTCGCCCGCTGCGGGTTCTTGAACCTGATCAGCCCGGCCTCGCGCAGCGGGTTGACGGCCACCACCTTGGCGCCGTTGGCCTTGGCCGTCTCGAGGGCGGTCAGCATCCGCGGGTGGTTGGTGCCCGGGTTCTGGCCGACCACCAGGATCACCCCGGCGTGGTGCACGTCCTCGAGCGTGACGCTGGCCTTGCCGACCCCGATCGTGCGCCCGAGCGCGACGCCGCTCGACTCGTGGCACATGTTCGAGCAGTCCGGCAGGTTGTTGGTGCCGAGCACCCGGGCAAAGAGCTGATAGACGAAGGCGGCCTCGTTGCTCGTGCGCCCCGACGTGTAGAAGACCGACCGCTCCGGCGTGCTGGCGGCCAGTGCGTCGGCCACCACGCCGAACGCGTCGTCCCAGCTGATCGGCCGGTAGTGGTCGGCACCCGCGGCGCGGTGCATGGGGTGGGTGAGCCGGCCTTGCTGGCCCAGCCAGTGGTCGGTGCGCTCGGCGAGCGTCGAGATCGAGTGGGCCGCGAAGAACGCGGGGTCGACCCGGCGCCGGGTGGCCTCCTCGGCCACCGCCTTGGCGCCGTTCTCGCAGAACTCGAACGAGGAGCGGTGGTCGGGGTCGGGCCACGCGCAGCCCGGGCAGTCGAACCCGTCGACCTGGTTGAGCGCGAGCAGCGTCTTGGCCGTGCGCCGCACGCCCATCTGCGCCGCGGACATCCGCAGCGACGCGACCACGGCGGGCACTCCCCCGGCCACCGCCTTGGCGGGCCCGATCGAGATGCTGGCCTCGTCGTCGTCCTGCTCGGGCGCCGGCTTGGTCATCGCGTTCGCCCGTCGGCACCGGTGGTGCCGGCCGCGGACGCGGGTTCGGCCTCGACGTAGACGTTGAGCCGGCCCGGCCGGGCGAAGCCGGCCAGCCTGAGGCCGGCACGGCGAGCCGTCTCCACCGCGAGCGAGGACGGGGCGCTCACCGCGACGAGGGCCGAGAAGCCGGCGGCCCAGGCTTTCTGCACCAGCTCGAAGCTGGCGCGCCCGCTCACGAAGAGCCCGAGGTTCGACGCCGGGAGCTGGCCATCGAGCAACAGGCGGCCGACGACCTTGTCGACCGCGTTGTGGCGGCCGATGTCCTCGCGCACGAGCATGATCCGCCCGTCGGGTTCGAACGCCGCCGCCGCGTGCACGCCGCCGGTCGCGTCGAACAGGTCCTGCGCGGCCCGGACCCGCTCGGGCACCTCGGCCAGCACTGCGGGATCGATGGGCGTGGTGCCCTGCAACGGCCCGAGCCGGTCCTGCAGCGCGCTGAGGTCGGCGGTGCCGCACCACCCGCAGGACGACGTGGTGGTCGTGAGCCGCGGCGTCGGCACGGGAGCGCGGCCGCCGGTCTCGACGGTGACGACGTTGAACGCGGTGTCGGTGGCCGAGCCCGTGGCGCAGTAGCGGACCTGCTGGACCGGTGCGCCGCCCAGGAGCCCATCGGTGAAGCAGAACCCGGCCGCCATCTCGTAGTCGTGGCCCGGCGTGCGCATCGTGGTGGTGACGAGGTGGCCGTCGAGCCGTACCTCCATCGGCTCCTCGACGATCAGCTCGTCCGGCGTGCGGCGCACCTCCCCGGCGTCGTGACGTTGCACGAGCACGGTGACGGTGCGACCACGAGGCATGCCCGTCACGCTATCCACGCCCGGTCGACGCCCCCGCAACGTGGGCGACCTGCCGTAGCCTCACGGCGATGCCCTACTGCGACGAGTGCGGACGCCGCTGCGAGGTCGTCGACCCCGCGCCGGGCCAGCCGCCTGCCTGTCCCGAGCACGGCCCACGCTGGCGCTTGGTGCGCAACGCGCCGTGCGCCGCGGTCGTGATCGAGCGCGACGGCCTCGTGCTGCTCGCGCAGCGGGCCCATGAGCCCTACCGGGGCGCCTGGGAGGTGCCGGGCGGCTTCGTCGAGCAGGGCGAGCATCCGCAGGACGCCGCGTGCCGCGAGGTGCGCGAAGAGCTGGGGATCACCGTCGAGCTCACCGGCCTCGTCGGGATCTACGTCGACCTCGTGGGCCATGTCGACCCGCTGCAGATCACCGTCTACGCCGGCCGCACCCGCGACATCGACGCCGCCCCCGACCCCGCCGAGGTCGCCGGTTGGCGCTGGTTCCGCCCCGAGGACCTGCCGACCGAGATGGCCGGCGATCACCGCCAGCGCCTCGACGACTGGCTGGCCGGCCGCACCGTCCCCCTTTCCGCCGGCGCGGACCCGAGGCAATAGCGGGCCGGAACGGTGCGCGATTGCCTCGACTTTGGCGCCGAGGCAACCACCCACCCGGCCGGTGGGCTCCTGCCTCCCAGCCCGACCCGAGGCAATAACCGCCCGGAACGGTTTGTCATTGCCTCGACCTTGACGTCTAGGCCAGGACGAGCTGGCCGGCCTGCACCTCCAGCCGTCGATCGATGCGCACGTCGTCGAGCAGGCGGCGGTCGTGGGTGACCAGGAGGACCGTCCCCGCGAACGTGTCGAGCGCCTGTTCGAGCTGCTCGATGGCCGGCAGGTCGAGATGGTTGGTCGGCTCGTCGAGCACGAGGCAGTTGACCCCGCGGGCCATGAACAGCGCGAGGCCGGCCCGGGTGCGCTCGCCGGGCGACAGCGAGCGCGCCGGCCGGGCGACGTGGTCCGCCGCCAGCCCGAACTTGGCCAGGAGCGAGCGGACCTCCTGTGCCAGGAGGCCGGACTCGGCCACGACCACGTCGAGCACCGTTCGCTCGGTCGCGAAGCTGGACCGGCGCTGGTCGAGCTCGCCGACGACGACGCTCGACCCGAGCCAGCGCTCGCCGGCCGTGAGGTCGAGGCGTCCGAGGATCGCGTCGAGCAGCGTCGTCTTGCCGGCACCGTTGGGCCCGACGATCGCCACCCGCTCGGCCCAGCCGATCTCGAGGTCGATCGGCCCCAGCCGGAAGTCGCCGCGCTCGACCACCGCGTCGCGCAGCCGGGCCACGACATCGCCCGAGCGCTCGGCGTTGCCGATCTCGAGGTGCAGGTCCCAGCCCTCCCACGGCTTGTCGACGGCCTCGAGCCGGGCGAGCGCTCGGTCGGTGATCTTCGCCTTCGCGGCGACGTGCTCCGAGCTGTTGACCTTGAACTGCTTGATGAACTTGTCCTTCTCGGACGTGTCTCGCTGCGCCTTCCTCACGCCCTGGACCGCCCAGTCCCGCTGCGTGCGGGCTCTGTCGGTCAGCGCCTGGCGCTTGTCTCGGTAGGCGCCGTAGGCCTCCTCGGCGTGGCGCCGGGCGGTGGCCTTGGCATCGAGGTACGCGGTCCAGCCGCCGCCGAACCAGGTGCCGGTGTGGTGGTGCTCGTCCAGCTCCAGCACGTCGGTCACCACCCGCTCGAGGAACGCCCGATCGTGGCTGACCACCACGACGGCCGCGTCGAGCCCGCAGACGAAGTCCTCCAGCCGAGCCAGGCCGTCGAAGTCGAGGTCGTTGGTCGGCTCGTCGAGGAGGAAGACGTCGAAGCGGGCGAGCAGGGTGGCCGCGAGCGACACCCGCGCCGCCTGGCCACCCGACAGCGCGGCGGTCGGTCGCGCCAGGAGGTCAGCTCCCAAGCCGAGATCGGCCAACGTCGAGCCGGCGCGTGCCTCCACGTCCGCACCACCGAGGGTCAGCCAGCGGTCCAACGCGTCCGAGTACTCGTCGTCGGCGCCGGCGCGGCCCGCAGCCAGGCCCGCGGTGGCGTCGTCGAGCGCGGCGCTCGCGGCCGCGACACCGGTGCGACGCTCGAGGAACGCCAGGACCGACTCGTCGGTGCGCCGGTCAGGCTCTTGGGGCAGCAGCCCCACGGTCGCGGTCGGCGGCGTCGTGCTGACCCGGCCGGCGTCGGGGACCGCGAGGCCGGCGAGCACGCGCAGCAGGGTCGACTTCCCGGTGCCGTTCGGGCCCACCACGCCGAGCCGGTGGCCGGGTGCGACGGTCAGCGAGATGGCATCGAGCACGGGGTCCGGCCCGAACGAGAGGGTGAGGTCGCGTGCCTGCAGGGTGGCCATGTCGCCCCGCAGTCTCCCGCCGCCGGACCGCGGCGGCCAACCGATTGGGGCCGGTTGGCCAGCGCGTGGTGAGCGGTCAGCCCACGGCGAGCAGCAGGTCGTCCTCGGCGTCAGCGGCGGCCTGCTCCTGCAGGTGGCAGTCGAGCTTGCGCTTGATCCGCTGGATCGCGTTGTCGATCGACTTCACGTGGCGGTCGAGGCGCTCGGCGATGTCCTGGTACGAGTTGCCGGCGACGTACAGCCCGAGCACCTCGACCTCCAGGTCGGAGAGCCGCTCACGCATCGAGCTGCGCATCCCGGCCATGCGCTCCTCGGCCACGACGCGGTCGGCCGGGTCGCCCAGCAGCTCGGTCGGCAGCATCTCCTCCTCGGCCCGCTCGCCGGCGTCGTCGCTGCCACGCGTGCCCGAGATCGACACGTACTGGTTGAGCGGCTGGTGCTTCTGGCGGGTGGCCGTCTTGATGGCGGTGATGAGCTGGCGGGTGATGCACAGCTCGGCGAAGGCGCGGAACGAGGCGAGGTGCTCGGGCCGGAAGTCCCGCACCGCCTTGTAGAGGCCGATCAGCGCCTCCTGCTCAAGGTCGTCGGCGTCGCCACCGACGAGGAAGTAGCCCCGGCTCTTGGCCCGGGCGAACCGGCGGTAGCGGTCGATCAGCGCGGTGAACGCATCGGGATCGCCGGCTTGGGCGATCGCGGCCAGCGCGTGATCGGTGAGTTCAGGTGACAAGGCGGTGCGGCGGACGACCATGGCGGGAGCTCCTGAGTGCGGTGGAAGGGTGCGACGTGGAGTTACTACGAGTAGTCGTTACTGACTAGTCACTTTGAACCACACCTGACCACGGTCTGTCAACGGTCCGTCGGCGGAATCTTCAAAAGTCCTGCTGGCCGTCGACGAATTGATGGCCGACGTGACCCATGACCAGCGCCGACGGGCGCCCGGCAGCCGCAAGAAGCTGGCTTCGAGTGGGCGAGCTAGGAGGCGCCGGACCGGTGGCGGGCGACCTCGAAGCAGGCCAGGGCGCCAGCGGTGCCCACGTTGAGCGATGCCAGGCGCCCGCGCATCGGGATGCGGGCCACCGCGTCGCACCGCTCGCGCACCAGCCGGCTGAGGCCGGAACCCTCGGCGCCCAGCACCAACGCCACGGGCTGGTCGCCGACCGACATCTCCCACAGCGGCCGATCGGCCGCCTCATCGAGGCCGAGGACCCAGACGCCGGCCTTGCGGAGCTGCTGCAGCGCGGTGGGAAGCCCGCCGACCAGGCACATCGGCAGGTGCTCGATGGCCCCGGCGGCCGCCTTGGTGACGGCGGGGGTGACGTGGACGGCGCGGTGGCGCGGCAGCACGACGCCGGTGACGCCCGCGCACTCGGCCGAGCGCAGCAACGCACCCAGGTTGCCGGGATCGGTGATGCCATCGCTGCAGAGGAGGAACGGCGCCGGCGCGCCGCGCCGGACGTGCAGCAGGTCCTCGAGCTCGACCTCGGGCAACGGCGCGGCGAACGCCAGCACGCCCTGAGGCGCCTCGGTCCGGGCCGCCGCCTCGAGCTTGCCGCGCCCCACCTCCTGCACCAGCACGCGGGTCTCCGCCGCCAGCTCGCGGATGTCGTCCAGCACCGGGGCCGGATCGAGGTCGGCGGCCAACCACAGCTCGCGCACCTTGCGCCGCCCGGCCAGGAGCAGCTCGCGGACCGCCTGCCGTCCTTCGACCTGCTCGCCGCCGAGCCCCTTCGGGCCGGCCTGGGGCCGCGGCGGTCGCCGGTCGGTCGCCATCGCCCGGCGGGCCCCGCCACGACTAGCACCGGCGCTCGGCA
>JAODBM010000140.1 GCA_025463985.1 Acidimicrobiales bacterium
GGCGCTGCTCGCCGCGGGTGACCGGCGGCCGCCGCCGACCCTGCTGCGCGCCGTCGGCCTCGCCCCCTGAACACGCCGGTGGGCGGCGGCGCTACGGGCTGGTGAGGAGGTCGACGACGAGCCGCGCCGGCGCCTGCAGCAGGCCGACGCGGAACGGCACCCGACGCTGCGCGCCGACCACCCAGGTCAGGACGCCCTCGAAGTCGCCGGTCCGGCGGAGGTCGGTCAGGAGGTGCGCGCGGCCGATGGCGACCCGGTCGGGACCGACGTAGGTCGGCTTGCCGGTGGCCATGTCGACGCCCGACGCCGGGTCGAGGATGATCTCGAGCAGCGCGCGTCCCTTGACGACGACGGGCTGGCCCGACCCGTCGGTGGTGATCGGGCCCGGCACCCAGCGGACGCGGTAGCCGGGCGTCGCCGCGCCCGTGAACTGGAACACGATCCGGTCGATGCCGGCCGAGCGCTCCACCCACGCCGCGTGCAGCAACGCGGTGCTGTTGCTGCCGGGAGCGGGCGAGCTCTTCGGCGCATCGGTCGGCGCACCGCCCGCCGACGGCGAACGCGTCGCCGCGAGGTCGGCCGCGCTGAGCGTGTCTCCACCGTCGACGAGCGACGGCGATGTCGGCGCGCCGCCGGGCGCGGCCGCCGGGTTGCTGGATGCGCTCACGCAGCCCGCCAGCGCCAGCGCGAGCACGAGGACGGTGAGCGGTCCTCTCCTCGTGTTCACCCGGCGCACCCTAGAAGGTCACGCAGGACCGTGTTCAGGCGACCGTCCGGCGGGCGGCGCGCACGGCGACGGACAGGCCGTCGAGCCCGGCACCGGGATCGCCTTCGACCTCGCGCCGGAAGCGCAGCGCGTCGGCCACGGCGTCGGCGCGGCCCGCGAAGAGCTGGTCCACGGCGGCCGCCGGCGGCCCGTCGGTGGCCGAGATCGCCGCGTGCACGCCAGCGCGCGCCACGCCGGCCAGGTCGTCGAGCAAGCCCTGCTGCGCGGCCTGCTGCCAGCGACCTTCGAGCTCGAGCCGGCTCACGAGGTCGGCGAGCTGGTCGAGGCCGAGCACGCGGTCGATCGCGATGAACGCGGCCGCCACGTCGACCGCCGAGCGGGACAGGTCGCGGCTCAGCTCGGCCACGTCGGGCGTGACCCGCAGCTCGGGCAGCCGCGCCGCCCAGGACGCCACCTCGGGGTCGAGACCCGACGCGAGCAGCGTGGCGTGCCGCTCGGCGCGGCGGGCCAGCTGGGCCGAGGTGCCCATCGCGTCGAACGCCTCGAGGAGCGCGACGAACACCTCGCGATCCTCCGCGACGCGCGCCGCGACGTCGATGCCGCCCGAGCCGCGACGGGCCAGTTCGGCGCGGGTGAGCGCGTCGATCAGGTCGGTCACCAACGACCGGGGGTCGGGAGCGGACGGATCGTCGGTCGCGCCGAACGCGGGCCGACCGAGCGCCGACCACAGCGCCGGCGCGTCGATCACGCCGCGCGCCACGCCCGCGGCGGCCACGACCTCGGCGGCGGTCGCGGCGGTGTCGTGCGCGATGCGGTGCACGAACGTGATGCCGAGCCAATCGACGATGTCGTTGGTGATCTCGCTGGCGGTCAGCTCGCGGCGCAGCGGGTGCTGCCCGAGCAGGTGCTCGAACCGCGTCGCCAGCGCGTCGGGGAACGCGCCGAGCAGCGCGAACTCGGCGCCGGGCTGGTCGATCACGTCGCTTTCCAGCAGCTCCTCGGCCAGCCAGCGCTTCACACCGGCCATGATCACCGCGAGCTCGGGCCGGGTGAGCCCGGCACCGATGGCGCGCCGCGCCTCCAGCTCGGCCTCGTTCGGCAACGCCTCGACCTGCGGGTCGAGCACGCCGCTGCCCACCAGCTCGTGGAGCACCCGCTCGAACCATCCCGGACGCTGCGCGCTCGCGGCCTGCGACGTCGTGAGCCGCTCGCACTGCCTGGCCACGCGGGCCAGCACGTGCTCGACGACGTCGTCGGTGTGGGCCCTCAGCAGCTCGTGGCGCTGCGGCCGGTCGATCTCGCCGGACTCGACGGCGAGATCGAGCAGGATCTTGAGGTTGACCTCCTGGTCGGACGTGTCGACACCGGCCGAGTTGTCGATCGCGTCCATGTTGATCCGCCCGCCGCGCCGCGCGTACTCGATCCGCCCGCGCTGGGTGAACGCCAGGTTGGCCCCCTCCCCCACGACCCGGGCCCGCAGCGTCGAGGCCTCGACGCGCAGGTCGCTGTTGACGCGGTCGTCGATGTTGCGGTCCTCCTCGCTGCTGGCCCGCACGAACGTGCCCACCCCGCCGGCGAAGAGGAGGTCGACCGGCGCCCGCAGGATGGCCCGGATCACCTCGGCCGGCGTGAGCGACTCGTCGCCGACGCGCAGAAGATCGCGCACCTGGCGGGTCAGCTCGATCTGCTTGAGATCTCGCGAGTAGACGCCACCGCCCTCGCTGATGACCTCCGCGTCGTAGTCACCCCACGACGAGCCCGAGAGCTCGAACAGCCGGCGGCGCTCGGCGAACGAGCGGGCCGGGTCGGGGCCGGGGTCGAGGAAGACGTGACGGTGGTCGAACGCGGCCACGAGCTGGACCTGCTCGCTGCGCAGCAGCCCGTTGCCGAACACGTCGCCCGACATGTCCCCGATGCCGACGACCTTGATCGGTTCCTGCTGCACGTCGATGCCCAGCTCGGCGAAGTGGTGGCGGACCGCCGTCCACGCGCCGCGGGCGGTGACCCCCAGCGCCTTGTGGTCGTAGCCGTTCGACCCGCCCGACGCGAACGCGTCGCCGAGCCAGTACCCACGCTCGAGCGCGATCGCGTTCGCGAGGTCCGAGAAGCCGGCGGTGCCTCGATCGGCGGCGACCACGAGGTAGGTGTCGTCGCCGTCGCGACGGCCGGGCACCGGCACCACCTTGCCGGCGTGGCGATCGTCGGTGAGGTCGAGCAGCGCCCCGACGAACGCCCGGTACGTCGCTTGCACCGCGTCGCGCTGCTCGGGTCCCGACGGGAGCTTGGCGGCGTTGCCCGTGAGGACGAACCCGCCCTTGGCCCCGGTGGGCACGATGAGGGCGTTCTTCAGCACCTGGGTGCGCATCAGGTCGAGGACCTCGGTGCGCACGTCCTGCGCCCGGTCGCTCCAGCGCAGGCCACCGCGGGCGACGGGCCCGGCCCGCAGGTGCACCCCCTGCATCTCGCCCCCGTGCACCCAGATCTCCCGGTACGGCACCGGCGCGGGCACGTCGGGGACGCGCGCGCTGTCGAGCTTGAGCGCCAGCGGGCCCTCCGGCCGGGACCAGCGGTTGGTCCGCACCGCGGCTTCGATCGTGCCGATCAGCCCCCGCAGGATGCGGTCCGCGTCGAGCCGGTCGACCGCGTCGCACGCGGACGTCAGCGAAGCCATCAGTGCCTCGGCTCGGTCGGGGTCGGCGTCGACCGGCGAGAGGCGGGCCTCGAACAGGTCCACGAGCTGGCGGGCCATGTCGGGGTGCTCGACGAGGACGTCGAAGCTGTAGGCCAGCGTGTAGCGAGGGTCGACCTGGCGCCGGTACCGCGCGAGCGCCCGGAGCAGCTCGACGTCGCCCCACGACATGCCCGCGCGCAGCACCAACCGGTTGAGGCCGTCGACGCCGGCGTGTCCGGCCCAGAGCGCGAGCACGGCTTCGCAGACGCGTCCGCCGTCGGTCATCCGATCGATCGGCGCGCCCGTCGTGTCGCGCACGCGGAAGTCGTAGACGTGCCAGCGGTCCTCGTCGAGCGACCAGTGCAGCTCGTCGAACACCCACAGGCCGAGGCTCTCGAGGATCGGCAGGAAGCGGGAGAGCTCGAGGTCGGCGTGCCGGGAGTACGCGCTCAGCGAGACCCGACCCTCGGCGTCGCGCTCACCGGAGAAGCGGATGCGCAGCCCGCTCGTGGCGGCGTCGGGTCGCGCTTCGAGCGCCTCCAGCTCGCAGACGTCCTCGGCCGCCTCGCGCGGCTGGATCGACCCGCGATACGGGTCCGGGAAGCGGGGCGCCCAACGATCCGCCAGCTCGTCGGCGCGAGTGCCGGCCAGCTCGGTGAGGGCGTCCCGCAGCCCCTCGTCCCAGTGCGCAGTTGGCTGCCGCGGTGAGGTCACCGGCGGCGATGCTACCGACGGCGCAGCCGGTGGCCAGTCATGCTCGCATCATGTTCCGATGCATGAAAGACACTGAAGATTATTGAAACAGCGTGACGCGGTAGACCCCACGCCATGCCTTCAGCCTCCACCACGGTCACGCCCACCGGCCTCACGTGCTCGCCGGCCGGCCTGCTCACGGCCATCCTGCTGCTCGACGGCCCGCTCGACGCCAGCCCGCTCGCCCCGCTCGTCGCCCGCGAGCTCGCCGACCTGGCGGCGGCGGGAGCGATCAAGGGAGGCGCGCTGCGGCCATGGGCCGCCGACCTCGTCGCCGTGGCCGCGCTGCCCGACCTCACGGTCACCGTGGTCGTCGAGGGGCCCGACCCGGCGCGCCGGTTCGCCGTCGCGTGGGCGCACGCCGGGCGGGCCGTGCTAGCGGTGGCCCGGCCCGACGGCGCGCTGCGCCTCTCGCCCGTCGAGGTCGCCGGCCTGCACCGCACGATGCTCGACATCGTCGAGCTGCCGGTCGCGGTGCCGGACGCGCCGCCCGGCGTGCTGCCGGACGCGCCGCCGGACGCGCCGGACGCGCCTGCTGTGGCCCGGCTCCTGAGCTGCCTGCTGGTCGACGACGAGGCGGCGGCGCGCGCCGCGCTGGCCGACATCGTCGACCTGCGGGGCGTCGCCGCGCTGTTGGCCGCGCCGCCCCGCATCATCCGCGTCGAGGTCGCGCCAGCGCGGGGCGAACGTAGCCCCGGCGCGAGCCCCAAGCCGCTCGCTGCCGTCCCAGGTTCGGGATCGGCGGGCGGGTCGCTCACGCTGCTCGACGCCGGGCCGCTCGGGCTGTGGCGCATCGAGGTCAGCGCCACCGAACGCCACCCCCGGCTCCACGCCATCGCTCCGGCGGCTGCGGCGCAAGCGCTCGCCGACCTGCTCGCACCGCAGCGCGCGGCCGCGCCCACCTCCCCCACTCCCGCCCCTCCGGCCCAAGGAGCAATGCCGTGTCCGCCCTCGTCTCCGCCGATCCCGTCGCGCTCGACCTCGTCCACCACGGCACCATCGAGCTCGGCGAGCGGCTGAAGCTGGTCGCCGGCGAGGTCGGCGACGCGCTCGACGCCGCCCGCCGCGGCTGTCCCGACCGCCTCGGCGGGCTGCCCGACGCCGCGCTCGACGTGCTCGACCTCGCGCGCGAAGCGCTCGCCCAGGCCGACCTCGCACGCGATCTCGCGCGGGGCATGCGCACGGCCGACGAGGGCTCGGTCGCGGGTTCCGCCGAGGGCCTCCCGCTCGACCTGCTCAGCCTGCTCAGCGGCGGGTCGCCCCTCGTACCGCTCATGCCGGGCACGACACCGTCGGTCCTGCCGCCAGTCCTCGTGGCCTACGCGCATGCGCTCGGGCAGGCCGGCAGCGGCGACGGCGCCGCGTTGAGCGACCTGTTCTCGATGCTGAGCGGCCACCGCGACCTCGGGCCTCCCTTGGCCCGAGCGATCGCCGTCGCCCGCGGGGCCGGCGTCGCCGCGAGCGGTCTCGGGCTCGACGTCGGCTGGACGCGTTGGGCCGACCGGGGTTCGATCCTGGCCCGCACCGAGGCAGGCCAGCTCGCGCTCAAGGGGGCGTCCGCCGTTGCGATCGGGCACGACCTGTTCACGATCGGCGAGCTCTTCGCCCACCATGCGAGCGCCGCGGACAAGGTGGACGCCGGCTTGCAGCTCGGGTTCGACGGCAGCCTCGCGGCCTTCCGGCTCGCCCCCAACCCCTGGACCGGCTTCGCCGTCGGCGCCACCGGCGTCGCCTGGGGCGGGTTCAAGATCGGGCGTGAGCTGTGGGACCACCGCGAGGGCATCGAGTCCGGCGCCCGCGTCCTCGCCCACGACGCCGCCGCCCTCGGTCAGGGTGCCATCGGCGCCGCCCGGGACGCAGTGGCCGTCGGGCACGATGCCGTGGCGGTCGCACGCGAGCTGCGGCGCTCGCTCGAGAGCGTGGCCCGCGGCGCGGTGCACAGCGGCCACGACCTGTTCGACCTGGCCCACCAGCTGGTCGGCTCGCGCACGCTGATGCCACCGATCGGCCTGCCGGGAGCGGGCCCGGTCGTGTATGCCGGCGCCCGGGCCGTCTCGCAGGCCGAGGACGCCATCGCTCACGTGCCAGGCAAGGTGTTCAGCGGCGCACGGTCGCTGATGCGATCCTGGCTCGGTTAAGCGTCGATCTCGTCGATCTCGTCGAGCGCGCGGTTGGTGCGGACGAGGGCGTCGGCCTCGATCTCGGCCGCGGTGGCCACGTCCACCTGGAACCGACCGTCGGGCGCCAGGTCGGCGAGGGCTCCCTGCCGCAGGCAGGTCCGCCCGTTGGGGCGGTTCAGCTCGACGTCGCCCTCGACCACGGCCACGAAGGACGCGCCGTCGGGCTCCACCACCACGAGCAAGGTCGTCGCGTTGGCCGGCCGCACGACCGCACCGGGCACGAGCAGCGTCGGGGTCGACCCGGTCGCCTCGGTCCGGCACCAGCACCAGCCCTCGTCCAACCGCGCCTGCATCCCCCGCTCGGGATCGTTGGTCACGGTCGGCACGCTGGCCCCGATGCGCAGCTGCGCGCCGGCCGAGCGCACCTCGTGCGCCGCGCCGCCGTTCGCAAGCAGCACCTCGACCGACTCCACGACGACCGGCCGCGCCGTTGCCGTAGCGGCCGGCAGGTCCGCAGGCCCGGTCGGCTCCTCGGCACCCGCGTCGAAGGCAACGTGCTCGTGATCGGCGTCCGGGGCTGCGGGCGACGTGGTCGGCCACTGCGCCGCCGCCTCGTCCACCGGCGCGTCGTCGTGCGCGGCAGCAGTCGGCACCGCTTCCACGGCCTCGACCGCGGGAGCAACCTGCGCCGCGACGCCGCTGCCGATCGGGCTGGCCTCGCCGCTGGCGCCGGCGTCGGCTTTGGCACCGAAGTTGGCATCGGCGTACGAGTCGGCGTCGGCCAACGCGTCGTAGGACGGTTCCAGGATCGGCTCCGGCAAGGTCACGAAGATGGGCTCGCGGGCCAGTGAAGGCGACCACTCGGCGGCGGGCTGCACGCCGCGCTCGGCGGCCGGCGCCTCGGTCCACTCGGCGGACACGGCGGCCGAGGTGTCGAAGGCCGGGCTCGTGGCGGGCTGGGCGTAAGGCGATGCGGGGTCGGAGGCGCCGGCGAACGAGCGGCCGTTGGCGGCGGGCGGCGGCTCGACGTAGAGCGGGTTCGGGCGCTCCGTCACGGTGCCGACCGGCGCGGCGGGGCCGAACGTCGTCTCGAGCGCCTCGATCAGCTCGGGCCGGGTCGCCGGCTCGACCGCGACGTGGAACGGCAGCCGCGTCACGGGCTCGAGCGACATGCCGTCCAGCGGATCGGTGTCATCAAACGGGGGGTGAGACTCGTCGAACTGCGCGTCGGCGCGAGGGCCGGGCGCGGGCGCGGCGTCGGGCATGGCGGCCACCGGGTCGGTGGGTCGATCGGGCGCAGCAGCTCGCACGCGGGCACGAGCGGCGGCGCGGTAGCGGCCGCGCTCGCGGGTGTCGGGAAGCTCGTCCACCGCGTAGGGAAGGTCGTGGGTGGGAGCGGGCGCGTCGGGCGAGGGCTCGGACGTCGCGGCCTGCTTGCGGGTGGCGGCGGCCAGGTCGGTCCACACGCCGCTCGCCTGGAGCGGCTCGATGTGCCCCGCGGCCTCCACCGAACGCAGATCGTTGAACCCGGGTGCCACCAGGACCTCTTGGCGGATGCCGTTCAGCTCGCTCTGCCAGCCCACCCGGGCCGTGCGCCGCTGGGCCAGCACGAACGACCCGGCGATCCCGACGATGAACGTCGTGACGAGCATGGTGATGATCGGTGACATGACCCTGGTCCCGTCGGCACGGCGGGGTCGATCCTGAGGCCGGTGGCCACACTTTCGGCGCTTGAAGCGGCGTCGGACGGGCCGTAGGTTCCGCCCGATGCCCGAGCTGCCCGAAGTGGAGACGGTGCGGCTCGGGCTCGTCCCGCTGGTCACCGGCCGACGCATCGTCGACGCCGGCAGCCATCCGTCGGCCAAGTTCGCGTCGGCGCCGGACGCTATCGGCCCGACGGTCACCGACGTCACCCGTCGCGGCAAGTACCTCTTGCTCGAGCTCGACGACGCCCGACACCTCGTGATCCACCTCGGGATGACCGGCCAGCTGCGGATCCGCGGCCCGCAGCACGCCGGCGACCCCTACGTGCGGGCCTGGTGGGAGCTCGACGACGGGTCGGTGCTCGAGCTGCGCGACGTGCGCCGCTTCGGCCGGGTGGCGGTCGTCCCCGTCGACGACCATCGGGCCTTGCCGACGCTCGCCGGTCTCGGGCCCGACCCGTTCGACGAGGCCTTCACCCCCGCGCTGCTCTGGAGCGGGCTGCGCGCGAGCCGCCTGCGGGTCAAGACCCAGCTGTTGCAGCAGCGAGTCGTGGCCGGCGTCGGCAACATCTACGCCGACGAGGCCCTATGGCTCGCCCAGGTCAACCCCGCGGCCCGCACGGTCACCCGCGCGCAGGCCGAGCGCCTGCATGCCGCGCTGCGTGAGGTCCTCGCCGCAGGCATCGCCAACGGCGGCACGACCCTCCGGGACTACCGAGCCGTCAGCGGCGCCAGCGGCACCAACCAGCACTTCCTGTCTTGCTACGGCCGCGCCGGCGAGCCGTGCCTGCGCTGTGGTGTCGAGCTGCGCCGCCGGGTGCTCGACGGCCGCGGCACCACCTGGTGCCCTACCTGCCAGCGCTGACCTGGCCGCCGTCCAGCGAGGTGGGGGCGGCTGCGCCCCGCTGGTACGGTCGCCGCCCATGTCCGATCTGTTCGATATCGCCGGGAAGACCGCGGTCGTGACCGGTGGCAGCCGCGGCATCGGCGCCATGATCGCCCGCGGGTTCGTCGAAGCCGGCGCCCGCGTCTACATCTCGTCGCGCAAGGCCGAAGCGTGCGAGAAGGCCGCCGCCGAGCTGTCCGCGCTCGGGACCTGTTTCGCCCTCCCCGCCGACCTCTCGACCGAGGAGGGCGCGAAGGGCCTGGCCGCCGACCTGGGCGAGCGGGAGGACCGGATACACGTGCTCGTGAACAACGCCGGCGCGGCCTGGGGTGCGCCGCTGGCCGAGCACGACGCGGCGTCGTGGGATCGGGTGCTCAACCTCAACGTGCAGGGCGTGTTCCACACCACGAAGCTGCTGCTCCCCCTGCTGCAGGCGGCCGGCACCGCGGACGACCCGGCTCGGGTGATCAACATCGGGTCGGTCGAGGGCTTCCACGTCCCGCTGCAGGAGAACTACTCGTACTCGGCGTCGAAGGCCGCGGTCCACCAGCTCACCCGCCATCTCGCCAAGCGGCTGGGGCCGACGATCACGGTGAACGCGGTCGCGCCCGGGCCGTTCCAGTCGAAGATGATGGCGGCCACGCTCGACACCTTCGGCGAGGCGATCGCCGCCGCCGCACCCCTCAAGCGCATCGGCCGACCCGACGACATGGCTGGGGTCACGATCTTCCTGGCATCGCGCGCCGGCTCGTTCGTCACCGGGGCGGTCATCCCGGTCGACGGCGGTGTCGCCACAACGGTCTGACCGACCCGAAGGAGCACCCGTGAGCGACGATGATCCCACCCGAGCGTGGCGGCCCGACGACCCGACGGGGCCGACGCAACCTGCGGGTCCCGGGGGCGATGCAGACGCCACGCGCGTCCAGCCGGCCGTGCCCGGCGAACCCGCGATCACCCGGCCGGCGGGCGGCGCCGCCGATCCGTCGCTCACCCCGCCGGTCGGCCACCACGTCTACGTGCCGGCGCCGGTCGAGCCGGTCTACGCCGAGCCGGCGATCGTCGAACGCGAGGTCTGGGAGGAGCCGCCCCCGCCTCCGCGCGAGGGCCGCGGGCTCATGATCGCGGTGGTGGTCCTGCTCATCGCGGTGCTCGTCGTCGGCGCCGTGCTGCTCGTGACCGCGCTGCGACACAGCAGCTCGAAGACGCCCGACACCGTCCCCACCACACTTGTCACCAGCACAACATCGTCCACGACGACCACTTCCACGACGACCACTGTCCCGCCGACAACTGCCGCTCCGACCACAGCGCCGCCGACTACTGCCCCACCGACAACTGCACCACCCACCACCGCGCCCCCGACCACCGCCCCCCCGACGACGGCACCGCCCACCACTGCCACCGTCACGCTGCCGCCCACCACCGTCCCCTGACGGACCGGCTCTCGCCTCCGCCCCGAACCGGGCGGCACCGCGGTCGCCAGGACAGCCAGACCTCCACCCAGTTCGGCCCGTCCCGGTACTGGGCGGGACTGCGGTCGCCGGGGCAGCCGGACCTCCGCCCACTTCGCCTCCGCCCCGAACTGGGCGGGACCGCGGTCGCCAGGACAGCCAGACCTCCACCCAGTTCGGCCTCGGCTGTCGGTCGCTCCGACGTCTCAGCCGGCGGACAGGATGCCGGGAGCTTCGGCGGCGATCGTGGTGTCGTCGCCGTGGCCGGTGTGGACGAGCGTGTCGGGCGGCAGGGGCAGCAGGCGCTCACGGATGCTGCGCAGGATGGTCGGGCGATCGGAGAACGAGCGGCCGGTCGCGCCGGGCCCGCCGTTGAACAGCGTGTCGCCCGAGAACAGCACGCCGTCGGCCTCGGCCCACAGGCAGCAGCCGCCGGGACTGTGGCCCGGCGTGTGCAACACCTCGAGCGTGGTGCCCGCGACCTCGAGGCGCTGGCCGTCGGCGAGCGGGCCGTCGACGGCACGGTCGCCGTGCACGACCTGCCAGAGCATGGCGTCGTCGGGGTGCAGCAGCACCGGCGCGCCGACGGCGTCGGCCAGCGCGACGGCCGCGTTGACGTGGTCGTTGTGTCCGTGCGTGCAGGCGATGGCCACGACCCGCCGGCCGCCGACCGCGGCGACGATCGGCTCGTGGTCGTGGGCGGCGTCGATCACGAGCACCTCCTCGTCGTCGCCGACCAGCCAGATGTTGTTGTCGACCTCGAAGTCCTCGCCATCGATGGAGAACGTGCCGTGGGTGACCACCCGTTCGACGCCCGCGCCCATCAGCTCGCGACTCCCCCGTCGATCACGACGACCGAGCGCAGGACCTCGCCCCGCTCCATGCGGTGGAACGCCTCCTCGACCCCATCGAGCGGGATCGTCTCGCTCACGAACCGGTCGAGGTCGAGCCGACCCTGCAAGTAGAGGTCGATGAGCGTGGGGAAGTCGCGGCTGGGCAGGCAGTCGCCGTACCACGAGGGCTTGAGCCGACCGCCGCGGCCGAAGAACTCGATCATCGGCAGGTCGATGCGCATGTCGGGGCTCGGCACGCCCACCTGCACCAGCGTGCCGGCGAGGTCGCGGGCGTAGAACGCCTGCTCCATCACCTTCGGATGGCCGACGGCCTCGATGCACACGTCGGCGCCGTTGCCGTCGGTGATGGCGCGGATGGCCTCGACGGGATCCTCCGCCGACGCGTCGACGGTGTGGGTGGCGCCAAACTCGCGGGCCAGGTCGAGCTTGCGGGCGTCGAGGTCGACGGCGATCACGGTCCTGGCGCCGGCCAGGCGGGCGCCGGCGATGGCCGCATCGCCCACGCCCCCACAGCCGAACACGGCGACCGAGTCGCCGGGCCCCACCTCACCCGTGAACAGGGCAGCGCCGAGGCCGGCCATCACGCCGCAGCCGAGCAGCCCCGCGGTCTCGGGCCGGGCCCGCGGGTCGACGGGCGTGGCCTGGCCGGCGGCGACCAACGTCTTCTCGGCGAACGCCCCGACCCCGAGGGCCGGCGTGAGAGGCACGCCGTCGAGGGTCATCTTCTGCGAGGCGTTGTGGGTGTTGAAGCAGTACCAGGGCCGGCCCCGCCGACACGAACGGCACTCGCCGCACACGGCACGCCAGTTGAGGATCACGAAGTCGCCCGGCGCCACCTCGGTCACGTCCGGCCCGACCGACTCGATCAGCCCCGCCGCCTCGTGGCCGAGCAGGAACGGGAAGTCGTCGTTGATCGCGCCCTCCCGGTAGTGGAGGTCGGTGTGGCAGACCCCGCAGGCCTGGACCGCCACCAGCACCTCGCCGGGCCCCGGATCGGGCACCTGGATGGTCTCCACGCTCACTGGCTCGCCCTTGCCCCGGGCCACCACCGCTCGCACGTCGTGTGCCATCACCACCCCTTCCGTCGTCCCGAGCCGGACCGTACCGCGCCGCGGCTTTGTCGCCCGTCGCCGACTGGGCTCGCCGCACCGGCCCCGGGCCGGGCCCGACTGACAGCCCAGCCGAACTGGGCGGAGGCCCGGCCGTCCCGGCGACCGCAGTCCCACCCACTACCGGCCACGACCGAACCGGGCGGAAACCCGGCCGCCCCAGCAACCGCAGTCCCACCCAGTTCGAGGAGCCGGCGAACCGGGCGGCAACCCGGCCGCCCCGACAACCGCAGCCCCGCCCAGTTCGAGGAGCCGGCGAACCGGGCGGAGACCCGGCGGCCCCAGCAGCCGCAGTCCCGCCCAGTTCGGGAACCGGCCCAACTGGGCGGAGACCCGGCCGCCCCAACGACCGCAGCCCCACCCCGTACCGGGACCCGCCGAACTGGGCGGAAACCCGGCCGCCCCAGCAACCGCAATCCCACCCAGTTCGGCAGGCCGGGAGGGTCGATCGAGCTACACGTGGACGGTTCCGGTCACGTAGATCTCGGTGTCCCAGCGGTTGACCGGGTTCGAGCTCACGATGTTGGTGACCGTGGACGTGAGGCCGGCCGGCGTGTGCAGGCTCATCACGCAGCGGTCGCCGGTGTTGAGCCGTGTGGGGGCCACCGTCGCCGTGCCCTCGCCGATGATCGACCAGGCCATCGTGGCGTTGGAGTTGAAGCCGTTGGTGCAGGAGACGTACGCCTGGTAGCCGTCGTGGCCCACGCCGCCGAGCTTGAGGTAGCGGAAGTTGACCTGGATCCGCTCGCCGCCGCTGTACGGCGCCACATGCGACTCGTAGACGGCGCTGTCGCCGTAGGCGCCGGTCGCGTCAGCCGAGGCCGGGGAGGCGGCGCCGAGCACGGCCACTCCGGCTGAGCCGGCGACCAGTCCCGCGAGTGCGACGGCCTTCATCCGGCTCGGGGTCGTTCGCTTCATCGTGCGCATCGGGGGTTCTCCTCGTTGGGGGCGGCAGACGCGTTGTTGCGTCCGGACCCGACGAGCCGTCCGTCGCCCGCCTTACGCGCCACGCCGTGCCGATCCCGCTCGAGCGGCCATCATCTGCGCATGGGCTCACGCTGGTCCGACGAATCGGAGGTGCCGCGGGGCGCCGACTACGACGCTCGCTTCGCCCGGCTCGCCGAGCAGGGCGTCGACGTGCATGGCGAGGCCTCGCTGGTCGACGACCTGCTGCGCGAGCACCTTCCCGCGGCGGCCACCGCGGTCCGGTCGGTCGCGTCCGTGCTCGACGCGGGGTGCGGCACCGGGCGGGTGGCCATGGAGCTGGCTCGCCGCGGTCACGACGTCGTGGGCGTCGACCTCGACCCGGCCATGCTCGCCCCGGCGCGCGCCAACGCACCGGAGCTCGACTGGCGCGAGGGCGACCTCGCGCACCTCGACCTGGGCCGCACGTTCGACGCGGTGGTGTTGGCCGGCAACGTGCTGATCTTCGTCACGCCCGGCACTGAACGCGCCGTGATGGCCGCCGTGGCCGCGCACCTCGTGCCAGGCGGCCTGCTCGTCGCCGGCTTCCAGGTGCGCGCCGGCGGCTACGACCCGGCGCGGCTCGACGCGGATGCGGCGGCGGCCGGGCTCGACCTCGTCGACCGCTGGTCGACCTGGGACCGCCAGCCGTGGGTGGCCGGCGACTACCAGGTGTCGCTCCACCGCCGCCGCGCCTGACGCCCGGGCCGACGCGACGGGTGACGTGAGCGCTCAGCCGAGCTCGGTGACCGTGAGCTCGACGGGGATGTTGCCGCGGGTCGCGTTCGAGTACGGGCACACCTCGTGGGCGCGCGCCGCGACCGCCTCGGCGGTCTCATGGTCGACGCCGGGCATGTTGACCTCGAGCTCGACCGTGAGCTCGAAGCCACCTTGCTCGTTCGGGCCGATGCCCACGACGCCGGTCACGGTGGAGTGCGACGCGTCGACCTGCTGCTGGCCGGCCACGAGCTTGAGCGCGGAGTGGAAGCAGGCGGCGTAGCCGGCGGCGAAGAGCTGCTCGGGGTTGGTGGTGCCGGCGGTCTCGGGGCCGCCGAAGCCCTTGGGCAGGCTGAGCTGGATGTCGAGGTTGCCGTCGGAGGAGCTGACCCGCCCCTCGCGGCCGCCCTCGGCGGTGGCCATTGCGGTGTAGAGCACGTTCATGGCCGGCACGCTAGCGGCGTGCATCCCCGCTGCCGCGGGTGGAGCGACCACGAGCCGGTGCCGCTGCACGAGCACGCGGCGCATCTCGAACCCGCGGCGGCAGCGAGCCGTCCAAGTCGGACGCGCGCCCCACCTTGGCCGGCTGTCCGCGACCCGTACGAGCGCGCCATAGGGGACGTACCTCGTTACCTCGCGGTACTCGGTCGCCGCCGCGGACCGCGTCGGTACCGTCGCCGCGGGGGCGGAGACACCGTCCGGGCATCGACCAATGGAGGTCGACATGCGCACACAAAGACTGTGGAAGACCACGGCTGCTGCCGCGCTCGCGCTGTTCAGCACGGTTGCGATGGCACCCACGCAGGGGACTACGGCACCGGCGTGCCGTACGCCGTGGGGGACGATGCCCAAGGCCCGGCCGGGCATGGGCCGCGGGCTGATCGTCGCCCAGCGCGGAAGCCCGACCCGCTGCTACGACCGCTTGATCGTGCAGCTGAGCAGCCAGCGCGGCGCGGGCTATGACGCCCGTTACGTCGCCCGGCTGACCCAGGAGGGCACGGGCCGGACCATCGCCGTGCGGGGTCGGGCCATCGTGCGTCTCACGATCCTTGCGCCGGCGCGTGCCGGCATCGGGGTCATCGGCACGGACCTGTTCCCGGTCCGCGGGTTCCAAACCTTCCGCGAGGTTACCTACGCCGGCACCAGCCGGGGACGCTCGACCTACGGGATCGGCGTGCCGCGCGGGCTGCCGTTCCGCGTGCTCGTGATGCGCGGCCCGGCAGGGACCTCGCTGATCGTGCTCGACGTCGCGCACCAGTAGCGCTGGGCTCCTGACGATCGGTCGGAGCTCGGGTGGGCCGGGCGGCTCACCCGACCCGGCCACGGCCGGTGTCGCTGGAATCGCCCCAGGCGAGCGACCTGCGTCGGTCGACCTTCGAGCGGACCGGCAGCTCGCGGCTCGGCTCACCGACCGTGCCATCGGCCGAAGAGCCGACCGAGCCGTCCGCCGGGCCACCGACCGAGCCGTCGACCGAGCCCTCGGCCGAAGCCCCGACCGAGCCGGCGATGGGCGGCGCGGCGGACGCGGCAGTTGCTCGGCGCAGCGTCGCGGCTCTCCGACGGCGCTGCACCACGACCGGCACGGCGGTGAGCGCGCCGACGGCCATGCCGACCAGGTGCTCGCGGCCGGCGAGATCGGGATGCCAGAGGATCTCGCCGATCATGGCCAGCCACACGACGGCGCCGAGCACCGGGGCGTGGCACACGATGCTGAGGTAGGCGCAGAGCCCGACCACCGCGGCTGAGGGTCCGGTGTCGCGTGCGTGGACGAGGTGGTGCTTGACGCCGAGGTGCAGCGGGAACGTGGGTCCGACCTGGATCATCACCCGGCCGGCCAGCGTGGCGGACGCGTGGTAGACGGCGATCAGCAGCAGCGCCAGCCGGCGACCCAGGTTGAGCTCGGCGAGCCAGAACACCAGCAGCACCTGCGCGAGCGCTCCCCAGAGCGGTAGGCGCGGTGCGGGCGAGAGGAGCGAGGCCGGCAGGCGGGCGATCTCGACGTGCAGCGGCAGCTCGGCGCGCACGACCGAGACGTGCTCGACCATCAGCGAGTGGCCGCGATGCGCCCAGGAGAGAAGCACGAGACCGAGCGCCGAGAGGACGGCCAGGGCGCCGGTCGTGCGGGTGCGCTTCTTGGCCCGCACGGCTGGGCCGGCCAGATGATCGACCTCCCGGGCGAGCTGCCGGCCGACGCCCAGCACGGCGTGGCCGGCGACGCCGAGTGGGCTGCGCCGCTCAACCTTCAGCATGGTTCGTCCGTCGGCGACGACCTCGGGTCGCCGGAGCCCATCGGCCGGAGGGGTGGGTTCGCACGCGTGTCGGAGATCTTTCCACCCCGGCCCTCGGCCACCGTGGCAGGTCGACCCGGCGCACGGGTTGGCAGGCGGGCTGAGGCTGCTGCTCGACACGATGCTCGGAGCCGGCGCGGCCGGGTAGTGGGGGCGTCGTCGCGACCACTCCCCCGAGGTAGGCCATGTCCAGCCTGTTCGACCGTTGGCCCGTCGTCCGCCAGCTCCGCGGGAGCGACCGGCTCGGCCGCGGCGCCGCGGTGACGTCCCCCACCACCGAGCAGCTGCACACCCGGCTCGCCGACGCCGACCGGGTGGTCAAGTCGATCTGCCCGTATTGCGGCGTGGGCTGCGGCCAGGAGGTGTTCGTCAAGGACGAGCGGGTCGTGCAGATCGAGGGCGACCCGGACTCGCCGATCAGCCGCGGCCGGCTCTGCCCGAAGGGCGCGGCGACGCTGCAGCTGACCACCGGCCCGCAGCGCAAGCACCAGGTGCTGTACCGCCGTCCGCACGCCGCCGACTGGGAGCCGCTCGACCTCGACACGGCCATGGACATGGTGGCCGACCGGGTGATCGCCTCGCGGCGCCGCACCTGGAGCTGGGAGGAGGACGGCGCGCGGGTGAACCGCACGATGGGCATCGCCAGCCTCGGCGGCGCCACCCTCGACAACGAGGAGAACTACCTCATCAAGAAGCTGTTCACGGGGCTCGGCGTCGTGCAGGTCGAGAACCAGGCCCGCGTGTGCCACAGCTCCACGGTGGCCGCCCTCGGCACCTCGTTCGGCCGCGGTGGGTCCACCACCTTCATGCAGGATCTGCAGCACTCGGACTGCATCGTCGTGCAGGGCTCGAACTTCGCGGAGTGTCATCCGGTCGGCTTCCAGTGGGTGATGGAGGCCAAGGCGCGCGGGGCGACCCTGATCCACGTCGACCCGCGATTTACCCGCACCTCCGCCGTGGCTGACCTGCACGTGCCCTTGCGCGCGGGCAGTGACATCGCGTTCCTCGGCGGGCTCATCAACTACGTGCTGCAGCACGATGCGTACTTCCACGACTACGTCCTCGCGTATACCAACGCCTCGACGATCATCGTCGATGCGTTCCGCGACACCGAGGATCTCGACGGGCTCTTTTCCGGGCTCGACCCCGAGGCTCGCCATTACGACCCGTCGAGCTGGCAGTACGAGGGCATGACGATGCGCGGCGTGCCGGGCGACAAGCAGGCCGGCGAGGGCGACGAGGGTGGCGCGGGCGATGCGCGCGGGACGGCGGCGCACCTGCGACCTGGCCACAGCGAGTCCTACGGCGCGGGCGGGCCGACCATCCACGGCCGGCCCGAACGGGACGAGACGCTGCAGCACCCGCGCTGCGTGCTCCAGATCCTCAAGCGCCACTACGCCCGCTACACGCCCGAGGTCGTGCAGGAGGTCTGCGGCGTGCCGCCGGACGTGTTCGCCAAGGTCTGCGAGCTCGTCACGACCAACTCTGGCCGGGACCGCACGACCGCGTTCGCGTACGCGGTCGGCTGGACCCAGCACAGCGTCGGTTCGCAGTACATCCGCGCCGCCTCGGTCCTGCAGCTGCTGCTCGGCAACATCGGCCGGCCCGGCGGCGGGATCATGGCGCTGCGCGGCCACGCCAGCATCCAGGGTTCGAGCGACATCCCGACGCTGTACAACCTGCTGCCCGGCTACCTGCCGATGCCGCACACGCCCGAGCACACCGACCTCGACCACTACATCAAGAGCGAGGCGGCCGAGAAGGGGTTCTGGGCCAACATGCGGTCCTACGCGGTGAGCCTGCTGAAGGCGTACTACGGCGCTGCCGCCACCGCCGACAACGACTTCTGCTTCGGGCACCTCCCCCGCATCACCGGCAGCCACGGCACGTACCAGACCGTGCTCGCGCAGCTCGACGGCACCTGCGAGGGCTACTTCCTGTTCGGCGAGAACCCGGCGGTCGGGTCGGCCAACGCCAAGGCGCAGCGGCTGGGCATGGCCAACCTCGACTGGCTCGTCGTGCGCGACTTCGACCTGATCGAGAGCGCCACGTGGTGGAAGGACGGGCCCGAGGTCGAGACCGGCGAGATCCGCACGGAAGACAACGCGACGGAGGTGTTCTTCTTCCCGGCCGCGTCGCATACCGAGAAGTCGGGCAGCTTCACCAACACGAACCGCTGGCTGCAGTGGCACCACACGGCGGTCGAGCCGACCGGCGACGCCCGCAGCGACCTCTGGTTCACCTACCACCTCGGCCGGATCATCAAGGAGAAGCTGGCCGGGTCGACCGACCCGATCGACCGGTCGATCCTCGACCTGGCGTGGGACTACCCGACCGAGGGCCGCCACGCCGAGCCGAGCGCGGAGGCGGTGCTGGCCGAGGTCAACGGGTTCGACGCCGACGGCAACCACCTCTCGGCGTACACCGAGCTGCGCGACGACGGGTCGACGAGCTGCGGCTGCTGGATCTACTGCGGCGTCTACGCCGACGGCGTGAACCAGGCCGCCCGCCGCAAGCCCCACACCGAGCAGGACTGGGTGGCCGAGGAGTGGGCGTGGCCGGCGAACCGGCGGGTGCTCTACAACCGGGCGTCGGCCGACCCCGACGGCAAGCCGTGGAGCGACCGCAAGGCGCTGGTGTGGTGGGACGCGGAGGCGCAGCGCTGGACCGGCCACGACGTCCCCGACTTCGTCCCCGACAAGGCGCCCGACTACGAGCCGCCGAAGGACGCCACCGGACCGGACGCCCTCGCCGGCGACGACCCGTTCATCATGCAAGGCGACGGCAAGGGCTGGCTGTTCGTGCCGGTCGGGCTGGTCGACGGGCCGCTGCCCACGCACTACGAGCCGCAAGAGTCGCCGGTCCGCAACCCGCTGTACGGCCAGCAACGCAACCCGGTGCGCGAGATCTACTCCCGCGAGGTGAACCGCTACCACCCGAGCGGCGATGAGCCGGGCGCCGACGTGTTCCCCTACGTGGCCACGACCTACCGCCTGACCGAGCACTTCACCGCCGGCGGCATGTCCCGGTCGCTCCCTTACCTGGCCGAGCTGCAGCCCGAGATGTTCTGCGAGGTGTCGCCCGAGCTGGCCGCCGAGCGGGGGCTAGAGCACCTGGGGTGGGCCACGATCGTCACCGCCCGCAACGCGATCGAGGCCCGGGTCCTCGTGACCGACCGCATGGGGACGCTGCGGATGCAGGGCCGGTCCGTCCACCAGATCGGCCTGCCGTACCACTGGGGGCCGAACGGGCTCAGCCCGGGCGACGCCGCCAACGAGCTCACGTCGATCTCGCTCGACCCGAACGTCCACATCCAGGAGGACAAGGCCCTGTCCGCCGACATCCGACCCGGCCGCAGACCCCGCGGTCCGGCCCTGCCCGCGCTGGTCGAGGCGTACAAGCGCCGCGCCGGCATCACCGCCGAGACGGGGGCGGACCGGTGACCGCGCCGAACGTGTTCGACCGGCAGGAGGTGCAGGATCCCGCCGGCGCGAGCGGCCACGTGGACCACCCGCCCCGCATGGGGTTCTTCACCGACACGTCGATCTGCATCGGCTGCAAGGCGTGCGAGGTCGCGTGCAAGGAGTGGAACGGGGTGCCCGACGACGTGTCGCCGCTCACCGGCATGTCCTACGACAACACCGTGCACCTCGACGCCAACACCTGGCGGCACGTGGCGTTCATCGAGCAGCGCAAGCCGATCGGGGTCGGGGGCGGCGTCGGGGTCGGTGGCGGCGTCGGTGCCGGTGTCGGGGGCGGTGCCGGTGTCGGGGGCGGTGCCGGCGTCGGGGGCGGTGCCGGCGTCGGTGGCGGTGTCGGCGTCGGTGGCGATGCCGGCGTCGGTGGCGGGGATCCGCGGACCGAGCTGCGCTGGCTCATGTCGTCGGACGTCTGCAAGCACTGCACCGAGGCCGCGTGCCTCGACGTCTGCCCCACCGGCTCGCTGTTCCGGACCGAGTTCGGGACGGTGGTCGTGCAGCAGGACATCTGCAACGGCTGCGGCTACTGCGTGCCGGCCTGCCCGTACGGCGTGATCGACAAGCGGGAGGGCGACGGCCGGGTCTGGAAGTGCACGCTCTGCTACGACCGGCTCGGCGAGGGTCGCGAGCCGGCCTGCGCGAAGGCGTGCCCGACCGAGTCGATCCAGTTCGGACCGCTCGAGGAGCTGCGCGAGCGGGCCCACGGTCGGGTGCGCGAGCTGCAGTCGGTCGGGGTCCACGACGCGCAGCTGTACGGCGCCGATCCGAACGACGGGGTCGGCGGCCACGGGTCGATCTTCCTGCTGCTCGACGATCCCGAGGTCTACGGCCTGCCACCCGACCCGATCGTGACGACCCGGAACCTGCCCGAGATGTGGCGGCATGCGGCGGTGGCTGCGGGCGCGCTTCTCGGCGGGATCGCGGCGCTGTTCGCGGGGCGGCAGCGATGAGCGGCTCCGACGTCACCACCAACGGGGCCGAGGGGGCCCGGCCAGATCGCGAGGCCGTCACGGGCGTGCACGGCCCGGGCGACGAGCGGCCCGGCCGCGAGACCGGCGACCTCAGCCGGGAGGCCGGATCCGAAACCGGCGGCCGGCTCGGCCAGGAGCGCGGATCCGAGACCGACGGCGGGCTCGGCCAAGGCGCCGGGTCCGAGACCGGCGGCGGGCTCGACTGGGATGAAGGTGGGCGGCGGCGCGGTCGCGGTGGCGGTGGCGGGCGCGGTCGGGGTCGGGGTCGGGGTCGGGGTCGGGGTCGGGGCGAGGAGATGGTGCCGCCGGCGGAGCCGATCTCCTACTACGGGCTGCCGGTGATCAAGCGGCCGGTGTGGGAGGGGTCCGACATCGCCGGCTACCTGTTCCTCGGCGGCCTCGCGGGAGGCTCGTCGGTGGTCGCCGCGTCGGCGGAGCTCTCCGGACGCCCCGCGCTGGCACGGGCGTCGAAGGTGGGGGCCGCGGGGGCCATCGCCCTGTCCGCCGCCGCGTTGATCCACGACCTGGGCCGGCCGGCTCGCTTCGCCAACATGCTGCGCACGTTCAAGCCCACGTCGCCGATGAGCGTGGGCTCGTGGCTGCTCGCGGGGTTCGGTCCGGCGGCTGCCGTCGCCGCCGCGAGCGACGTGACCGGTG
>JAODBM010000183.1 GCA_025463985.1 Acidimicrobiales bacterium
GGGAAGATCGAGAGATGCGGCTAGCATCGTGAGCCGATCAAGAACCCCCGAGGGCAGTAGCTCAACTGGTAGAGCACCGGTCTCCAAAACCGGCGGTTGGGGGTTCGATTCCCTCCTGCCCTGCTCAAACATCTTCCTACTCGCACGCCCCAGGGGCCCGTCATGGCGATGAACCGAGAGACCAAGCGGATGCTGCAGCGCCAAGGCGCGCTCACCGACGACGGTTCGCCCAAGGCGAGCCGGCGGCCGGTGCCGTCTGCAAACGCCCCGAAGGAGCCGCGCACCAAGCCGCGGCAGTTCGTCAAGGAGGTCAACGCCGAGCTGCGCAAGGTCGCGTGGCCCACCCGGCAGGAGACCATCAACTATTCGGTCATCGTGTTCTTCACGCTGATCGTCCTCACGGCCCTCATCGCTGGGCTCGACTGGGTCTTCAGCAAGGGGATCCTGTGGCTCGTCTCCAAGTGACCTTGCTTCGCCCGTGACCTCTCACCCCGGTGCTCCCATGACCTCCGAACTCCCCACGACCGACCAACCCGCTGCTGCGGATGAGGCCGGCCTGCCCGACGCCACCGTCACCGACGCCGCCGAGAGCACCGTTGCCCACGACGCGGTCGAGACCGACTCCGTCGAAGCCAGCGACTCGGCGGCCGCCGACGCGCCGCCCGTGGCCGTCGACCCGAACACCGGCGAGATCCTCGACGAAGACGCCATCCTCGCCCGCCCGGTCGAGAGCGCGTACGACCGGCCCGGCCGCTGGTACGTGGTGCACACGCAGTCGGGCTACGAGAAGAAGGTCAAGCAGAACCTCGAGGCCCGTACCCAGTCCATGAACATGGAGGGGCGCATCCACGAGGTCGTCATCCCGATGGAAGACGTCATCGAGTTCAAGGGCGGCAAGAAGGTCGTCGTCCAGAAGAAGATGTTCCCCGGCTACCTGCTGGTGCGCTGCATGCTCGACGACGACTCTTGGTACGTGATCCGCAACACCCCGGGCGTCACCGGCTTCGTCGGCCAGGGCACCAAGCCCTCGCCGCTGCCCCGCCGCGATGTCGAGACCTTCCTCCGCGTGCCCTCGGTCGACGACGAGGAGCAGCCGATCCGCAAGGGTCGCCCACTGCACGGCTACGAGATCCACGAGACCGTCCGTGTGAAGGAGGGTCCGTTCGCCGACTTCTCCGGCGAGATCGTCGAGATCAACGAGGATCAGCTGAAGGTCAAGGTCCTCGTCAACATCTTCGGCCGGGAGACCCCGGTCGAGCTCGAATTCTCCCAGGTGGCGAAGCTGTAGGCCCTCCGCCTACGCTCGCACGTCCCCTGATCATCCGGTAGGAGCTGCATTCCCATGGCCAAGAAGAAGGTCGCGGCCGTCGTCAAGATCCAGATTCCCGCAGGGCAGGCCACGCCGGCCCCGCCCGTGGGCACCGCGCTCGGCCCCCACGGCGTCGCGATCATGGACTTCTGCAAGGCCTACAACGCGCAGACCGAGGCCCAGCGGGGCACGATCATCCCCGTCGAGATCACGATCTTCGAAGATCGCACGTTCACGTTCGTCACCAAGACGCCGCCCACGCCGGTGCTCCTGCGGGAGGCGGCCGGGCTCGACAAGGGCTCGGTCACCCCGGGTCGCACGGAGGCCGGCTCGGTCACCGCGGCGCAGGTCGAGGAGATCGCCAAGGTCAAGCTGCCCGACCTCAACGCCAACGATCTCGAGGCGGCGAAGAAGCAGGTCGAAGGCACGGCCCGCTCCATGGGCCTCGCCGTCAAGTAGCACCGCACCATCCGCACTGCGACCGGGGAGGACCTCGCCCCGGCGCCAACCACACGAGGGAGCCGACATGGCGAAGGGCAAGAAGTACAGCGACGCGATCAAGCGCTTCGATCGAGAGCATCAGCACGCCGCCGACGAGGGCATCGAGCTGGTCAAGCGGTTGGCCACGGCCAAGTTCGATGAGACCGTCGAGCTCGTCGTGCGCCTCGGCGTCGATCCCCGCAAGGCCGACCAGATGGTGCGCGGCACCGTGGCGCTGCCGTCGGGAACCGGCACCAACGTGCGGGTGGCGGTCTTCGCCACCGGCGCAGCGGCCGAAGCCGCTCGTGAAGCGGGCGCCGATCACGTCGGCTCCGACGACCTCGCCGCGCAGGTCGAGGGCGGCATGTACGACTTCGACGTGGCCATCGCCACCCCCGACATGATGCCGGTGGTCGGTCGCCTCGGCCGCGCCCTGGGTCCTCGCGGCCTCATGCCGAACCCCAAGACCGGCACCGTCACCACCGACGTGGCCAAGGCCGTGGCCGAGTTCAAGGGCGGCAAGGTCGAGTACCGCACCGACCGCTACGGCAACGTGCACGTGCCGATCGGCAAGGTGTCCTTCGAGGCTCCCGCCATCTATGCCAACTTCGCCGCCGTCCTCGACGAGCTGCAGCGGGCCAAGCCGGCCTCGGCCAAGGGCCGCTACCTCAAGCGCATCTCGGTGTCCTCGACGATGGGCCCCGGCATCAACATCGACGCCAACCGCCTGCGGCCCGACGAGCCCGCCGCCTGACCGTCCACCCGCCGCGGCGCACCGAAGACCTGGTCGGTCGTCGCAGCAGGTCGCCGCCCGCAGGCCGTCCTGGGGCGGTCGGTTGGTGCGGGCGCAACCGGCGCCAGTAGGGTTGCGCCCCGAACAACTGCATCGCACTGCTTCGCCGAAGACCTCCGGTGCGCCCTCGGGCGCTGAAAGGGCCAGCTGGCCCGCCTGAAGAGGCGGACGACCTTCGTCCTCCTGGGGTGTTCGCGCGTCGCGGACATCCCATTCTGTGTTTTCGAGACGAACGAAGGAGGTGCCCATGGAGAACCCGAGACCCGAGAAGGTCGCCGTCGTCGACGAGGTTCGAGCCAAGCTCGAGGCCGCCGACGCCACGGTGCTCACCGAGTACCGGGGGCTCAACGTGGCGGCCACCGCCCAGCTGCGGCGATCGCTGCGCGAGGCAGGGGGCGAGTACAAGGTCTACAAGAACACCCTGGTGCGCTTCGCCGCCCGGGACCTCGGCTTGGAGATCGAGCACCTGCTCACCGGCCCCACGGCCATCGCGTTCGTGGAGGGCGATCCTGTCCTCGTGGCCAAGGCGCTCCGCGACTTCGCCCGCACGAACCCGAACCTCGTGATCAAGGGCGGCCTGCTCGGCGACAAGCCGCTCGCTGAGGCCGACATCCGGGCCCTGGCCGACGTCGAGCCACGCGAGGTCCTGCTGGCCAAGTTGGCCGGCGCCATGGCGGCCCCGATGCAGCAGTTCGCCAGCCTGCTGAGCGCACTGCCCCGCAACTTCGCCTACGGCCTCAAGGCGCTCATCGAGCAAGGGGGCGCCCCTGGTGCCCCGGCCGATGCGCCCGCCCCCGCCGCTGATGAGACCCCCGCTGTCGAGGCTGACGCCTCGGCCGCTGACGAGACCCCCGCTGTCGAGGCTGATGCCCCAGCAGCAACCACCGATGCACCCGAACCGGCCGCGGAGTCGGCCGACACCGATCAGGAGAGCTGACCCATGGCCACCAAAGAAGACATCCTCGATGCCATCGCCAACATGTCCGTCCTCGAGCTGAGCGAGCTGCTCAAGGAGTTCGAGGAGAAGTTCGGCGTCACCGCAGCCGCCCCCGCGGCCGCGGCCGCGGCACCCGCTGGCGGCGGCGCCGGTGCCGAGGAGGCCGAGGAGCAGACCGAGTTCGACGTCGTGCTGACCGCCGCCGGTGAGAAGAAGATCAACGTCATCAAGGAGGTGCGTGCGCTCACCAACCTCGGGCTCAAGGAGGCCAAGGACCTGGTGGACAACGCCCCCAAGCCGGTGCTCGAGAAGGCCAGCAAGGAAGACGCCGAGAAGGCCAAGGCCGCCCTCGAGGGCGCCGGCGCCAGCGTCGAGCTCAAGTAGCACCTCGCGGGTTCGCCCGCTCGCAGTACGACCACGGCCCGCTGTCCTCCTGGGACGGCGGGCCGTGCCGCGCCCGCCCCAGGCCAGGGTGGGCGACTATCGCGGGCGCCAGTGCGACGGCACGCCTAGTGTCCGCCCATCCCCCGATGAGGTGAGGTGAGCGCGTGGCGATCGATGATCCGCTCAGCCCGGCCGTTCCGGCCCCGACCGACCAAGGCGACGCCGACAGTCGTCGCCTCAACGAGATGGGGTACGCCCAGGAGCTGAGACGAGGGCTGGGCACGTTCTCGAACTTCGCCATCAGCTTCTCGATCATCTCGATCCTGGCCGGCGCCGTCACCAGCTTCTGGCTCGGGATGAACGCCGGAGGGCCGCGGGTGATCATGCTCGGCTGGCCGATCGTGGGGTTCTTCTCCCTCTGCGTCGGGATGTCGATGGCCGAGATCTGCTCGGCCTATCCGACGGCCGGCGGCCTCTACTTCTGGTCGGCGAAGCTCGCGCCCAAGAACGGGCCCCGGTGGTCCTGGTTCTGCGGGTGGTTCAACCTGGTGGGCCAGATCGGCGTGATCGCCTCGGTCGACTACGCCCTCGCCACCTTCACCGGCTACACGATCAGCCTCTACGACAGTGGGTTCCGCAACACGGCGAAGTCGGTGTTCGTGATCTACCTGGTGATGCTGGTGCTGCACGGGCTGCTCAACACGTTCGGCGTGCGGATGATCAAGGTGCTCGGCGACATCAGCGTGTGGTGGCACATCATCGGCGTGGTCGTGATCGTCGGCGTGCTCTTCGTGGTGCCGGACCACCGCGAGGGCATGGCCATCCTCACCAAGGGTCGCAACCTGACCGGATGGCACGGTCCCTTCGCCGGCCTCTACATCGCGCTCCTCGGCCTGCTGCTCGCCCAGTACACGATCACCGGGTTCGACGCCTCAGCGCACGTCTCGGAGGAGACGACCGATGCGGCGACGAGCGCGCCGAAGGGCATCGTCCGCGCCATCTACGTCTCCGTGATCGCCGCGTTCGTCCTGAACCTCGCGATGCTGCAGGCGATCCCGAAGGGCATGTACGACCAGATCGCCGCTGGTGGGCTGTCGGCCGGAGGCAACCTCTTCGTGGCCGCGGCCACCGGGGCCGCCGGCAAGCTCCTCGTGATCATCTCGACCATGGGGCAGTTCTTCTGCGGCATGGCCTGCATCACGGCGGCGTCGCGCATGCTCTACGCCTTCTCCCGAGACGGCGCCGTGCCCGGGCATCGGCTCTGGCACCGCATCAACCCCAAGACCCGCACGCCCACCAACTCGGTGTGGCTCGCCGTCGTGCTCTCGGCGCTGATCGGCACGCTCACGCTCCTGCAGACCAAGACCGCGATACCGGTGGCCTTCTTCGCCCTCACCGGCATCGCCGTGGTGGGCCTCTACGTGAGCTACGTGATCCCGGTGTTCCTGCGGCTGCGTTCGGCCAACTTCGTGCCCGGCCCGTGGAACCTCGGCCGCTGGAGCCGGACGGTCGGCTGGATCTCCGTGACCTGGGTGGCCTTCATCTCCGTGCTGTTCTGCGCCCCCGTCTTCTATCCGTGGCGCACCCTCGTGAACTTCAACTTCACGCTCCCGATCATGGCGGTGGCGTTCCTCGCCATCGGCACCTTCTGGGCCGTCTCGGGCAAGCGCTGGTTCCAGGGCCCCAAGGTGCAGGGCACCCCCGAAG
>JAODBM010000214.1 GCA_025463985.1 Acidimicrobiales bacterium
GGCGCTCGGGCTCGGCGCGTCGCTGCTGGTCACGCTCACCGTGGCCCCGGCTCTCGCGGCCGTGCTGCTGAAGCTCGCGCCCCGCCGGTCCTCCGCTGCGGAGCCGCCGACGTTGCGCGCCATCGGGCGGGCCACGGACGCGGTCATGGCGCGAGCGGGTCGCCGGCCGATCGTTGCCGTCGTCCTGGCGCTGCTCCTGGCCGCGGCCGGTCTAGCCTCGGGCCTGCGGCTCACCCCAGGGCTCAGCCCCTCGCTCCGCGAGACCGAGCTGGTCGTCCGCCTCAACGCGACGCCCGGCACCGCGCTGGCCGAGATGAACCGCATCGTGGCGCGGGTCGGGGCCGAGTTGCGCTCGGTCCACGGGGTGCGCTCGGTCGCGGAGGACAGCGGACGGGCGATCGCCTCCGATCGGGTCGTGGGGTCCGGCTCGGCCGAGCTGTGGGTCGACCTCGATCCGAGCGCCGGCTCGCTCGCCACGACGCGGGCGGTCGAGCGCGTGGTCGCGGGCTATCCCGGGCTGACCCACCAGGTCGTCGGCTACTACAACGACCGCGTCGCGCAGGCCCGCAACAGCGCCGCCGAACCGGTCGTCGTGCGCATCTACGGCGACGATCCCGAGGTCCTCCGGGCGAAGGCCACCGAGGTGCGCACGCTGCTCGCGGGAGTGCGGGGCGTGGTCCACCCTCGCGTCGAGGCGCAGTCCGAGCAGCCGACCATCCAGGTGGAGGTCGACCTGGCCTCCGCCGAGCGCCACGGCCTCAAGCCGGGCGACGTGCGGCGAGCGGCGAGCACGCTCGTGTCGGGGCTGGAGGTCGGGAGCCTGTACGAGGACCAGAAGGTCTTCCAGGTCGTGGTCGTGGGCGCGCCCGCGGCGCGCCAGAGCCTCTCCAGCGTCCAGGACCTGGTCATCGACACCCCCGACAAGTCCAGCGTGCGGCTCGGCGACGTGGCCAAGGTGTCGATCGGGCGGAGCCTCAGCGTGATCAAGCACGAGGACGTCTCCCGCAGCATCGACGTCAGCGCCGGGGTGGACGGGCGCGACGTGGCGGCGACGGTCGGCGAGGTCAAGGCCGTGATGCGCGGCGTGCGCTTCCCGCTCGGCCACAGCGCGAAGGTGCTCGGCGACTACGAGAAGCAGCGCTCGGCCCACCGGGACGTCGCGCTGGCCGCGGTCGTCGCCGGCGTGCTGGTGTTCCTGCTCCTCCAGGCCGCGCTCGAGAGCTGGTGGCTGGCCCTCATTGCGTTCGCGGCGCTCCCGCTGGCGTTGGCCGGGGGAGCGGTGGCCGCCTGGCTGGACGGGGGACGGTTGTCGCTCGGCTCGCTCATCGGCGTGTTCGCGGTCGGCGCCATCGCGATCCGCGGGAGCACGTACCTGCTCGCGCCCGTGCCGACGACGACCTCGGCGGACGAGGCCCGCGGCGCCGTCAGGCGCGCCGCCAGCGAGCGCGCCGCGCCGCTGCTGATCGCGGCGGTCGTGATCGCGGTCGCGCTCGTGCCGTTCGTCGTGCTCGGCGACCGACCGGGCACCGAGATCCTCCGCCCGCTGGCGATCGTCGTCCTGGGCGGGCTCGTCAGCTCGACGATCACCACGCTGGTCCTGCTGCCGATCGCCTGGCTGGCGATCGAACGACGACGACGACGGCCTGAGGCGGACGCCGGGCCGGTCCCGAAGGAGGCACACCATGCCGTCTCATAGGCGCCAGCGGTGCCGCGCGCTCGCCGCGCTCGTGGTCGCCGGCCTGGTCGCGGCCGGGTGCGGCCGCGGGCAGGCCGCCACCCCGGTGAGCGACGCGGCCGCGTCGGTCCAGCGGGTCGAGGGCTCGACGCAGCTCGCGGTGCACCTCAGCGCCCGCGCCGCTCAGCGCCTCGGCATCGAGACCGACACGGTCCATGGCGCCCTCGTGCCCCCGCGGCCGGCGGCCCCGTCGGCGTCACCGGCGGTGGTCTCGACGGCGCCGGTCCTGGCCAAGGTCGTCCGGTTCGCGGCGGTGCTCTACCTGCCGAGCGGCGAGGCCTACCTGTACACGAACCCGCGACCGCTCGAGTACGTGCGCCAGCCGCTCGTGGTCGACTACGTCACGGGCGACCTCGCCGTGCTCACCAGTGGCCCCGACCTCGCCACCCGCGTGGTGACGGTCGGCGCCACCGAGCTCAGCGGCGTGGAGTTCGGCGCGGGCGAGTGATGCGGCGGCATCGTCGGCGCGCGCCGCGCCGGGCGCTGGGTCGGACGCCGCTCGGGAGCACGCGCTGATGCGCTGGCTCGTCCGCTCGGCCATCAAGCTGCGGTTCCTCGTGGTCGCGGTCGGCGCCACCCTGATCTTCCTCGGGGTGGGGGAGGCCCGGCGGTCGTCGGTGGACGTCTTCCCCGAGTTCGCGCCGCCGACGGTCGAGGTGCAGACCGAGTGCGTCGGGCTGTCGCCGGCCGAGGTCGAGCAAGTCGTCACCACACCGCTGGAGCAGGCGCTGAGCGGCATCGCCGGGCTCGACGTCATGCGCTCGCAGTCGGTGGGCCAGCTGTCGTCCATCCAGCTGCTGTTCAAGCAGGGCACCAACGTGCTGCGGGCCCGCGAGCTGGTGCAGGAGAAGCTCGCCGGCGTGCGGCCCACGCTGCCCAACTGGGCCGCGCCGCCCAACATCATCCAGCCCAAGTCGGCGACGAGCCGGATCCTGGAGATCGGGCTGTCGTCCAACAAGATGTCGCTGATCGACCTGTCCGTGCTGGCGGTCAACAAGGTGCGGGCCCGGCTGCTGCGTGTGCCGGGCGTGGCCAACGTGAGCATCTGGGGCGAGCGGATGCAGATGCTCCAGGTCGAGGTCGACCCGGCCCGCCTGCACGCGAACGGCGTCGCGCTCGATCAGGTGATGGAGGTGACGTCGAACGCGCTCGATGCCGGCGTCCTCAAGTACGAGCGGTCGACCTCGGTGGGCACCGGCGGCGTCGTCATCACCCCGAACCAGAACCTGCAGCTCGAGCACAAGGTTCCGATCGTCTCGCCCCAGCAGCTGGCCGACTCGGTCATCGAGGTCCGCAACGGCAAGCCGCTGCGCATCGGCGACGTGGCCGACGTGGTGGTCGAGCACCAGCAGCTGATCGGCGACGCGGTCATCAACTCCGGCCCCGGCCTCATGCTGATCGTGGACAAGTTCCCGTGGGGCAACACGCTCGACGTGACGCGGTCGGTCGACAGCGCGCTGGACGAGATGAGGCCCGGCCTGCCGGGCGTGAAGATCGACGCCGAGATCTTCCGCCCAGCAACCTTCATCCAGGACGCCATCGGCAACCTGACGTCGTCGATCGTGCTCGGGTCGTTGCTGGTGCTGTTCGTGCTCGCGTTGTTCTTGTTCGAGTGGCGCAGCGCGCTGATCAGCATCGTGACCATCCCGGTCTCGCTGATGGCGAGCCTGCTCGTGCTGCGGCTGCAGCACGTGACCGTCAACACGATGATCCTGGCCGGGCTGGTGATCGCCCTCGGGGCCATCGTCGACGACGCGATCGTCGACATCGAGAACATCGTGCGCCGCTTGCGCCAGCACCGCACCGAGGGGACCGGTGGGTCCACGGCCAGCATCATCCTGGAGTCGTCGCTCGAGGTCCGCAGCGCGGTCGTGTACGCGTCGTTCATCGAGGTCGCCGCGCTCGTCCCGATCTTCTTCCTGAAGGGGTTGACCGGGTCGTTCTTCCGGCCGCTCGCCACCGCGTACGCGCTGTCGGTGCTGGTGTCGCTGCTCGTGGCGCTGCTGCTCACGCCGGCGCTCGCGATGCTGCTGCTGCGAGGCGCCCGCCTCGAGCGCCACGAGTCGCCGCTCGCCCGTGGGCTCCAGCGCGGCTATGGCAACCTGCTCACCCGGGTCGTGCGCCGCCCCTTGCCGGCCGTGCTGGTCGCCGTATCGATCGTCCTCGCCGGCGTGGTGGTGCTGCCGCGGCTGGGCGAGTCCCTGTTCCCCACGTTCAAGGAGCGGGACTTCCTGATGCACTGGGTGACCAAGCCCGGCACGTCGGCCCCCGAGGAGGTCCGCATCGTCACGAGGGTCAGCGAGGAGCTCAGCAAGATCCCTGGTGTCACCAGCTTCGGTTCCCACATCGGCCGGGCGATCCAGGGCGACGAGATCGTGGGCGTCAACGCCGGCGAGAACTGGATCGCGATCGACAGGCACGTCGACTACGACACGACCGTCGCCGCCATCGAGCGCGTGGTCGCCGGCTACCCGGGCCTGTTCAGCGACGTCCAGACCTATCTGCGCGAGCGCACCAAGGAGGTGCTGACTGGCTCGAGCGACGCCATCGTCGTGCGCATCTTCGGCCCCGACCTCAAGCAGCTGCGCACCAAGGGCCAGGAGATCCAGCGGATCCTCGCCAAGATCCCCGGCACGATCGACGCGCACGTCGAGTTCCAGGAGGAGGTGCCACAGGTCGAGGTCCAGGTGGACCTGGCCAAGGCGCAGCTCTACGGGCTCAAACCGGGCGACGTGCGCCGGGCCGCGTCCACGCTCGTCGCCGGCGAGGAGGGCGGCACGGTCTTCAAGGGCGGCAAGAACTACGACGTGTTCGTGTGGAGCAAGCCGCAGGTCCGCACCAGCCCGAGCAGCATCGAGAGCCTGCTGCTCGACACGCCGGCCGGCACGCAGGTGCGGCTGGGCGACGTGGCCCGCGTGCAGGTCAAGCCCGCGCCCAACGTCGTGCGGCACGAGGGCGGCTTCCGGCGCATCGACGTCGGCACCAACGTGCAGGGCCGCGACCTCGGTGCGGTCGCCGCCGACATCCGCACCCAGCTCGCGAAGGTCGGGTTCCCGCAGGGCTACCACGCCGAGGTGCTCGGCGAGTACGCCGAGCGCCAGGCCGCGACGCAGCGGCTCGTGGGCTTCGCGCTCATCGCCGCGCTGGCCGTCCTCTTGCTGCTGCGGGTGTCGTTCCACAACTGGCGGCTCGCGCTGCTGGCGTTCGTGACCCTGCCGGTCGCGCTGGTCGGCGGCGAGCTCGCAGCCTTCTTCTTCAACCGGGGGACGATCTCGCTCGGCTCGCTGGTCGGGTTCTTCACCGTGCTCGGGATCGTGGCCCGCAACGGCATCATGATGATCAGCCACTACCACCACCTGGAGACCCAGGAGGACGTCGCGTTCGGACCCGAGCTGGTCGTTCGCGGAGCCAAGGAGCGGCTGGCCCCCATCCTGATGACCGGGCTGGCCACGGGCCTCGCGCTGGTCCCGCTGGTCGTCAAGGGCGACGTGCCCGGTCAGGAGATCGAGTTCCCGCTGGCGATCGTGATCCTCGGTGGCCTGCTGGCATCCGCCCTGCTCAACCTGTTCATCCTGCCGCCCCTGTACCTGCGGTTCGGGAAGAGCCGCCGCCGATCGGCGACGGGCGTGGCGACCACCTGATCGGGTTCACACGGCCTGGTCGCCGAGGGTCAGGGCGAGGTCGGTCGGCGCCGGCCGGTCAGCAGCGCCGCAGCGGCCAGCACCAGGGCGAGGACCGCCGCCACCAACGCCGCGACAGCGACGCCCGACGTGTCGGTCTTCGTCTTGAGGGTCACCGTGCCGCCGCCAGCGCCCGGCGCCACAGTGGGCGTCGGGCTCGCGCCCGGCGAACCGGCGGTGCTGGCGGCCGTGAGCGTCAGCGTGGGGGCCGGGTGGGCCGGCTCCTGACCGCCCGGCGGGGTCGGCTCGATCCACGCCACCTCCTTGCCGTCGCTGTAGGTCTGGATGGCCTTGAACACCATCTGGTCGACCGACGTCGGGAACGGGCCGCCCGATACGCCGAACGTGTCGTACTGGCCCGGGCCGATCTTGCCGCCCGACCAGGTGATGGTGTCGACCGCCTCGGTCACGGTCTCGCCGTCCGCGGTGATCGGCTTGGCGAGCTTGCGCTTGGTGATCGTGACGGTCCAGCCCGCCTTCGCCTGCGCCGACACGAGCGCGAGCGGCGTGTCCTGCGGCAGCTGCACCTCGACCTTGGTCGTGCTCGCCGTGCCGCTCTCGTTCGGGACCGAGAACGCGAACTGGCCGAAGCCGCCCTTCGGGGCGTTGCCGTCGACGGTGACGTGCGCCGACGCGGACCCGGCGAGGACGATCGTGAGGCTGACGACGATGGCGGCGGCGGTGAGGCTCTTGGCGGGGCGGGGGAAGGACATCGGACTCCTCGGTGGGCTCGATGGGCCCCGCCGTTCTACTCGGTGGGTCAGGATGCAGACATGCGAGGGAGGGGTGGCCGTCGGCGAGCCGCAGCGGCGCGCGCCGTGGTGGCGCTCGTCCTGGTCGTCCTGGGGGTGGTGGCGGGAGCGGGCGCGGCCGAGGCCCATGCCGAGCTGACGGCGTCGACGCCCGCCGACGGCGCCCGCCTGGCGACCGTGCCGCCCCGGATCCAGCTGGGGTTCAGCGAGTCGGTGACCGTCCCGGCCGATGGGGTGCAGGTGCTCGACTCGCGCGGGCGGCGCGTCGACGCCGGCAAGGCCACCGTGCAGGGCGCCACCGTCGTGGTGGCCTTGCGAGCCGGCCTCGGCGACGACGGCTACATCGTCTCGTGGCGGGTCATCTCGGCCGACTCGCACCCGGTGACCGGCGGCATCTCGTTCGTCGTCGGAAGCGGCCCAGCGCCCAGCCTGGACGCCGTGCGGGCCGCGGGCGCCGGGCACGACCGGTCGTGGCAGATCACCGGAGCGCTGCTGCGGATCGTGATGTACGCCGCCGGGGCGCTGCTCGTGGGTGGCGTGCTGTTCATGGTCGCGGTCCACCCCCTCGACGCGGATCCCCGCCTCCACACCAACCTGCTGGCCGTGGCCGGCGTGCTGACGGCGGCCGCGGGGTTCGGCCAGCTCATCGTGCAGGCGGCGGTCGCGTCGGGCCGCGGCCCGCTCGCGCTCTTTCGCGGGTCCGCCGGCGAAGCGGTCGCCCAGCGGTTCGGCTGGTCGATCGGCCTCGTGATGGTCGCCTCGCTGTGGGGCGTGGTGCTCGTCTTGCTGGCTGAGGGCGACCGGAAGGTGCTGGGGTTCGTGGCGCTGCCGGTGGTGGCGCTCATCCCCCTGGGCTTCGCGGTGGCGGGCCACCCGACGACCGGGCGCGGCGCGGGGTGGACGTCGCTCGCCGACCTCGCCCACGCGTCCGCGGCCTGCGCTTGGGTGGGCGGGCTCGTGCTGCTCATCCCGTCGTGGCGCACGCACCGTGACAGCGACGATCCGCACGCGGCCGGCGTCCTGGTGCGCCGCTTCTCGGCCGTCGCCACCGTCTCGGTCCTGACCGTGCTCGGCGCCGGCCTGGTGCTCGCCTGGCGGGAGACGACCTGGTCGACCCTGCTGCCCACCACCTATGGGCGCTTGCTCCTCGCCAAGGTCGGCCTCGCCCTCGCGCTCAGCGCCCTCGGCGCGTACAACCACTTCGGGCTCGTGCCGCGGATCGGTGCCGACGGTGCCGACCACCCGCGAGCCTGGCGGCGGCTCAACCACACGCTGCGGTTCGAGGCGGCCACGTTCGCCGCCGTGCTCGCGCTGACCGGCGTGCTCGTCAACGTCACCCCCGCGAAGAACCACCGGCCGACTCGCCCCGCGGCCGCGCCGGTCGCCGTGCTCAAGCCGGTCCCGCTCGGCCCGCTCTCGTTGCAGGTGAACGTGCAGCCGGCGCGACCTGGCCGCGCGCAGGTCGACCTGACGATCACCGCGGCCGACGGCTCGCCGTCGACCCTCCCGCCCGATCGGATCACGGTCGAGTACCGCTTGCCGTCGGCGGGGCTCGGCCCGCTGCAGCGGCCGGTGGTGCTCGTCGGCCCGGGGCGCTACCGCGCCGACGGCTCGGCGATGGGCGTGGCCGGCCAGTGGCGCATCACCGTGCGCGCCCGCACCGGCCGTTTCGACGAGGGCACCGCCACCGTCACCACCACCCTCGCCTGAACCGGCATCGGCTCGGGTCTTCCGGGAAGGCGCGAGCCCCCGCCGACGGTTCGAGGCGCGCGGAGGGTGCGTGATCAACGATGCTGTGCGGCGATGCGGCTCACCTCGGAGCGGTGCTACGACTTCCCGCTCGATGCCGAGGCCTTCTGGTCGGTCATCGACCGGACCGACAGCTACCGAGACTGGTGGCCGTGGCTGCGCTCGTTCGACGCCGACGGGTTGCACGTCGGCGACCGCTGGTCGTGCGTGATCCGACCCCCGCTGCCGTACCTCGTGCGCATCACGGTGGAGCTGCGCGAGGTCGACCCGGCTCGGCTGGTGGTCGCCGACATCTCGGGCGACCTGGCCGGCACGGCCCGGCTCGAGATCGAGGACCTCGCCGCCGGCTGCCGCACCCGGCTGCTGTCGTCGCTCGCTCCTGAGCGGGGGGTGTTGCGGGCGCTGTCGACGGTCGCGCCCGCCGTCGCCCGCTCGGGCCACGAGGCCGTGCTCGACCGAGGCGCCCGCCAGCTCGCGGATCGGCTGCGGGTCGACCAGGTCTGACGGCCGCCGTTCAGGTTCGTTGGCGCCCCGCCCCGGCGGCGATGTTGCGACCGGGACCGCTTAGGGTTGGGTCGTCGACGACCTCGGATCGGACGGCGCCGGGTCATCCGGCGGCGGGCCGTGGTCCGAACTCACTGTGGCCGCCGACCGGTCGTCACCCGAACCCCGAGGACGAGATGCTCAACGTTGGTGGCCCTGAGGTGATCGTCATCTTGCTGGTGGCGCTCATCGTGCTCGGCCCGAAAGACCTGCCCCGGGTCATGCGGGCCATGGGCAAGGCCCAGAGCGAGATCAAGAAGTACACCGGCCTCCTCCAGGCGCAGGCCCAGGACATGGTGGCGCCGCTGACCGAGGCCCTCAACGACGTCACGAACCCCACGCCGGCCCCGGCGGACACGGCCGCGGCATCGACTGAGACGGT
>JAODBM010000023.1 GCA_025463985.1 Acidimicrobiales bacterium
CTCGTCGTCGGCGTCCCCGGCCGGGCCACCGTGGCCCGGCCCGTCGGTGGGCCCGGCGCCGGCACCGGCCGGACCGTCGAGGTCGACGCGCTCGCCGACCCCGAACCGGTCGTGGAACCGGCGCAGCGGGGCCGGAGCCCACCAGTTCGCCTCCCCGGCCAAGCGCATGAAGGCGGGCACGAGCGTGCCGCGGATGAGGAACGCGTCCATCAGCACGGCGACCGTGAGCCCGATCCCGAAGAGCTTGATGAACGTGATGTGCGAGGTGGCGAACGCCATGAAGACCACCGCGATCAGCAGTGCCGCGGCGGTGACGATCCGCCCCGTGCGCTCGAGCCCGATGGCCACCGCGTCGCGGTTGGCGCGCCCGAGGTCGTGCTCCTCCTTGATGCGGGACAGGAGGAAGACCTCGTAGTCCATCGAGAGCCCGAAGGCCACGCAGAACATCAGGATCGGCGTCGTGGCATCGAGCGTGCCGGTCGCGGTGAAGTTGAGCAACCCGGCCAGGTGGCCGTCCTGGAACACCCAGACCATCGTGCCGAACGTGGCAGTCAGGCTGAGGAGGTTGAGGACCAGCGCCTTGGCCGGCACGACGACGCTGCCGAACATCATGAACAGCAGCACGAACGTGACCACGGCGACGATGCCGCCGGCCAGCGGGATCCGGCCGAACAGGGCGCTGTTGGTGTCGACCAGCTCGGCCGCGGTGCCACCGACCTGGACTGGGAACGGCGCCGGCAGGTTGCGGATCTGGTGGACCAGCCGTTCGCCGTCGGCGGACACCGGCTCCACGCTGGGCACGACCGAGAGCCAGGTGGCGCCGGAGCCTTGGAAGCGGTTGGTGAGCGCCGGGATCGGTGGCACCTTGCCCTGCGGCAGGTAGATGCCGGTGCGGGCGTCGACCCGCGAGACGCCGGGCTGCCGGAGCAGCGTGCGGGCGTAGCCATCGATGGCCCGGTCGAGAGCGGGACCGGTGCCGGCGGCGCTGGTGTCGGCGGCCACGACCGGCATGGCGTTGGCGTCGTGCGAGGAGAAGCGGGTGCGGAGCGCGTCGCTCACCTGGCGGCTCGTGGCCGACGCGGGCAGCACGCGGTCATCGGGCCGCCCGAGCCGCAGGTGCAGGAACGGGCCACCGAGGAGCAGCAGCACGACGATGGTGACCCCGCCGATGGCGATCGGGCGGCGCATCACGACGATCGCGATGCGGTGCCACATGCCCTCCTCGGTCGGCTTCATCGGCCGCCGCCGGACGGCCCCCGCGTCGACCCGCTCGCCGAGGGCGGCGAGCATCGCGGGGAGCACGACGACCGCGCACAGCCCGGCGATGATGGCGACGGCCACGCCGGCGTAGGCGAACGACCGGAGGAAGGCGAGGGGGAACACGAGGAGGGCGCACAGCGACGCGGCCACGGTGAGCGCGCTGAAGGCGATCGTGCGGCCCGCAGTGCGCACGGTGCGCACGATGGCGTCGTCGGGCGCGAAGCCGGCGTGTCGCTCCTCGCGATAGCGCGAGACCACGAACAGGCTGTAGTCGATGGCCAGCCCCAACCCCATCGCGGTCGTGAGGTTCAGGGCGAAGATCGAGACCTCGGTGAGCTGCGCGAAAACCCGCAGCACGACGAACGTGCCGACGACCGACAGCGCGCCGATGGCGAGCGGCAGCAGCGACGCCATCGCGCTGCGGAACACGAACAGCAGCAACAGCAACGTGACGGGAAGCGCGATCAGCTCGGCGCGCACGAGATCGTGCTCGATGGTCGTGCCGACCTGGCGGAAGACCTCGGCGAACCCGCCGGCCTTCACCGTGAGCCCGTCGATCGAGCCGGTGTAGCCGGGCACCAGGTCGGTCACGCGCCTGCGGACCTCGTTCTGGTCGCCGGTGATCCGGGCCACGATCAGCGCCTGGCGCTTGTCGTTGGAGCGCAGCTGCGGCGGCGAGCCGAGCGACCAGTAGGACGCGACGTCGGCGACGCCGTGCTCGCGGGCCAGCCGTGCGCCCAGCGCCCTTCCGGCGGTGGCGACCGGCGCGCTGTCGACGCTGCCGCGCCCGCTCGCGTCGACCAGCAGGACCAGGTTGGGCGACCCGGTGTGGAAGCGGCTCGCGAGGGTGGCCTTGGCCTGGGCCGCCTCGGAGGCGGGGTTGTCGAAGCCGCCCGACGAGAGCCGCTTCGCGACGCTCCCACCGAACGCGCCAGCGAGGACGAAGAGCACCAGGGCCCCGACCAGGACCAGCCGACGTCGCTGCACGGTGAACGTGGCGATGCGCTGGAGCATGGGGGCCTCCCAAACGTAACGGCGTTAACCTACGTCGGCCATTGGACCCCGGGCGCGCCGATCCGTCCAGATGACGTCGGTCACGCGTGCGTCGTCACACGGGCCCGAGTCCGGTCATCTCGCGGAACTCGTCGGTCGTGTTGGTGACCGGGAAGGGCTCGTCGGGCTCGGGCTGCCCGAGCGCGGCGCAGAGGGGGCCCCAGCCGTCCTGCGGCTGCCACTCGATCAGGCGATCGGCCGGCACGTTGGCTCGGACGTCGGCGTTGTGGCGCTCGTAGCCCGCTTTGGTGGCGTCCTCGTCGCGCCAGTTCGGGGTGACCCGGCGCATCATGTCCTGGCTCATGGCCTGCCAGGCCTCCATACCGGGCGGCGTCTGCTCGGAGGCCAGGAAGATCGTGCGGCTCGAGCTGAGGTACCACTCGTCGCTCGAGCGACGCGTCGACAGCAGGATCAGCGCGTCGGGGTACGCCTCGGCGATCTCGTGCCACACGCCGGCGCCGGGCCAGTCGACGCTGGCCACGTAGCCCTCGAAGACCGCCGCCCAGTCGACCGGATCGTCGAGCATCGCCGCGTGCCACAGCGGCACGTGCTCGGGATGACCGAACACCTCTGTCATGTGGTAGCAGAGGCCACCGAGCAGCCGTTCCAGGGCCACCTTGAGCGAGTGGGTTCCCGTGCGGCCGAGCCCGGCCCCGATGATCTGCAACGTCATGGGCGCATCATGGCCCAACCGGCGGTCCGGTCAGCGAAAGGCGCGTACGGCGAGCGCCGCTACGCGCGCCGGAAGGCGTCGCTGAGCGCGCTCAGCTGCGCGTCGAGCGCGGGCTGCAGGTCGCCGTGGGTCTTGCCGAGCCGGACGACGACGAGGTCGAGCTCGGGCACGCACATGATCCGCTGGCCCTCGAAGCCGCGGGCCCCGAACGTTCCGTGGCCGTCGTCCCAGTCCCACCAGTGGGCGCCGTGGACGGCGACGTCGTCCGGTGAGCGCGGCGCGCGCCCGTGGTCGATCCAGCCGGCGGGCAGCAGCCGCTCGCCCTCCCACACGCCGTCGCGCAGCGCGAGCAGGCCGAACCGGGCCCAGTCCCGGCCGGTGGCGTACAGGAAGGAGGAGGCGACGAACGTCCCGGCGTCGTCGAAGCGGGGGTCGGCGCTCGCCATGCCGATCGGCGCGAAGAGGCGCTCCGCGAGGAACGCGCGCATGCCCTTCTCGTCGACGCCGAGCACGCGCTGCAGCGCGGCGCTCGCGATGTTCGAGGTGCCCGACGAGTAGGCGTACGCCTCGGGGCTGCCGGGCCGCTCGACGAGTGGGAACCCGGCGGCGAAGGCGGCCATGTCGAGCTGGCCGTCGCCGTAGAGCATGGTGACGACGTCGGGGAGCTGGTCGCCCGCGAACTCGTAGTACTCCTCGACCCAGGCCAGCCCCGGGCGCATCGTGAGCAGGTCGTCCCAGGTGATGGCGTGGCGGGGGTCGCCGGGGTCGTCCCAGGCCGGGACCGGCGCCCGGTCGGTGGCGTCGATCAGGCCGTCGCCGACCGCGACGCCGACGGCCGCGTGCAGGACGCTCTTGGCCATCGACCACGAGAGGTGCAGGTCGTCCGGGCCGATCGCGCCGGGCTGCTTGCCGGCCAGCGCTTCGAGCTCGCCGACGAACCAGGTGCCGTACCGCTCGGCGACCAGCCGCCCGCGGTGGACGACGAGCACGGCGTGCGTGTGGCCGAGCGTGGCCTCTGCGTCCGTGCCGAAGAGCCCGTCGAGCGCGCGGGACACCGACTCCGCCGACGCGGCCGGCACCGGTCCCTCGGGCCAGTCCCGCGTCGGCCACGGCAGACCTTCAGGCTGTGGCGGCAGCGCCGCAAGGTCTGTGCGCTCGCTCATCGAGGCCGCAACCTACCCCTGCGTCGCCGGCGGTGTGGTGTGGAGGTTGGCCCGCTGGCGCCGCCTCCCACACGAGGTTCGGGTCGGGTCGGGTCAGGCGAACGTGAGGTCGACGGAGAGGGCGAGGTGGTCGGACAGGCACCCCTGCGGGTCGCGGCCGTCGTCGCCCTGGAAGCACCAGCGGCGGATCGCCCCGACCCCGACGCTTGCCGGCCGCTCCGCCGGCGTGGCGATCAGCGCGTAGTCGATCCGCTGGGCCTTCGGGAACCGGCTGGCCTCGTCCAGGAGATCGACGACGGCGCCGGATCCGTCGGCCGCGAGCGGCAGGTCGGCGATGGGCGAGAAGTCGCACGTGCCGCCGGGGCCGACGCCGTGCTGCGGCCAGGCGTCGACCAGACCGAGCGGACCGAGGCGCTCGACCAGCTCGCGGTAGCCGGCGGTGGGATCGACGGCATCGACCGGGTCGACGGCGGCGACGTTGAGGTCGCCGACCAGCACGAGCGCGTTGGCCGGATCGTGCTCGCGCTGCAGGAACGCCACGAGCTCGTCGACCTGGGCCATGCGCACCGCGTGGTGCCGGCGCTGGTCGTCGTGCCCGGGGGCCGGCACGAGGCTGCCGCCGCCGGCGAGCAGGTGGGTGGAGCAGACCTCGACGCGCGGCCGGCCGGGCCCCGCGACGACCTCGACCAGGCTGGCGCCCTTGGAGGCCAGCGCGTCGGCGTCACGCCACCAGTCGCCCACGGCCTGGTAGGTCACCTTCGCCCTGCGCACCACCGGGAGTCCGTCGACGACGGTGAGCAGGCCGCTGCCGGTGAGGTGCCGCCGCCCGCGGGCCGGTCCCGCGACCACGGTCACGCCCGGGCGGTCGGCCCACGCTGCGGCCACCGCCGCGGCGTCAGACGCTTCCCAGCACTCGGCGAACGCGGTCACGTCCGCCCGGCCGACGACGACCTCGCCGGCCAGCCGGGCGCGCCGCTCGATGGCGGGGGAGAAGTGGCCGCCGACGTCGGGCAGCCGGGGTCCCGACGACCACAGCCGGGGGTGGAGGAGCCAGGCGTTCCAGAACAGCAGGCGCAGCGGGCGGTCGGGGTCCATGGCGGAGGCCGACCGTAGACCGCGCGGCACGCGTCCGGTCGGTGCAGATCGTCGCATGGGTACCATCAGGCGGGCCGGGGGGTCAGCGCTCGACCGAGGGATATCGGATGGCAGAGGTGCGTGCGCCCGACGATGGGGCGATCCGGGCGTTCGCCCGCGAGCTCGCAGCGGCCGCCACGCCGAGCGCCGCGGAGCGCACCCGCCAGGCGCTGTCGCCCAGCACGCTGGCCATGGGCTGGGCCACCCGGCGGCCGACGTTCAAGACCCAGCTGTTCCGCTTCGTGGACGTCGTGCCGGCGTGCACGGGCCCGGCCGACACCGCGGCCCACCTCCGCGAGTACCTCGACCACGCCGACAGCCCGGCCTCGGTGCGCCTGGGCCTGCGGTTGGCCGCCCGCGTGCCGGGCGGCGACGCGGTGGCCGCGGGTGTGGCCCGCCTCGGCATCCGCCAGATGGCCCGGCAGTTCATCATCGGCGACGAGGTCGAGGCCGTCGTCGCCGCCCTCGGGGCTCGCTGGCAGCGCGGCTTCACCAGCACGCTCGACCTGCTCGGCGAGAAGACGTTCACCCTGGCCGAGGCCGACGCCTACGCCGGGCGGGTCATGGCCGCGCTGCAGCGGCTCACGGCCGAGGCGCCGTCGTGGCCGGCCCGGCCCGTGCTCGAACAGGACCCCTACGGCCCGATCTCGCGGGTCAACCTCTCGGTGAAGCCCACGGCGCTGGCGCCGAAGATGCACGTCCTCACCGAGGCCGCCGGCGTCGCCCAGGCGCTCGAGCGCCTCGAACCCATCCTCGACCTGGCCCGGCGCACCGGCGCCACCGTGCACATCGACGCCGAGCACGACGAGACCAAAGACGCCACCCACGCCCTCCTGCGGGCCATCGGCGCCGCGTGGCCCGACGGGCCGGCGCTGGGCTGCGTCGTGCAGGCCTACCGCCACGACGCCGAGGACGACCTGGCCGAGCTCATCCGCTGGTCCGAGCGCACCCTGTCGATCCCGCTCCAGGTGCGCCTGGTCAAGGGCGCCTACTGGGACGCCGAGACCATCACGGCCCGCGCCAGCGGCTGGGCCAACCCGCTGTTCGAGCGCAAGTCCGAGTCCGATGCCAGCTTCGAGCGCTGCGCCCAGGAGATGGCCGCCGCGGCCGGCGCCATCCGGCCGGCCTTTGCCAGCCACAACGTGCGCAGCCTCGCCGCCGCGGTCGTGGCCTGCCGCAGCCGCAGCCTCGACGACTCGGCCTTCGAGATCCAGCTGCTGCACGGCATGGCTGAGCCGCTGCACGACGCGGTCCGCGACCTCGGCTTCCGTGCCCGCGTCTACTCGCCGATGGGCGATCTCATCCCGGGCATGAGCTACCTCGTGCGTCGCCTCCTGGAGAACACGGCCAACGAGTCCTTCGTCCGCCAGCGGTTCGACGAACACGCCGACCTCGAGGCACTGATCGCCGATCCCGCCAACGCGCCCGCTCCCGCGCCGTCGCCGTCGCCGTCGATGAGCCACGCCGATAGTGCGGGCCGCGCCGCGGGCCTGCGGCGCTGGAGCCGCCGCCGCGCCGAAGCCACCACGAACCAGCCGACCCGCGCCGAGGGTCGAGAGGAAGGCGTCATGTCCGTCACCGAGACGTTTCGCAACGAGCCGTGGGCCGAGCTGCGGCGCGCGCCGGTGCGCCGCCGCTTCGCCGCCGCGGTGGCCGCCACCGAAGCCGCGCTGGGGTTCGACGTGCCCCTACTGGTGGCGGGCCGGGCCATCCACACCAGCGACACGTTGCCGTCGGTCGACCCCGGCCGCACCGACCGCGTCGTCGCCCGTCAGGCGCTCGCCGGTCCCGAGCACGTCGAGGCCGCGATCGGCGCCGCCGTCGCCAGCCGCGCCAGCTGGGGCGGCCGTTCGGTGCACGACCGGGCCGACGTGCTGCGCCGCGGCGCCGATCTGCTGCGGCGCCAGCGCGACGAGCTCGCCGCCCTCATCGCGTTCGAGGCAGGCAAGCCGTTGGCCGAGGCCGATGCCGACGTGTGCGAGGCCATCGACTTCTGGACGTACTACGCGGCCCTGGCGCCCACGCTCGACGCCACCGCGCTCGCCCAGGTGCCCGGCGAGCGCAACGACCTGCGCTACCGGCCCCGCGGCGTCGGCGTGGTGATCGCGCCCTGGAACTTCCCGCTCGCAATCCCGGCGGGCATGGTCGGCGCGTCGCTCGTGATGGGCAACCCGGTCGTCTTCAAGCCCGCCGAGCAGACGCCCGGGGTCGCGCTGCGCATGGTGCAGGCGCTGCACCAGGCGGGCGTGCCGGCGGGTGCGCTCGCCCTGCTGACCGGACTCGGCGAAGACGTCGGCCCGCTGCTGGTCGAGCACCCCGACACCGCGTTCGTCGCGTTCACCGGCTCGCGCGCCGTCGGGCTCGACATCGTCGGCCGCGCCGCGGTGGTGCAGCCCGGGCAGCGCCACGTGAAGTTCGTGTCGGCCGAGATGGGCGGCAAGAACCCGATCGTCGTCGACACCGACGCCGACCTCGACGCCGCGGTTCCCGCCATCGTCAAGAGCGCGTTCGGCTACGCCGGACAGAAGTGCTCGGCCACGTCACGGGTGCTCGCACCCGATGCCCTGGTCGCGCAGCTCACCGAGCGCATCGCCGGCGCGGTCGAGGTTCTCACCGTCGCCCACCCGACCGATCCGGGCGCCGACCTCGGCCCGGTCATCGACGTCGATGCGTTCGAGCGCAACCTGCGCTACCGCACGATCGCGTCGGACGAGGGGGAGATCGTCGTCCAGCGAGACGACGTGCCCGACCAGGGCTGGTACGTCGGGCCGACCGTCGCCGTGGTGAAGGACCCAGCCGCACGCGTCGCCACCGAGGAGATCTTCGGCCCGCTGCTCGCCATTGTGCCGGTCGCCGACTTCGACGAGGGCCTGGCCCGCGCCAACGACTCGGACTACGCGCTTACCGCCGGCGTGTTCAGCCGCACGCCGAGCCACATCGACGAGGCCGCCCGCCGCCTCGAGGCCGGCAACATCTACGTCAACCGGGGCACGACCGGCGCCATGGTCGCCCGCCAGCCCTTCGGCGGCCACCGCCTCTCGGGCAGCGGGGCGAAGACCGGCGGCCCCGGCTACCTCACCCAGTTCGCGAACCCGGTCGTGGTCACCGAGAACACCGTCCGGCAGGGCTTCGCCCCCGACCTCTGACCTGCCGGGCCATCAAACCCGAGCACCCGGCCGTGGGTCAGCCGGGCAGCAGGGCCTGGACGGCACCGATGGTGTCCGCGTCGGCGGGGTCCTTGTCCTCGCGGTAGCGCACGACCCGCGCGAACCTGAGGGCGACGCCACCCGGGTAGCGGGTCGACGACTGCACGCCGTCGACCGCAACCTCGACCACCAGCTCGGGGTGCACCCACACGGTTCCCTTGGTCGCCCGCTCCTCGAGCTGGCCGAGGCGCTCCGTCTGCCAGGTGAGCAGCGCGTCCGTCATCCCCTTGAACGTCTTGCCCACCATCACGAACCCGCCCGCGGGGTCCCGGGCGCCCAGGTGCAGGTTCGAGAGCCAGCCCTGGCGCCGGCCGTGGCCCCACTCGGCCGCCAGCACCACGAGGTCGAGCGTGTGGACCGGCTTCACCTTGCGCCACGCCTTGCCCCGCCGGCCGGCCTCGTACGGCGATCCGACCGCCTTGGCCACCACGCCCTCGTGCCCCGCGCCGAGGCTCTCGGCCAGGACGGCCGCGGCCACCGCGAGGTCGTCGGTGACCGTGCCGGGCATGCGCCACGGACCGACGGCCGCGTCGAGCGCGGCCAGGCGGTCGGCCAGCGGTTCGTCGACCAGGTCGCGGCCGTCGAGGTGCAGGCAGTCGAAGAAGTACGGCCGGAGGCCCGCGGGCGCCTGGTCGAGCGCGATCTCCACCTCGACGTCGGCGTCAGCGTCGTCGGTGACCGCGTCGGGGGCGGCCGGGCTCGACGTCGCCGCGGCCGCTCCCTCGTCGCCCTCGGCCCGCGCCCGCCAGCTCACGGTCTCCTGGAACATGCGGGGCCGGCCCGCGTCGTCGAACGCGACCGCCTCGCCGTCGAGCACGACGCTCGTGACCGGGAGCCGTGCGATCGCGTCGGTCAGCTCGGGCACGCGCGCGGTGATGTCGTTGAGGTTGCGGGTGAACACCCAGATCGCATCGCCCTGGCGGTGCACCTGGATGCGGATCCCGTCGAGCTTCCATTCGACCGAGGCCCGGCCGAGGTCCTCGAGCGCCGTGGCCGTGTCGGGGGCGGTCGACGCCAGCATCGGGCGCAGCGGCCGGCCGACCTGCAGGCCGATCTGCTCCAGCGCCGCGGTGCCGCCGGTGATCGCGGCGCGGGCGCAGGTGTCCAGGCGGCCGCCGAGCATGTGGGCGCGGCGCACTGCGGCCGCCGGCACGCCGGCCGCCTTGGCCACAGCGTCGACCATCACGCCCTCGTTGGCGCCCTGCCGCAGCTCGCCGCCGAGCAGCCGGACGAGGAACGCGGCCTCGGGCTCCGTCGCCCGGCCGAACAGCCGGCTGAGCAGGCTTGCCCTCGCGGCGCCCGAGCCGCTGCCGATGGTCGCGGCCAGCTCGCTCATGGCCAGGTCGATGTCGCCCACGGTCAGCGTGGGCTCGGCAGAGGGGTCGCTCACGATCGCCATGAGCGTGGCCCAGCCGACACCGATGCGCCCCTGCCGCACCTCACCGGTGAGGAAGCCCACGGCCGGCTCGACCTCGTCGTCGTCCAACCGCCGCAGCAGGTCAGCGAGCAGGTCGGCCTTGGTCGAGCGCGCCGCCGTGGCTGCGACGCCGCCCGAGGTGGCCACGATCTCGGCGAACAGCACCCGCCGGTTCTACCCGCTCCCCGGGTGCGCGGGTGCCGTCGCCCGCTCGTGGGGTGGGGGTCAGCCGCCGGCGGTCGCGGTGAAGAGGTCGACGAACGCCCAGCGGCGGCCGTCGATCTGCGGCCCGCTGATCGCGTGCAGGCCGCTGGGGATGCTGGGCGTGCCGTTGACGGCGAACGTGGTCTTCGCCGTCCGCAGGTAGCCGTCGCTCGTGGTGACGATCAGCGTGCCGCCCGCGTAGGTCATGCCGGTGACCTGGCGCCAAGCGATCCCGCCTACCGGGCCCGCCGCCTGGAGCTTCTGCGTGCCCACCACGCCGGTCGCGGCGTCGAAGGTCCGCATCCAGAGCTGATCGTCGTAGACCGTCGTGTAGTAGAGCCGTCCGCCGGTGTACATCGCTGAGCGCACCGTGCGGTTGTCCCACCATGAGAAGGCCGACAGCACGGGCCCGAACGAGGAGCCGTTGAAGGTGCGGCGCCGCAGGTATCCGTCGGACCAGCCGCTGTAGAGCCAGCCTCCGGCGGCGAAGATGCCCCGCGCCTGCGCCCACGGCTCGCTGCTCGGCACGAGCTGGTAGCCGGTCGGGGCGGACGCGCCGCTGAACGCGCGGCCCGCGATCCGGCCGGCGCTGTCGGCGGTGAACAGCGTCGTCGGCAGCGCGGGGTCGGGCGGATGCGGCACCGGCGTGCCGCCCGCCGCGGTGAAGTAGGCCACGCGGGCGTTCACCTGGTGGCCGACCTCGTTGGTGTCGTGGCCGATGTAGAGCCCGCCGTCGGTGGCGAGCATGTCGAGCACCCCGTAGCCGAGCTGGCGGGTGGGGTTCCAGGCCAGCGGCGCGCCGGTCGACGGATCGAGCGCGGCCAGGCCCTGCCGCACGACGGCGCCAGGGCCGGCGGCATCGCCGTGGGGCGTGAGCGCGTTGTTCATCCAGCGGAAGTGCCCGCCGAGGTAGATCGTGCTGCCGGTCACCGCGAGCGCGGTGATCGTGTCGCCGCCGGTGAACTGGGTCCAGGTCGGCTCCTGCGCCGGCGTCGACGCGGCCATCTCCCAGCGCGACGCGCTGTCGCACATGGACTTGACGCCGCCCCAGGCGCCGGTGGTGCCGACCACGAAGTACGACCCGTCGGGCGACACCTCGACGTCGCGGATGTCGCTGTTGTAGGTCCGGGAGCACTGCGTGTGGACGAACCGGTTCGTGCTCCAGTGCGTCATCGTGGCCGGCACCGTCGTGAGGTCGATCATGGCGATCTGCTGGCGCGCCAGGTGGCCGACCCCGAGGAAGTTGCCGGCGATCACCAGCCGAGTGCCGGCCGGGTTCACGGCCAGCTTCTCGACTCGGGACGGCGCCTTCGCGTTCTGCGACGAGTCGACGGGGATGTCCAGCGCGGGGGAGACCGCACCGGTCGTGGCGTCGAGCGCGGCGAGGCGGGTGCGCACGAGGCCGTTGATCTTGCCGAACGTGCCGCCGACGTACGCGGTGGTGCTGTGCACCTTCAGCGTGTCGACCCGACCGTCGGTGTTGGCGAGGAAGCCCGGCACGCGGGCGCCCGTGGCTACGGCGAGGCGGGTGATGCCGCCGGCGAGGAGCCCGTTGACCTTCTGGAAGTTGCCGCCCACGAGCACCGAGACGCCGTCCGGCGCCGGGGCCAGGGCCTCGACGGTGTCGTCGAGCACGGGCGCGAACTTCGGGTCGAGCACGCCGGTGGTCCGATCGAACGAGACCAGGTAGCGCTGCGTCCGCGGCGGCGAGCCGTTCGGACGGTTGCGCACCGAGGTGAAGCTGCCGCCGAGCACGACCCGGTTGCCGACCACGGCGATGGCCCGGACCTGACCGTCACGGACGTAGGGCGTGAGGGTCGAGGGCACGGCTGACACCGTGACCTCGTTCGGCGTGGGGGTCGCGGCCGCGGCCGGCAGCGCGGCGACGACCAGCACGACGAGCACCACCGCCGCTGATCCGAGCCTTCGCACCATCCGCCGCTCCCCTCACTCATCTCGCTCACCGTGGCAAGGACGGCAGATTTCAGCACGCAGCGTGGTGAAACGCAAGCCCTGAGCCCGCCGCCGGTGCCCCCACCATCCTGCCGGAGGTGGTTGCGGCAGCAACTGATGGTGGCAGCGCGGGCGCGTTCTGGCACCCTGGATCGGTGCTGCAAGCCCGTGACGTGCGAGTCGAGGTGGGTGGGGTCACCCTCGTCGACGGGGTCTCGTTCACCGTGCGCGCCCGCGACAAGGTCGGTCTGGTGGGCCGCAACGGCGCCGGCAAGACCAGCCTCCTCAAGGTGCTCGGCGGGGGCGCCGATGCCGGCCGCGGCATCGTCCACATCAAGGGCGGGCTCGGCTACCTCCCCCAGGATCCGCGCCTCGACGGCGTGCCCGACGACCTCACCGCCCTCAACCACGTCCTGTCCGGCCGCGGGTTCGACGAGGCCGCGGCCCGCATCGAGAAGCTGCGCATCCGCATCGAGGAAGACCCGAGCGACCGCAACATCGAGAAGTTCAGCCGCGCCGAGGAGCAGTTCCGGATGGACGGCGGCTATGCCGCCGAGAGCGAGGTGCGCCGCCTGGCCGCCGGCGTCGGGCTCGACGACGACCGCCTCGACCTCCCGCTCGGCGCCCTCTCGGGCGGCCAGCGCCGGCGGGTCGAGCTCGTGCGCATCCTGTTCGCCGGCTCCGACGTCCTCCTCCTCGACGAGCCCACCAACCACCTCGACAGCGACGCGAAGGGCTGGATGCTCGAGTTCCTGCGCTCCTACCAGGGCGCCCTGCTCGTGATCAGCCACGACCTCGACCTCCTCGACGAGGCGATCACCCGGGTCATGCACCTCGACCGCGGTGCTGACGGCGCCACCGGCACGATGGTCGAGTACAAGGGCACGTACTCGCAGTACCTGGCCCAGCGCGACCGCGACGAGGCTCGGCAGGCGAAGCTGGCCGCCGCGCAGGCCAAGGAGATCGACCGGCTGCAGACCATCGTCGACCGCTTCGGGGCCAAGGCCACGAAGGCGTCGATGGCCCACAGCCTGGAGAAGCGCATCGCCCGGCTCCAGACCGACGCCCCCGACTCGCCGCAGGCCCGTCGCGTCCTCAAGCTCCGGCTGCCCGAGCCGCCGCATTCGGGCCGCACCGTGCTGGAGGTGCAGGACCTCGCCAAGTCCTACGTCGGCCTCGACGTGTTCGAGGACGTCACCTTCGACGTCGGGCGCGGCGACCGCCTGCTGATCATGGGGCTCAACGGCGCGGGCAAGACCAGCCTCCTGCGCATCCTCGCCGGCGTCACCGACGTGACCCTGGGCGACGTCTCCTGGGGCATGGGCACGTCGTTCGGCTACTACGCCCAAGAGCACGAGGGCATCCGCTCGGGCGTGTCGCTCGTCGAGCACATGGCCGAGGCGTCGGCCGGGCTGGGCGAACGCGAGCTGCGCTCGCTGCTCGGCATGTTCGGCCTGATCGGCGACAAGGTCTTCCAGGACGCAGCCACGCTCTCGGGTGGCGAGAAGACCAAGCTCGCGTTGGCGCAGCTCGTGGGCGGCCGCCACAACGTCCTGCTGCTCGACGAGCCCACCAACAACCTCGACCCCATGAGCCGCACCGCGGTGGCCGAGGCGCTCGGCAGCTGGCCCGGCACGATCGTGCTCGTGAGCCACGATGCCGAGTTCGTCGAGCGCCTCGCGCCCGACCGGGTCCTGCTGATGCCCGACGGCACCATCGACCACTGGTCCGACGACATGCTCGACCTCGTCGCCCTGGCGTAGCCGCCACGGGACGTTGCCCGTCTTGCGCCGTTCTGCGCATGATCGGTCGGCCCGCTCGTCATGGCGGGCCGAACGGGGGCGACATGGATCCCATCGACGTCATCGAGCGGTTCGGCGAAGCGTGGGGCGCGCACGACCTGGATGCGACGCTGGCGCTCACGACCGACGACGTCGTGTTCGAGAGCACCGGACCGGCGCCCGACGGCGAGCGGTTCGTGGGCCAAGACGCGGTGCGCGCCGCCTGGGAGCCGATCTTCGCCGACGCCGCGGCCACGTTCACCGTGGAGGACACCTACTGCGAGAGCGTCGATCGGGTCGTGCAGCGCTGGCGCTACGACTGGGCCGACGGTCACGTCCGCGGCGTCGACCTCTTCACCGTCAGCGATGGCCTCGTCGCCGAGAAGTGCTCGTACGTGAAGGGCTGACGCCGGCTCGTCCCTGCTGAAAGCCCGGCTCGGCTTTTCCACCCGTCCGCGGGTGGAAAAGTTGTGCCGTTCGCTCGCTGCGCGCAGATGACGGCGCTCATGCCGTTGACGGCCCTGGCACACGGAGGCACGGTGGGCGAGCACCACCGAAGACCGGCGGCGGGTGGTGCGTCAGAAAGGCGGAACCATGCGAACTCCTTCCAAGGGCGCGTGCGTCCTCACCCTTGTGGCGGTGCTCGCCGCAGGGACCTACCTGGGCCGAGCTTCGAGGGCCGCCGCGGTTCCACGCGGCCGGATCATCGAGTCGACCGTGAGCCAGCCGGCGACGCTGAGCCCGCCCCGATACGTCATCGTCATCGTCATCGTCATCGACGACGCTGACGGCGGGCGGAAAGCGTTCCCTGCGGAACAGCGGACGTGCGGCTGGCTGACGTGCACTGCATATTTCACGTGGGAGGAGACCAAGCAGATGCGCTCCTACGCGGCCGCTGCGGCCGTGGGGGCTGGGCTGTGCGGCCGTCTGCCATGTCTCATAGTGGCCGGCATCTGGGCCCTTTGGGCCTCGCAGGCGAACAACGCCGTCGGAGATCATCGCTGCCTGAAGATCAAGTTCCCGACGATGGAGCCCGGCACCTATCCCAACGGGCAGCGCGTGTGTCACGTCCGCGGATGACGGTCGTCTACCTCTCGCTGCCTTGGGCCATCGTCCTGGGGCTCGCCGTCGCCGGATCCCGCGCGCCGCAGGGCTCGTGGACGCGCCGGGCGTTCGGGCCGCGTAGGCCCACGCGTCTCGAGCGTGGGCTGGCCGCCACCCTCTCGACGGCGCTCGTCACCGACCTCTGGGGGCTGCGCGCCGGGCTGGTCGTCGGCTTCGGAGTCGTCTTCGTGTCGTGCGGGATCGATGCCCTGATCGAGCGTCGACATCAGCCGGGAGCGTCCTGAACCTGCACTTGTGGCGTGCGCGTCGGTCGTGGCGCGACTACTTCGTGCGCAGGACGGCTACTTGGTGCCGAGGCTGACCGGGGTGGTGACCTCGTCGAAGAAGTCGTGGCCCTTGTCGTCGACGACGATGAAGGCGGGGAAGTCCTCGACTTGGATCATCCACACCGCCTCCATGCCGAGCTCGGCGTACTCGAGCACCTCGACCTTGCGGATGCAGTCCTGCGCCAGGCGGGCGGCGGGGCCGCCGATCGAGCCGAGGTAGAAGCCGCCGTGGGCCTGGCAGGCGTCGGTCACCTGGCGTGAGCGGTTCCCCTTGGCCAGCATCACCTGCGAGCCGCCGGCGGCCTGGAACTGATCGACGTAGGAGTCCATGCGGCCGGCGGTGGTGGGGCCGAACGAGCCGGACGCGTAGCCGGCCGGCGTCTTGGCGGGGCCGGCGTAGTACACGGCGTGGTCACGCAGGTACTGCGGCATGGGCTCGCCGGCGTCGAGGCGCTCCTTGATCTTGGCGTGGGCGATGTCGCGGGCCACCACGACCGGGCCGGTCAGCGACAGGCGGGTCTTGACCGGGTGCTTCGACAGCTCGGCCCGGATCTCGGCCATCGGACGGTTGAGGTCGATGTGGACCACGTCGCCGCCCAGGTGGTCGTCGGTGACCTCGGGCAGGAAGCGGGCCGGGTTGCGCTCGAGATCTTCGAGGAACACGCCGTCGGCGGTGATCTTGGCGAGCGCCTGCCGGTCCGCCGAGCAGGACACGGCGATGGCCACGGGGCACGACGCGCCGTGGCGGGGGAGGCGGATCACCCGCACGTCGTGGCAGAAGTACTTGCCGCCGAACTGGGCGCCGATGCCGAACCGCTGCGTGAGGCCGAGCACCTCCTGCTCGAGCTCGAGGTCGCGGAACCCGTGGCCGTCGGCGCCGCCCTCGGTCGGGATCGTGTCGAGGTACCGGGCCGACGCGAGCTTGGCCGTCTCGAGCGCCGACTCGGCCGACGTGCCGCCGACCACGACGGCCAGGTGATACGGCGGGCAGGCCGACGTGCCGAGCAGCCGCAGCTTCTCGTCGAGGAACTTCATGAGGCCGGCCGGGTTCAGCACGGCCTTGGTCTCCTGGAACAGGAAGCTCTTGTTGGCCGAGCCGCCGCCCTTGGCCATGAACAGCAGCTTGTAGGCGTCGCCGTCGACCGCGCTGATCTTGATCTCGGCCGGCAGGTTGGTGCCGGTGTTCTGCTCGTCCCACATCGTGAGCGGGGCCATCTGCGAATAGCGCAGGCTGTCGCGCTGGTAGGTGTCGAAGATGCCGCGAGCGAGGGCGGCCTCGTCGCCGCCTCCGGTGAGCACGTACTGGCCCTTCTTGCCCTTCACGATGGCGGTGCCGGTGTCCTGGCACATGGGCAGCACGCCGCCGGCCGCGATGTTGGCGTTCTTGAGCAGATCGAGGGCCACGAACTGGTCGTTGGACGAGGCCTCGGGGTCGTCGAGGATCTTGGCCAGCTGCGCGAGGTGGCCCGGCCGCAGGAAGTGGGCGATGTCGTGCATGGCCTCACCCGCCAGTCGGGTGAGCACCCGCGGCTCGACCTGCAGGAGCGTGTGGCCCAGCGCCTCGACCGTGGACACGCCGTCGACCTCGATCCGTCGGTACGGCGTGGCGTCGGGCCCGAGGGGCAGCAGCTCGGTGTACGAGAACTCAGTCATCGGTGGACGACGCTACGTCCGGCAGCCCCCCCGCTCCGAATGTGGAGTAGAAGCGGTCGCCAGAGCAACCGCTTCTACTCCACATTGGCGAGGGTGGCGCGGGTAGACCGGGCGCCATGGCTGACGCAGACGGGTACCGGATCGAGCACGACTCGATGGGGGAGGTGCGGGTTCCGTCCGAGGCGAAGTGGGCGGCGCAGACCCAGCGGGCCGTCGAGAACTTCCCGATCTCGGGCCGGCCGATCGACCGGCGGCTGATCCGCGCCCTGGGCCTGATCAAGGCCGAGGCCGCCCGCGTCAACGCGTCGCGCGGCGAGGTGCCGGCGGTCGACGACCGGGTCGCGGGTGCCATCAGCGCCGCCGCCGAGGAGGTGGCCGAGGGGCGCTGGGACGACCAGTTCCCCGTCGACGTGTTCCAGACCGGCTCGGGCACGTCGTCGAACATGAACGCCAACGAGGTCATCGCCACCCTCGCGTCAGCGGCGCTCGGCGAACCCGTCCACGCGAACGATCAGGTCAACGCCTCGCAGTCCTCCAACGACGTCTTCCCGACGGCGATCCACCTGGCCGCAGTGGAAGGCATCCACGAGGATCTCGGGCCCGCGCTCGACCACCTCGCCGCGGTGCTGCGGCGCAAGGCGGCCGAGATGGCGGCCGTGGTCAAGGCCGGCCGGACCCACCTGATGGACGCCACCCCGATCACGCTCGGCCAAGAGCTCGGCGGCTACGCCACGCAGGTCGAGCAGGCGGCGGCGCGGCTGCGCGAGTCGCTCGCCCGCCTCGGCCAGCTGCCCCTCGGCGGCACCGCGGTCGGCACCGGCATCAACGCGCCACGAGGCTTCGGCGGCGCCGTGATCGCGAGGCTGGCCGAGCGCACCGCGCTGCCGCTGTTCGAGGTCGCCGACCACATCGCCGGCAACGCGGCGCGTGATGCGCTCGTCGAGGCATCCGGTCAAATCCGGGCGGCCGCGACCGCGCTGATCAAGATCGCGAACGACCTGCGCTGGATGGCGTCCGGACCACGCACCGGGCTGGCCGAGATCCACCTGCCCGACCTCCAGCCCGGGTCGTCGATCATGCCGGGCAAGGTGAACCCGGTGTTGGCCGAAGCGATGATCCAGGTGGGCGCGCAGGTGATCGGCAACGACGCCGCCGTGGCGTTCGGCGGCAGCCAGGGCAACTTCGAGCTGAACGTGACCATGCCGATGATGGCCCGCAACCTGCTCGAGTCGATCGACCTGCTGACCAACGTCAGCGTCCTGTTCGCCGATCGCCTCGTCGCCGGCATCACCGCCGACGAGGAGCGCTGCCGCAGCTACGCCGAGGCGTCCCCGGCGGTGGCCACGTCGCTCAACCCCTATCTGGGCTACGAGAAGACGGCCGAGCTGATCAAGGAGAGCAACCGGACGGGCCGCACGATCCGCGACCTCGTCCGCGAGCAGGGCCTGCTGAGCGACGACGAGCTCGATCGCGCCCTCGACGTCCTGGCGCTGACGAAGGGCGGCATCACGAAGGGCGGCTGACGGGCGGCCGGTCGCTAACGCGCCGGAGGGTCGTTCGGAGCGGGCGGCGGCGCGCCCTGGCTGCCGTTGCCCTCGAACTCGGTGTCGTTCTGGAAGCGGCCCACCACCGCGCTGGCGTCGAGGTGCCGGAGCACGGGCAGGTGGCGCAGCTCGAGCACCACGAGCACCATGCCGGTGAGGGCGACGCCGAGCATGAGGTGGCGGGCGCCGACCACGATGCCGATCGCCGCGCCGGTCCAGACCGCAGCCGCGGTCGTGAGGCCTCGCACCCCTCCGCCGGTGTTCACCACCATGCCGGCGCCGATGAAGCCGACCCCGGTGATGATCCCGGCGATCGCCCGCTCGGCCGAGGTCGGGAAGTCGTTGACGCCGATGGCCGTGATGGCCGCCGCGCCGGTGGCGACCGTGGCGAACGTGCGGCCGCCGAGCGGGTGGCCGCGGATCTCGCGCTCCCAGCCGAGGACGAAGCCGAGCGCGGTCGCAAGCGCGATGTGGCCGAACAGCACGAGGTCGCTCTGCATCGCGGCCAGTGTCGCGGACGGCCACCGGCCCCGATGGGACCCATGTCGGCGCCGGGGGCCGGTGCCGGCGGCGCTCAGCCCAGGGCCGGCGAGCCCTCGAAGGGGCCGGGGTCGTCGGCGCCGGGGATCGACGGGTGGCTCCACGACATCATGCGGGCCAGCTCGGTGGCGATGGCGTCCCAGGCCGGCGGGTCCCAGCCCTCGGCCACGCCGGCGACGCTGAGGTCCTGGCGGATGTTGACGAGGGCGGGCAGCCGCTGGAGGTCGAGGGCCTTGACCAGCGTCCGGTCGGGATCGACGAAGGTGAGCAGCTCGGTCGCCCAAGGCCCGAGGAACCGCTTGGCGTCGGCCTCGTCGGCCGTGACCGTCCACGACACGCGGCAGTCGGCGCCGGAGAACTCACGCAGGATGCGGCCCGCCGTCTCGAGCAGCCACGCGCTCTGGTTCGTGTACGGGTCGAGCACGACGGTGACCAGCTGGAAGTTGGTCAGCCACTCCGGAAGCGTGCCGCTCGGGCCCTCGAGCGCGGTCAGCTTCACATCCGGGGAGACCTGGGTAGCCACGGCGGCAGAAGGTAGTCGAGCCGTCTTCGCCGACGCAGATCCCGACCAAGCCCGGCCGGCGACGTTCGAATGACTAGGTTCGCCTCGTCCCGCCGTCCCCGGAGGTTCCCGATGGTCCTCGCCGCAGTCGACAGCTTCGGCTACAAGCTGTTCCTCCTCTTGCACATCCTCGCGGTCATCGTGGCCTTCTCGCCGGCGTTCGTCTGGCCGTTCGCGGCGGTCCGGCTGAAGAAGGCAGGCAAGCCGGCCGGCCCGGCCATCGGCGAGATGGCCGCGGGCAACACCCAGCGCATCTACGGCCCGGCCCTGATAGCGGCTGGGCTCTTCGGCTTCGCCATGGTCGGCATGAGCGACAAGGCCTGGAAGTTCAGCCAGACGTGGGTGTCGATCGGCATGCTGCTGTGGTTCATCGCCATCGGCGTGCAGTTCGGGCTCATGGGCCCCACCGAGAAGAAGGCGGCGGCCGGCGACGACACGGCGGACGCCAAGCTGTCGATGTACGGCGGCATGCTCCACGTGCTGCTGCTGCTCCTGCTCATCGACATGATCTGGAAGCCCGGCCTCTGATCGACCCCTGCCGGCGCTGCGGGTCCCAACCCGTTCGCCGGGTCGGTACCGTGCGGGGTTGATGCACCCCATCGAGCGGCTCCGCTATGTGGCCCGGGCGTCCGGCGCCGATCCGGACGAGCTGGTGCGCGAGGTGGCCGGGTCGCTGGCCGCGTTCGCCGGCGAGCCCGCGGCCCTCGTCACCGCCTGCCGGCGGATGGTCGACCGCCATCCCGCGGTGGCCCCGGTCTGGTGGCTCTGCGCCCGGGTGCTCTCGGCCGGTGATCCCGGTGATGAAGCCTGGCGGGCGCTCGACGAGCTGCACCGAGACCCCACGGTCCGCGAGCTGGCCAACGCCCTGCCCGCCGACGCCACCGTGTGCGTGCTCGGGTGGCCCGAGCGGCTCGGCGAGGCGCTGAGCCGCCGCGGCGACGTGGAGGTGCTCGTGGTGGACACCCTCGACGAGGGCTCGGGGTTCGTCCGGCTTCTCGCGCGCCGCGACGTGGGCGCCACCGATGTCCCGCTCGCAGGCCTCGGCGCCGCCGCGGCCGCCGCCGACCTCGTGCTGTTCGACCTGCTCGCCTGTGGCCCGACCGAGGCGCTCGCCGTGGCCGGCAGCCGGGCCGCGGCGGCGGTGGCCTGCACCGTCGGCCGGCCGGTGTGGGGCGTGGCCGGGGTGGGGCGCCTGGTGCCGGCTCGGTTGTGGGACGCCATCACCGCTCGGGTCGAGCTGCCGGCCGAACCGTGGGAGCTCGACGAGGACCGCGTGCCCCTCGACCTCGTCTCGCACCTCGTCGGCCCGCGCGGGCTCGAGCCGACCGCCGAAGCCGTCCGCCACATCGACTGCCCCGCGGCCCCGGAGCTGCTGCGCCAGGTCTGACGATCTCAGGGCTCGCGCCGGAGAAGGGCCTACGTTGGTGCGATGTCTCGCCGCGATCTGATCCGCATGACCGATGACGAGGTTCAGCAGTTCCTCCACGGCCGGCACACGATGAACGTGGCGACGTTCAACCACGACGGGTCGATCCACCTCGTGGCCATGTGGTACGGCTTCGTCGACGGTGACCCGATGTTCGAGACGTTCGCCAAGTCGCAGAAGGTGCAGAACCTGCGGCGCGATCCCCGCGTCACCGTGCTGATCGAGGACGGCGACAGCTACGAGGAGCTGCGGGGGCTCGAGCTGGTGGGCACGGCCGAGATCGTCGAGGACCCCGAGCAGATCATCCTGGCGGCGAAGAGCGTGCTCGAGCGCTACCACGACATCAGCGATCCGGCCGACATCGAGGCGGCCGCGAAGCTGATGGCGAACAAGCGGGTGGGGGTTCGGATCCACGCCGAACGGGTGGTCTCCTGGGACCACCGCAAGCTCGCCGGCGGCTACTGAGCGAACGGCGCGGGCGCGGAGGTCGAGATGGCGGACGCCGATCTCCCGGGTACCTGTCCGGCCTGTGGCCGGTCGCTCCCGCCGGCGGGCGCCGGCGGTGAGATGCGCTGCGACGGGTGCGGCCTCCTGGTGCGCGAGGGCGACCGGTCGGCGAGCTCCGGCCCGGGCGCGGCTGGCACGGCTGGCGCGCCTGGCGCGGTAGCTGCGGTCGGTGTCCCGGTCGCGGCACGGGCGTCGGGGTCGTCGGGGCGCCGACGGGCCAGCGGGCGGGTGTGGGTCGGCATCGTGGTCGTGGCCGTCGCCGCCGCGACCGTCATCGCCACCGCGGTCGCCAGCGGGGGCCACCGCGCCGCGACCTCCGGCGGTGCTGGCGGCGCTCCTGTCGCCGCCCTCCCCGCGGACCACCTCAGCCTCAGCTCGGGCGACCACGTCATGCTGCCGGGCGAGCCGCGGCAGCCGCTCGGGTTCGTCGGCGTCTTCTACGACAGCTCGAACGATCAGCGGATCGTCGGTCGGACCCGCGTCGGCGCCCGCGGGCTCGACTGGAAGTCCGCCCCGCTTCCCAAGAACGTCTCGAGCGCGGTGTTCGCGCTCGACGCCGGCCGCGTCTTCGTCGGAGCCAAGGACCAGCTGCTCGCGTTCGACCTGACCCGCGGCACGCTCGCCTGGAAGGCGCAGCTGTCCGACGAGGTCGAGACCTCGTGCCCGACCTGCTTCCTGTCGATCGGCGGCCGGCTGATCGTGCGGACGCGCGACGCGATCGTGCGCGCGTTGGACCCAGGCACCGGTCGGCTCCTGTGGCAGCGTCGCCTGGAAGCCACGAACGGCAAGCTGCTGGTGGCCGGTGGCCATCTGGTGGTGACCGACCGTCGTCCCAAGCCCGCGTTCAACGGCTTCGTGGGCGTGGTCGACCTGGCCACGGGCGCGGATGTGCGGCGCATCCAGCCGACCTGCCCCGCGGCCTACGACGGCGGCTACATCGCGACCTTCCAGCCCTTCGACCTCATCCGCGCCATCCCCGGCACCGAGAACGTGGTGGTGGCGGTGTCCAGCGGCAGCTCGTGCCTGCAGCGCTGGGACCTGGCCACCGGCCGCCAGCTGTGGAACGTCCCCATCGCGAGCGCGAGCTCGCTCGACGACGGCCACGTGCTGGTCGGCCGCACGGACATGGCGATCGCCGACAGCCGGCGGCTCGACCTGTTCGACCTCGCCACCGGGCGGGCGCGGGCCATGTCCGTGGGGCAGGACGAGAGCGTGAAGCCGCAGGGACTGCTGGCCGGCCTGGTGGTCGGCGTGGTGTCGCAGACGCGCGGGAGCGATCGGCCCGCGCTCGCGGCCTGGTCGCGCGCGTCGGGACAGCGGCTGTGGACCCGCTCGCTCCAGGGGCTCGCGGCGTTCTCGCCGGTCGACTCCCGCAGCACCGACGCGCTCTTCTCGTCGGAGCCCGGCCGCTTCCTCGTGTCGATGGGCGGCTCCGACCTGCGGCTCGTCACGCTCGCTCGTCAGGACACCGCGCTGAACGTCGAGACGATCGACCCGTCCACCGGCGGGACGGTCCGCGCCGTCCACGGCCACTACCGGCCCCGCTACGAGTCGGGCAGCTACTCGGTCGGGCTCGAACGCGTGCAGGGCGACCAGCTCGTGATCACCGTCGACTCCTTGCTGCAGACCATCGATCTCGGGAGCGGGGCCGTCAGCGCCACCTGGCCACCCAGCTGACCGACCGTCCGTCCGGACGGCGCCCGCGGGTACCGTGGCGAGCCATGGGTCAGATCGTGGAGTTCCCCAGCAACGGCAGCCAGGCGCAGGGCTACCTCGCCGTCCCCGAGTCCGGGTCCGGGCCGGGGCTGATCGTGTTCCAAGAGTGGTGGGGCCTCGTCCCCCACATCAAGGACGTGTGCGACCGGTTCGCGGCGGAGGGGTTCGTGGCGCTGGCGCCCGACCTCTTCCACGGCGAGACCGCGACGGAGCCCGACGAGGCCGGCAAGCTCATGATGGCGCTGAACCTCGACCAGGCCGGCCAGGACGTCAGCGGCGCCATCGCCTTCCTCCAGGGCCACGAGGCGGTCACCAGCCCGACCCTCGGCGTCACCGGCTTCTGCATGGGCGGCGGGCTCACGCTGTGGATCGCCTGCACGCAGCCCGAGGCCTTCGGCGCGGTGGTCCCCTGGTACGGGCTCATCCCGTGGCCCGACGCCCAGCCCGACTGGTCGGCCCTCCAGGCACCGGTCCGTGGCCACATCGCCGAGAAAGACGAGTACTTCACGATCGACGCCGCCCGCGAGCTCGAGCAGAAGCTGCGCGACCTCGGCAAGGACGTGATCTTCTACGTGTATCCGGGGGCGCAGCACGCCTTCTTCAACGACACGCGGCCCGAGGTGTACGACCCGGAGGCCTCGGCGCTGGCGTGGAGCCGCACCCTCGAGCTCTTCCGGGCCCGGCTGGGCTGAGGTCGTGCCCGAGGCCACCCCGGTCGACCGGTACCTCGAGCTGGGGCTGCGGCTCGGCCGGCACCTCGACGGGCTCGTCGATGCGTACTACGGCCCGGCCGACGTGGCGCAGCGGGTGGCCGACGAGCCGGTGCGCCCCCTGCCGGCCCTCACCGCCGACGCCCGCCACCTCACCGCCGACCTGGACGCCGGTGCGGGCGACCTGGCGGCGGCTCGGCGGGCCTGGCTGCGAGCCCAGGTCGTGGGCCTGCACACGGTGGCCCGCAAGCTCGACGGCGCCGCCATCGGCTACCGCGATGAGGTCGAGGCCTGCTACGGCGTGCGGCCCGAGCGCGTGCCGGAAGACGACCTGGCCGCCGCGCACCGCCAGCTCGACGCCGCGCTGCCCGGCTCCGGGCCCCTGCCCGAACGGCTGATCGCCTGGCGCGAGTCGCACGCGGTGCCCGTCGACAAGCTGGAGCGCGCCGTCCGCTCGCTCGCCGACGACTTCAGGGCGCGCACCCAGCAGCTGTTCGGGCTGCCCGAGGGCGAGCACGTCGAGTTCCTGTTCGAGACGAACAAGCCGTGGTCGGGCTTCAACTACTACGAGGGCGACCTGCGCAGCCGGGTGGCGATCAACATCGACCTGCCCGTGCTGTCGACGTCGCTCGGCCACCTCGTTGCCCATGAGGCCTACCCGGGCCACCACACCGAGCACACCCGCAAGGAGGTCGGCCTCGTGCGCCGGCGCGGCCAGCTCGAGGAGTCGATCTTCCTGGTCGGCACACCGCAGTGCCTGGTCGCGGAGGGGCTCGCCGACCTCGGACTCGAGGTGCTGCTCGGCGCGCGGCCCGAACCCGTGCTGGCCGAGCACCTCGGCGCGCTCGGCATCCGCTACGACGCGGAGGTCGTGGCCGCGGTATCCACGGCCGGTGAGGCGCTGGCGAACGTGCGGGGCAACGTCGCCTTGCTCCTGCACGAGGACGGCGCCGACCCCGACGCCGCCATCGCCTACCTCGAGCGCTGGGCGCTCCTGCCTCGCAACCGGGCCGAGAAGGCGGTGCAGTTCCAGACCGACCCGACGTGGAAGGCGTACATCTTCTGCTACGTGGCCGGCCTGCCCCTGTGCCGCCAGTTCGTCGCCGGCGACACCGCCCGCTACGAGCGCCTCCTCACCGACCAGCTCCTCCCCAGCGACCTCGCCCCCGCCGCCTGACGCCCTCCGCGCCCGCCCCAAAGTCGAGGCAATGGCCCACCGTTTCGGTGGGTTCCTGCCTCGGGTTTCGCGCCGAGGCAATGGCCCCCTCCTGCCGCGGTGCTGGTCCTCGCTCAGCTGTCACACCCTGCTGCTGAACTCGCGTCATGGATATGAGCTCGAACGACACCATCCTTCGCCTCGCCGCCCATCAGAGCGGGGCGTTCTCCCGGGCCCAGGTGCTGGCCACCGGGCTGACCGACCGCGTGATCGAGCGGCGGCTCCGTGCGCGCCGCTGGGAGCGGGTCCACCCCGGCGTGTACGTCCTGGTCGGCATGCCCCGCACGTTCGCGTGCCGCCTGTGGTGTGCGACCCTGGCCGTCGGGCGGGCGTCGGTGGTGTCGCACGAGGCCGCGGCCGCGCTGATCGGCATTCCGGGGTTCCCGGGCGAGCGTCCCGTCCTCACCGCGGCACGCGGGTCGCACCACCGCATCGACGGGGCCATCGTTCATCAGCTCTGCGATGTGCTCCCCGAGCACCAGCAGATCGACGAAGCGGTCGGTCTTCCCCGAACGACGATCGCCCGCACCATCGTCGATCTCTCCGCGGTGGTCCACATCAGTCGCCTTCGCTATGCGCTCGACGAGGTCGTCGCCGCCCGAGCAGCTGACGAGATGGCCATCGCTCGGTGCCTCGGTGACGTGGCGCGCTACGGCAAGCCCGGCGTGAAGGCGCTCGGATCTGTCCTCGACGGGCGCATGGGTGGGCGGCGGCCGGCCCGGAGCGTGCTCGAGCGCCACCTGTTCCGGATCGCCGTGGACATGGGCCTGCCCGCTCCCATCTCGCAGATGCGGTTCCCGGGCCGTCAAGAGCTCGATGGCTGCGTCGACGGCGGATGGCCCGAAGCGCGGCTCATCGTGGAGATGGACGGCCGCCGGTGGCACGCGCGGATCTCCGACCTGAAGCGTGACCGCGAGCGTGATGCGCAGGCGGCGCGGGCGGGCTGGCAGACGTTGCGCTTCATGGCCGAGACGCTGGCTGCCGACGCGGCCGGAGTCGGGGCGACCATCCGCGACACCTACGACCTCCGGCGTCAGCTGGCTGCCTGACCCCGCAAACCAGAGGCGATGGCCCACCGTGTCGGTGGGCTTCTGCCTCCGGTCTTGCGCCGAGGCAATGACGCCCCGGCGGCCCGGCCCGGCCCGGCCCGGTCGGGTCCGGCGGTCCGGCCCGGCGGCCC
>JAODBM010000034.1 GCA_025463985.1 Acidimicrobiales bacterium
GACCGCGTCCCACGCCCGCCCGGGCCACTGGTCCCACGGGCCGGCGGGGATCCGCTGCGGGTCGCCCGCGGCGTCCGCGCACGCCCGCAGGTACGCCTGCTGATCGCGCAGCTCGGCTTCGCCGCCGATGCGACCGTGCCCGGGGACGATGGTGGTGGCGAGCGGGGCCAGCGCGTCGAGCGACTCGGCCCAGGCCGCGGGATCGCCGTCGAACGCGAGCGGCGTGACGCCGAAGCAGCACAGCGCGCCGCCGAACAGCACGTCGGCCTCGGGCACGAGCACCGCGAGGTTCAGCGCGGACTGGCCGTCGAGGGGCACCACGACCGTGGCCGGCGTGAGGTCGGTGGCCTCGGCGACGACGTGGGTGACCGACCGGGTGCGCAGCTCGTCGTCGATCTCGGCGGCCAGGTCCGGGTGCAGGGCGCGCAGGATCGCCGGATCGGCCGGCTGGTCGAGGTGCGCGCTGGCCGACGGCGAGCCGTACACCGCCGCCATCGGGAACCGCACGGTGCCGCCCACGAAGTCGAGGTGGTCGCCGGTGAGCACGATGCGCCGCACCCGGAACCCGAGCGCATCCACCGCGTCGCCGAACGGCTCGTACTGCGAGGCGACGGCGAGCGTGTCGATCACCGTGGCGCCATCGACGTCGAGCACGACCCCCGCGTTGGGCACGCCCAGGCGCGGCGTCTCCTGCAGCCACGCGAACACGCCCTGAGCCAGCACGGTGAGCTGGTGCATCACCGCGGAACCTAGCGCCGTCCCGCGGTCGCGTCCCGCACTTGCTCCTGCAAGCAAACAGTTCTTACGCGGGCGCATGCCGGGCAGAGGGAGCGCATGCTTTACACACTGCTGGTCATCATCCTCGCCGTCGTCCTCGTGTCGGTGCTCATCAACTTCATCCGGTCGCGCGGCACCTCCGTCTGATCCGGCGAACCCGTCCGAGAGCTCGGTGGCGGGTCGCCCCGTGAACAAGGGCGTCCACGGCGGCCCCCGTCACCGTCGGGCGGCGGTATGAAGCCCGGGTAGCGTCGCCGCCATGGCGAACGACCGGAAACGGTGGCGCGTGGAGCCCGGTCGGCTCGACCTCGAGCGGGTCGACCCCGCGAGCACGGCCGGTGCGCCGGGCGACAAGGCCACCACCATGGCGCAGCTGCCGGCGCTGTCCGAGCGGCTCGCCGACCTGCAGGGCCGGCTCTGGGCCGAGGGCCAGCGGTCGCTGCTCGTCGTGCTCCAAGCGCTCGACGCGGCCGGCAAAGACGGCACCGTCAAGCACGTGTTCTCCGGGTTGAACCCGATGGGCGTGCACGCGGTCGCGTTTCAGCAGCCCGGCGACGAGGAGCTCGCGCACGACTTCCTGTGGCGCGTCCACCGCGAGGCGCCACGCCGCGGCCAGGTCGGCATCTTCAACCGCTCGCACTACGAGGACGTTCTCGTGGTGCGGGTGCGCGACCTCGTGCCGCCGAAGGTGTGGCGCTCGCGCTACCGGACCATCCGCCACTTCGAGCAGGGCCTCGTCAGCGAGGGCACGACCGTGGTGAAGATCTTCCTGCACATCTCGCGCGAGGAGCAGGCACGGCGGTTCCGCCAACGGCTGGCCGATCCGGCCAAGCGCTGGAAGTTCTCCGCCGCAGACCTCGAGGTGCGCACCAAGTGGGACGACTACATGGCCGCGTACCACGACGCGATAAGCAAGACGGCTGAGCCCGACGCGCCCTGGTACGTCGTGCCGGCCGACCGCAAGTGGTACCGCAACTGGGCCGTGAGCCGGATCCTGATCGAGACCCTCGAAGAGCTCGATCCGCAGTACCCGCCCGAGGCGCCGGGCCTCGACCAGCTCGTGATCGAGTAGCGATCGCCGCGGGCCGAGGGTGGCGCTACCAGCTGCCGCCGCCGCCCCCACCGAAGCCGCCGCCCGAGAAGCCGCCGCCCCCGCTGAAGCCGCTGCTCCCGCTGGTCGCGGCGGGCGGCACGGAGGCGATGGTGCCCGCGCTGGTGACGGTGAACCCCTCGATCGCCTGGCTGAACGCGAGCACGGTGAACGCGTCCTGTCCCACGTACCAGTTCTGCGTCGGCAGCGCGCCGTCGAGCCCCTCGAACGCCTTGGCCCACTTCTCGGTGGCGCCGAACACGATGGCGTACGGCAGGTACTCGGTGAACAGGTGCTGCCGCTCGGCGAACTGCGCCCGATCCTTCTCGGACTCGTCGATGAACTGCTTGAACCCGAGCACCCGTTGCAGCACGCCGTACCCCTTGGCCGTGCGGCGAGGCATCCATCGGGCCCCGATCACCAGCAGCAACCCGGCCAGCACGGCCGGCAGGCCGACGAGCGCCTCGCTGGTGAACGCGGCCAGCGCCACCGTGCCCCCGATGCCGAGCACGAGCACGGCGATGCCGAGCGCCCGCCAGCGGCCCCGCACCTTGTCGGGGCGCTGGAGGAACCAGCCCTGCGCGACCACGTCGTCGTAGAGCATCGTCTCGACGGCCGCGAGCTTGGTGGCGAAGTGGTTCTTGAGCTGCGACAGCTTCTTCTCGTGCTCGCTGCCGAACAGCGAGTGGTAGAGCTTCGTCTCGTAGGGCTGCAGCGCGGTCTCGTCCGCGTCGAGCTTCACGAGCCGCCAGTCCGGCGAGCCGAACCAGCCCTCCTTCGGGATCTCCTCGATGCGCAGGAAGCCGCGCACGGCCAGGTCCACGATCGTGGCGGTCACGTCGAGCGGGTTGGCCTGCTCGTCGATCAGCGTGCCGACCTGCCCCGGGCGCAGCTTGTCGGGCGGCCCGAACTGCACGGTGGCCGGATCGCGGCCGACCAGGGGCACCCGCTCGTCGGCGAGCCCCGTGCCGCCGAAGGCCACGTCGGTGGCAGAGCCGGCGAACCGCCGATCCCGGCCGACCTTCCACGCCGTCAGCGCGAAGGCGGCCGCCACCAGCGCGGCCAGGCCACCGGCGAGGGCGACGGTGTCGTGGCGCACGGAGAAGGCCCGTTGCAACGACCACCGCTCCTTCAGGAGCGGCTGCGGGGTCGGGACCAGGCCGGTCGGGAAGCCGACGACGGCGGTGAGCCCGTTGAAGGCCGGCAGGTTGGTGCTCACGACCGTTGCGGTGCTGCCGTCGACGGTGCTGCGGTCGCACGGCAGCCGTGAGCCACCGGGTCCCGCGTAGCAGGCGGCCCGCAGCACGCGGCCGGGGGCCTTGACGAGGCCGCTGATCCGAGTGATCGAGGTCTGCCATTGCGGGCCGACGATGTTGAGGTAGAGCTCGTCGTGGTCGGCGAAGTGGTTGAGCACGCCGCGCAGCCGGTAGCGCACCTCGTAGGTGTGGAGCCCGCTGATCGTGCGGTTCGGGTCCCCGACCTTGATCTCGGTGACGTCGCCCTTCGTGGAGGTCGTGTACTGGGCCGGCGCGTCCGGCGACGCGACCGAGAGCACCTCGAGCGGGGTGAGCCGGTCCCAGCCCTTCTTCACGTCGTCGTAGCGGAAGCGAGTCGGGACGTCGCGCAGGATGCCGTGCTTGGGCGCGTAGCCGAAGTCCATCACGATGACCTCGCGCACGCGCGCCGAGCCGTCGGGTTCGACCAGCACCTCGGTCCGCCAGGACTCGACGTGCTCGATGCCCGACGAGCGCTGCGCGCTGGCGGTCCCCGCGCCGCCGAGCGCGAGCACTGCCAGCAGCAGCGCGGCCAGCCCGACCGTCGTTCGACGACGGGCGGTCAGTCGTCGGCCTTGTGGAGGTGCAGCGATGCCGAGTTCATGCAGAAGCGGTCGCCGGTCGGCTCAGGGCCGTCGGGGAAGAGGTGCCCGAGGTGGGCGCCGCACTTGCCGCACTGGACCTCGATGCGCACCATGCCGTGCGAGCGGTCTTCGACCTGGCGCACCTTGGACTTGTCGAGCGCGGCATAGAAGCTCGGCCAGCCGCTGCCCGACTCGAACTTGGTGTCGCTCGCGAAGAGCGGCTCGTCGCACACGACGCAGTGGTACGTGCCGTCGTCGTGGCAGTCCCAGTACTCGCCGGTGAACGCACGCTCGGTGCCGGCCTTCTGGGTGACCTCGAACTGGAGCGGGGTGAGGCGCTCGCGCAGCTCGTGCTCGGTCGGGGTGGCGGGTTCGGGCATCAGGGCCTCCTTGGTCCGTCCCAGGATGCCGGACCGGCCGCTGGTTCGCGTCACGGAGAGCTCGGGGCCGGGCAGCTCGACGACCATGCGGGCGCCGTGCGGCTCGCGGTTCTCGGCGTGGATGCGGCCGCCGTGCAGCCCGACGATCCAGCGGGCGATCGACAGGCCGAGCCCGGCGCCGCCGTCGTCGGAGCTGCGGGCCACGTCGGCGCGGTAGAAGCGCTCGAAGACGCGGGTGAGGTCGGCGGCGGCGATGCCGGGACCCTCATCGACGACCTCGAGGACGACGGTCGCCGCGTCACGCCGGCACCGCAGCACGATCTCGCCGTCGGGGGGGCTGAAGCGGGCGGCGTTCTCGACCAGGTTGGCCACGACCTGGTGCAGGCGCTCGGGGTCGCCCTGGATGAGCAGCGCGGGCGGGTCCACGTCGACGGTGCAGCGGGCGGTGGCGTGCAGCCGGGCTTCGTCGGCGACGCGGTGCAGGAGGCCGGCGACCTCGAAGCGCTCGGGATGCAGCGGCGAGCCGCCCGATTCCAGACGGCTCAGGTCGAGCAGCTGCGTGACCATGCGCTGCAGCCGCTCGATCTGGGCGAGCATGGTCTTGAGCAGCTCGGGGTCGGCGGGCACGACGCCGTCCACCAGGTTCTCGAGCGTGGCCCGCAGCGCGGAGATCGGCGTGCGCAGCTCGTGGGAGACGTTGGCCACGAGGTCGCGCCGCTGGCGGTCGACGAGGGTCAGCTCGGCGGCCATGTGGTTGAACGCTTGGGCGAGGCGACCGACCTCGTCCGCCGACGGCGTCAGCACCGGATGGCTGTAGTCGCCCGCAGCCATCGCGGTGGCGGCCCGCTCCATGTCGCGCAGCGGCGACGTCATGCCGCGGGCCAGCAGCTGCACCATCGCCAGCGCCAGCGCGGCGGCCACGCCGGCCCGGAACCCGGCGCGGAAGTTGGCCTTGAGCCCGATCTCGTTGACCACGAGCGTGACCGCCACCGCGGCGACGATGACGATGCTCAGCTTGACCTTCAGCGAGCGGAGGCGTTGGAGGGGGTTCACGACCCGTTGGTCGAGCCGCGCCCGGCGGCTCGTAGCTCGTCGGCCTCGTCGGCCGGATCGCCGAGCCCGTAGCCCACGCCGTGCACCGTGCGCACGACCCCGTCGCCGAGCTTGCGGCGCAGGGCGCGCACGTGCGAGTCGACGGTGCGGGCGCCCGACCCGTCGCGGTAGCCCCACACCTCCACCAGCAGGCGGTCGCGGGTGAGCACGCGGCCGGGGCGCTCGGCCAGGCAGACGAGCAGGTCGAACTCGGTGGGGGTGAGGTGGACCGGCTCGTCGCCGCGCCGCACCCGGCGGGCGTCGACGTCGACCTCGATGTCGTCGACGCGGATCACCTGCCCGGTGTGCGGCGCCGAGCCGGCGTCGACGCGCCGCAGGATCGCCTGCACCCGGGCCACGACCTCACGCATGCTGAACGGCTTGGTCAGGTAGTCGTCGGCCCCCACCGCCAGGCCGACCACGAGGTCGGTCTCGTCGTCGCGCGCGGTGAGCATCATCACCGGGACGTGCCGGTCCTTCTGGATCTGCCGGCAGACCTCCAGCCCGTCGAGCCCCGGCAGCATCAGGTCGAGGATCACGAGGTCGGGCTGCGCGCTGCGGGCCAGGTCGACCCCCGACGGACCGTCGCGTGCCACCTCCACGTCGTAGCCCTCGCTGCGCAGGCGGGCCGCGACGGCATCGGCGATGAGCGCCTCGTCCTCGACCACCAAGATCCTGCGTGCCACCCGACGAACCCTACGAGCTTGGCTCCACCAGCGGCGAGGTCCGCCGGTCCTGGAGGGCGCCACTGAGCACTTCCGCCAGGTGAAACACACAGCGAGCTATCGGCGAATTGCTCGCTTGACATGCCGCATGAACGAACCCATGCTTTCAAACGCTTGCCTTGGCGGTTCGGTGGACTGAGGCAATCGACGGCGGAGGTTTTCATGTGTCAACAGCGTCGGAAGTTCGTCGCGTCTTGATTGCGGGTGTCGGTTGCATCGGAGTTGCTCTCCCGGGATTGTCTGGATTCCGCGTCCGGCCGGTTGAGGCGGCGGCTGCGCCAACACCGTCTCGGGCTCGACCGCTTGGGGTGATGGCGCACATCGTCGGCGGGGTGGTGGCCGTGGAGCACCAGGCGCCGAATGTCGACGATCCCGCCCTGCCTCTCGGAGTGCGAGTGTCTGACGTTCGATCCGCCCGGTTCATGCATCGACCCTTGCGAAACTCGTTCTCGCTCGTGCCAGAGCTTCGCCAGGGCCATCCCTACAGTTGTTACGCATTGGCCGACCACAGGTACGTGTGCCGTACGGTCTATGGCCACGAGGCCACAGGAAACCGGCGGGACTTCGACGTGCTCGCGCTGGCAGTTGACCATGCGAGCGACTATGTCGCGCCCTATGGACGATTGCTTACAGTCGCTGATCGTCAGTATGAAGGTTGCGTGCAGACGGATCGATCTTGGTACCGGTGCGACTACGCAATAGCGGACCAGTCGACACGTAGTTTCGCTCAGGACAACGGGTTTTGGATGGACATATTCAGGAACTGGGCGTCCTACACGACGACCCAACAAGGCAACTGTGTCGCGACGACCGTCGGTGGCTGGATGGGACAGAAGACAGTTGTTGACATCTGGAACGCCTGTCGGACTCGTCCATGGACTCGGGACATTCTCGGCCGCCCGGTGACGTTGAGATGAAGGACTCGGATCGTCGAGGGAAGCGCCTTCGTCTGGCGATCATCGGGATCTTCTGCGTGCTCATCCTGGCCGCATCACTGTTCGAAAATCAGCTGGCAACGCGCAATCTGGACCATCGTGCGGAAACGCTAAGTGATCGGCTCAGCACTGCCTACCGATCCACGAGCCTCCGCCAGGTCGCCGCGCTCGATACGGACGCGCGCGTAGGTGGCAGTCCCGTCGAGGTGCGACGGCTGTCGCGGTTCCTCGATCGATCGGGCTCGACGCCGTTCGTCTTCCGGAAGGTGGGCGGCGACTACGAGGCACGGTTCAAGAGCGAGACGTGGGGGCGGTCGGTGATCTTCCGCGTGCTCTGGTCGCCCGGCGGCACGGTGGTGGAGCGCTTGTGACCGGCGAGCCGGCGCGGGGGAGTTACCCGTCGGTAGCATTGGGTGCATGACCGAGTACCAGCCGCCGCTCCGTGACATCCGGTTCCTCCTCGACCACATCACGCCGATCGAGGAGCTGGCCAAGCTCGAGGGCTACGAGCACGCCGACGCCGACACCGTCTACGGGATCCTCGAGGAGTTCGGCCGGCTGATGAGCGAGGTGTGGGCCCCGACCAACCAGGTCGGCGACACCGAGGGCACGCGTCTCGAAGGTGACGCGGTGGTCACGCCGCCCGGCTTCGTCGAGGCCTACCGGGCCTACCTCGAGGCCGGCTGGGGGGCGGTGCCGTTCCCCGAGGCGTATGGCGGCGGTGGGTTCCCGCGGCTCGTCGGCGTCGTGATGCAGGAGCTGCTGAACAGCGCCAACATGGCGCTGGCCATGGCCCCGCTGCTGACCCAGGGCGCCATCGAGGCCCTCGAGCACCACGGCAGCGAGGAGCAGCGCGAGGTCTACCTGACCAAGATGATCTCGGGCGAGTGGACCGGCACCATGAACCTGACCGAGCCCGACGCCGGCTCCGATGTCGGCGCTCTGCGCACCAAGGCCGTGCGCCAGGACGACGGCAGCTACCGCATCACCGGCCAGAAGATCTTCATCACGTTCGGCGAGAACGACTTCACCGACAACATCATCCACCTCGTGCTGGCCCGCACCCCGGACGCGCCGCCCGGCACGAAGGGCATCTCCTGCTTCATCGTGCCGAAGTTCCTCGTGAACGAGGACGGGTCGCTGGGCGAGCGCAACGACGTCCACGTCGTGTCCATCGAGCACAAGATGGGCATCAAGGCCAGCCCCACGTGCGTGCTCGCCTACGGCGACGACGGCGACGGCGCCGTCGGCTACCTCATCGGCGAGGAGCACGCCGGCATGCGCTACATGTTCACGATGATGAACAACGCCCGGCTGGGCGTCGGCGTCGAGGGGCTCGCGCTCGCCGAGCGCTCGTACCAGCAGGCGCTGGCGTATGCGCAGGAGCGCACCCAGGGCTACGCACCCGGCGCGGCCCGCGGCCAGAAGTCGCTCATCATCGAGCACCCCGACGTGCGCCGCATGCTGCTGACGATGAAGGCGTACACCGAGGCGATGCGGGCGCTCTGCTACAAGGTCGCCGAGCAGCTCGACGTGGCCGCGCACGCCCCCTCCGAGCCCGATCGCACCGCGGCCCAGGAGATGGTCGACCTGCTCATCCCGCTCACCAAGAGCTTCTGCACGGACGTGGCCGAGACCGTCACCTCGATCGGCATCCAGGTGCACGGCGGCATGGGCTACATCGAGGAGACCGGCATCGCCCAGCACTACCGCGACGCCAAGATCACCCAGATCTACGAGGGCACCAACGGCATCCAGGCCATGGACCTCGTGGGCCGCAAGCTGCCGCTGCGGGCCGGCGGCGTCTACCAGGACCAGGTCCGCCGCATGCGCAGCACGATCGAGGAGCTGGCCGGGGCCGGCCCCGAGCTGGCGGTCGTGCACCGCGAGCTGGCCGGCGCGTTGGACGCGCTCGAGCAGGCCACCGCGTGGATCATGGGCAAGGGCATGGCCGATCCGGCCGAGGCGCTGTCCGCCGCCACGCCCTACCAGCGCCTGTTCGCCACCACGGTGGCCGGCTGGCTGCTCGCCGTGTCGGCCCTCAAGGCCAAGGCGCTGCTCGACGCCGGCTCCGGCGACGCCGACGCGCTGGCCGCCAAGGTCGTCACCGGCCGCTTCTTCGCCGAGCAGCTGCTGCCGCAGGTCCACGGGCTGGTCGCGCCGGTTCTGGCGGGCAAGGCCGACCTGTTCGCCTTGCGTCCCGACCAGCTGTAACCCGTCCGCACGGCCCCGGCGCCCGCCCGACGCTCGGGTTCGGGCGGGGGTTCGTAGGGTGGTTTCGGCCATGAGCGACCAATACCGCCCACCTTCTGCGCTCGACCAGACCCGGCCGATGCCGGTGTTCGTCCCGCCGCCGCATGGCTGGGCGCCCACCGCCCCCGAGCCGCCGTCGGGCCGCCCGCCGACCGGTTGGCCGCCACCCGCCGCGCCTCAGGAGCCACCGCCG
>JAODBM010000085.1 GCA_025463985.1 Acidimicrobiales bacterium
ACGTCGAACATCTGCCGCGGGATCAGCTGGCGCAGTTTCTCGGTCATGCGCCGCCCGTACTCGTCGGCCTTGTCGCGGTGCATGATCGTGCTGAACGCGTCGACCGGGACGCCGTTGAGCAGCACGTCGACCTTCACCAGGTTCGAGGCGTCGTAGCCGTCGGGCTCGTAGTCGAGGCTGGCGTAGCCCTGGGTGCGGCTCTTCATCTGGTCGAAGAAGTCGGTGACGACCTCGGCCAACGGGATGCGATACATCAGCTCGACCCGCTCGGGCGACAGGTATTCGAGCTTGTCCATGACCCCCCGCCGGGTCTGGCAGAGATCCATGAGCGTGCCCGTGTAGTCGGTGGGCGTGAGGATCGTGACCCGGTACCAGGGCTCCTCGATGTGGTCGACCTCGGTGGTCGGCGGCATCTCGGACGGGTTGTCGACCTCGATGACCCGGCCGTCGGTGGCGTGCACCAGGTAGGCGACCGAGGGCGCGGTGGCGATGAGGCTGAGGTCGAACTCTCGCTCCAACCGCTCGCGGACGATCTCCATGTGCAACAGGCCGAGGAACCCGCAGCGGAACCCGAAGCCGAGCGCACCCGAGGTCTCGGGCTCGTAGGTGAAGCTCGAGTCGTTGAGCCGCAGCTTCTCGAGCGCCTCGCGCAGCTCGGTGAACTCGTCGCCGTCGACCGGATACAGCCCGCAGAACACCATCGGCTTGGGGTCGCGGTAGCCCTCCAGCGGTGCCGCGGCCTGGCGGTGGTGCTCGGTCACGGTCTCGCCGGAGCGGGCCTCACGCACATCTTTGATGCCGGCGATGAGGTAGCCGGTCTCGCCTGGGCCAAGGCTGGGGACCGGCGTCGGCTCGGGCAGGCGGACCCCGACCTCGTCGGCGTCGTGGGTGGCCCCGGCCTGCATGAACCGCAGCCGCGCCCCCGTCTTGAGGGTGCCGTTCATGATGCGCACCGACGAGACCACGCCGCGGTACTGGTCGAAGTGGGAATCGAAGATGAGCGCTTCGAGGGGGGCGTCGGGGTCGCCCTTCGGGGCCGGGATGCGCTCGATCACCGCGTCGAGCAGCTCGGGGACGCCCTCGCCGGTCTTGGCGCTGATGCGGAGCACCTCGCTGGCAGGGATGCCGAGGACCTTCTCGATCTCCGCCGCGTACTTGTCCGGCTCGGCGGCCGGCAGGTCGATCTTGTTGAGGCAGGCGACGATCTCGAGGTCGTTCTCGAGGGCGAGATAACAGTTGGCCAGGGTCTGCGCCTCGATGCCCTGGGCCGCGTCGACGAGCAGGATGACGCCCTCGCAGGCCGCGAGCGAGCGGGACACCTCGTAGCCGAAGTCGACGTGGCCCGGCGTGTCGATGAGGTCAAGGACATGGTCCTTGTAGTTGAGGCGGACCGACTGCAGCTTGATGGTGATGCCGCGCTCACGCTCGAGGTCCATCGAGTCGAGGTACTGCGCTCGCATGTCGCGTGGGTCGACGGCGCCGGTCACCTCGAGGATGCGGTCGCTGAGGGTGGTCTTGCCGTGATCGATGTGCGCGATGACGCTCAGGGCGCGGATGCGTGAGAGGTCCATTGGGCTCGTTGCTGGAGGGCCGGAGGGCGGCGACGGTTGGGCGCAGGCGCCGCCCGGCGTCCCTCGACGCTACTCAGCCGTCGCTCCGATCCGTGAACCTGCTCTCTGGGTGGTCCAGCGTCGGCCACAGGTGGGCGTGACAAGGCGGCAGGGGTCCCGCTAGCCTCTCCGGGCTGTCGTACGACTCCGAGCGAGCAGGAACTCCGTGGCCAACATCAAGAGCCAGATCAAGCGCAACCGCCAGAACGAGAAGCGCCGCGTGCGCAACAAGGCCGTGCGCTCCGAGCTCAAGACCCGCGTCAAGGCCGCCGTCACCACCGCCGAGAGCGGTGCCGAGACCGCGGCCGACGCCGCCCGCATCGCCATGAAGCGCATCGACAAGGCGGCCACGAAGAACGTGATCCACAAGAACGGCGCCGCTCGGCGCAAGTCCCGCCTGGCCAAGCGGCTCAACGCCGCCGCCAGCGCCGACGCCTGACCGGCCCGGCACAAAGACCGCACCGATGGCGAGGCTGAGGCCTCGCCATCGTCGCGTCCGGGGTCGGCGGTGCGGTGCGGTGCGCGGCGGTGGGGTGCGGGGCGTCATTGCCTTGCCGCCAAATCGGAGGCGATAGCCCACCGATCCGGTCGGTCATTGCCTCGGGTTTTCTGGGGAGGCAGCGGCAGACCGGCGCCGAGCTCGCGGGTCAGCGGCGGGCGGGGGCGAGGCGCGCCAGGCGGGCGACCAGGACCTCCATCACGAGGTCGCCGGGCCACGCCTGTGCGCCGCGGAGGTCGAGGTCGGCGTCAGCGAGGAGACCCACGGCCCGGACGACCCCGGTGTGGCCGAGCCGCTCGCCCTGCGTCAGCGCCTTGCGCGCCGGGAACGTCGAGCCCTTCATGCCAAGCACCTCGGCCGCCTGCTTCTCGCCCCGAGCGCCCGACCCGTCCAGCCGCAGCATGCGGGCGTAGTGGCTGTGGAGCGTGGCCATGATCGCCAGCGGGTGCCGGCCGCCGCCCGCCATCATCCGCCCGAGCCGGTCGAGAGCCTGCGCCACGTCGCCCTTGTCGATCGCGTCGGTCAGCTCCCACGGCGGCACGCCACCGGCGGCGCCGAGGAAGGGCTCGACCTGCTCGAGCGACAGCCGGGCGCCGGGGCCATACGCGCCGCGCAGCCGCTCGACGAGACCGATGAGGGCGCCGGCGTCCTCCCCCAGCAGGTCGACGACGCGAGCCCGGGCCGGGCCGTCGAGGTGCAGGTCGGCGGCCGCCAGGTGCTCGCCGACCCAAGCCGCCTGTCCCTTGCCGCCGGGGGCATCGGCGGTGACGATCTCGCCGCCCGCGGCGGTGACCGCCTTCGTGAGCTTGGGCGGGACGGCCGGCATCTTGGCGCCCGCACCGGCGTCCGGCGACCGCTCCCAGACGAGGACCAGGCGGGTGCTCGGCAGCGGATCGGCCAGGTAGTCGATGACGGCGGCCAGATCGTCGCCCTTCGGGAACCGGCCCAGGTGGCGGGCCACGACCACCCGATGGTCGGTCAGGAACGGTGGCGTCTGCGCGGCGTCGACGGCGGCACCGAGGTCGTAGTCCGACCCAGCGAACTCGTCGACGAGCAGCGACCGGTCGCCGCCGGCGACCAGCTCCTCGATGAGACGGGAGACCGCTTCGGAGCGCAGGACGTCGTCGCTGCCTTTGACGAGGTGGACGGGGACGGTCATGCCGCACCAGCGGCGAGGATCGCCGCCATCACGTCGGACACGCGCCGGGCGCGGTGCGGGTCGGCGGTGCGCAGCAGCCGGCACCCGCCGGCGACCGCGAGCGCCTGGGCGCCCACCTC
>JAODBM010000090.1 GCA_025463985.1 Acidimicrobiales bacterium
GGCTGGCGACGACCCGACGGCGCAGCGGCCGGCCAAAACGACGACCGGCCGGCCCCAGGGGCCGGCCGGTCGGACACGAAGGGGCTGGCTCAGCAGCCGCCGCCCCAGTGGCCGGCGCCGGCGCCGCCGGCCCACAGCTCACGGGCCTTGGCGTCCTGCACGGACTCCGGGGCGTCCTTGGCATGGGCGTAGCCGCCGTAGCCGGCCCAGGTGGAGTCGATGAACTGCCACTTGCCCGACGCCGAGGACGACGGGTTCTGCGCATGGATGTTGCCGCCGGACTCGCGCATCATCACGCAGCACGGAGGGAGGTCGCCGCCGCAGCGGCCGCTGCCCTGGACGGGGCGAGCGTTCGCTCCCTGCATGGCGGCGGCGTACGCGGCACCGGCCCACTCGCGCTGGAGCGTGATGGCGATCCAGAGCGTGCGCAGGTTGTTCTGGCGGATGGCCTCGACGAGCGCGGCGATCCTGCGGCCGTAGTCACGTTCGGCGTTCAGGCGGAGCGCCGCATTCCACTTGGCCATGTCGGCCGCGGTGGGACCGGCCGTGGTCGACGTCGCGATGGCGACGTTGGAGGCGGACGACTCTGCCGCTTGGGCGGAGCCGCCACCGGTCACGCCGACGGCGCCGAGGGTGACGATGAGCATGAGCGCGACCACCAAGGTGGCTTGCTGTCTAAGTCTGTGCATTGTGGGCTTTGGGCCTTTCTCCAGCGGGGACGCGACCGCTCGTCGGAGAGATGACGGGCGGGCACGACACGGGCTGGTGTCGTTGCCATGGCCGCCTCGGAACCGGGGTGCGTAGCGCAGGGTGCGGCCCGGGTGACATGGGTTTGTCGTTCGACGGCAATGGAATCGTAACTATTGTCGGCAGGTGTTCAAGGTCGGTGAAGCGGTCTCCTGCTGGTTCTTCAGCGAGACCGAGCCCACGACCGTGGCCGATCTGGCGCCTCAGCAGGGCCGATGACGCGACCAACGATTTTCGTGTGTCGTATGCCACTCGTGCGCGAGAACACAAGGCGTTCGGTCAATGCCCGCCCGTTTGATGGCCTTCTGTGATTGGGCTCGTGCAGGAGATCCGGCGACCGCCGCCGACGGATCCGCCGCCGTCAGCGAGGTGCCGCGGTGCGCTGCTCGGCTCGCCGCTCCGTGCGCCAGACGACCCGCAGTCCCGACCATGTCTCGTCGATCGCCGCCACCTTGTTGTCGACCAACCCGAGCGGGAGGAACACGTCGCGCACGGTGTCCTCGGTGACGTCGGTCGGGACCTTGCTGGCCTTCTTCGGCCAGCCGATCCACAGTCCGCCGTCCACGTCGAGCACGCGCAGCAGCGCGGGCACCCGGGCGTCGAGGTCCCGGCGGCGGGTGAAGAAGGCCAGCACCACGTCGGCTCGACCCGCGGCCCGGGTGCGCACGTCTACTTGGTCCGGGAGCGTGATGGCGAGCATCTCGAGGAACCCGTCCGGCGCGCCGAGCACGACCACGACCTGGCCGTGCTTGATGCCCAACTTCTGGGCCAGCGGCGTCCCCGAGTAGCCAGCCATGCCGGCACCGTACCGCCGCCTCCCTAGCCTGGTGGCATGGCTCGGCCTCATGTCGTGATCATCGGAGCGGGCTTCGGCGGCCTCAACACGGCCTCGCGGCTGCGCGCGGCCGACGTCGACGTCACGCTCGTCGACCGCCACAACTTCCACACGTTCCAGCCGCTGCTCTACCAGGTGGCGACGGCCGGGCTGAACGCGGCGGACGTCGCGTACCCGGTGCGCGGCATCTTCCAGAAGCAGCAGAACGTGTCGTTCCGCCAGGCCGCGGTCACCGGCATCGACTGGGAGCGGCGCCAGCTGCACCTCGCGAGCGACGATCACCCCGTGCCCGACCTCTCCTTCGACCACCTCGTGGTGGCGGCCGGCGCCACCACGAACACGTTCGGCATCCCCGGGGTGGAGGCCCACGGCTTCCCCCTCTACAACCTGGCCGACGCGACCCGCCTGCGGAACCACGTGCTCGAGCGCTTCGAGGCCGCCGACGCCGATCCCGAGCTGATCGACGACGGCGCCCTCACGTTCGTCGTCGTGGGCGGCGGTCCGACGGGCGTCGAGGTGGCCGGGGCCCTGGCCGAGCTGTTCCAGATGGTGTTGCGGCGCGACTTTCGCAACGTGGACGTCGGCAAGGCGCGGGTCGTGCTGGTGGAGATGCTGCCGCACCTCCTGGCGCCGTTCAGCGAGCCGTCCCGCCGGCACGCCCTCCAGACGCTCGTCGAGCGTGGCGTCGATGTGCGCCTGCAGACGCAGGTCGACTCGGTCGAGCGCACGCGCGTGCACCTCGTCGGCGGCGAGGAGCTGCAGGCGCACACGTTGGTGTGGGCGGCTGGCGTCCGACCCAACCCGCTCGTCGAGGTGCTCGACGTGCCGACCGGCAAGGCCGGCCGCATCGCAGTCGGGCCCGACCTGCGGATCGAGGGCCGCACCGACGCCTACGCGATCGGCGACATCGCCGCCATCGGCGATCCCAAGCACGGCGCCGACGCCGTGCTGCCCCAGCTCGCGCCCGTGGCCATCCAGTCGGGGCACCACGCCGCCGAGCAGATCCGGCGCCGCCTCGATGGCCGGCCCAGCCGTCCATTCCACTACCTCGACAAGGGGACGATGGCCACGATCGGTCGCAGCCGGGCCGTCGCCGAGCTGCCGTTGGGCATCCGGCTGAGCGGCACGCCCGCCTGGTTCGCCTGGCTCGGCCTGCACCTGGTGCTGTTGGCCGGCTTCCGCAACCGGTTGTCGGTGTTCCTCAACTGGGCGTGGAACTACCTCACCTGGGATCGGGGCCCGCGCTTGATCCTGCGTGGCGACCGTCCCTGCCCCGACGACGGCGAGTGACCGGCCCAGGGCGGCGCCAGTGGCGGACGGTCAGGCTCGGCCCATGACCCGGTCGACCGCGATCTCGATGGCGACGCGGTCGATCCGGTCACCCGGCGTGCGGTAGCGGGTCGCGTAGCCGGCGACCGCGGCCGCGACCCGGTCGGGCTCGGCGGTCGCCTCGGCCGGGCCTTCGAGCGTGAGCCAGCGGCCGCCCTCGACCTGGCAGACCGCAGCTCGGCTGGGCCGGGCGCGCAGGTTGGCGACCTTGCGGCTACCGGCGAACGTGATGATGCGGACGAGGCCGGCCGCTGGGTCGTACGTGAACCCCACGGGCGCCACGTGCGGCGCTCCGTCAGGACGCATGGTCGTGAGCGTGGCCAGGTGCCGCTCGGACAGGAAGGCCAGCGCCTCGGCGGGGAGGTGGCGTGGGTCGAGGGCCACCGGTCAGCCGCCGCCGGGTGGGGTGCGCGTCGACGTCGGGCGTGCGGCCGCACACGGCCCGCGGGGGCACTCGTCGACGAGAGCGGGCATGGGCCGACCCTACGCGCCGGCGCGCAACGCTGGCCTCGCCGGGCGGGCCGTTCCGTATGCTTGGCGCATGATCTGTCCGGCTTGCGGGGTGCCGGTGCCTGAGGGGGCACGGTTCTGTTCGGACTGCGGGCGAGAGATCCGGCCGCAGAGCGACGAGCGGCGCGTCGTCACGGTCCTGTTCGGCGATCTGGTCGGGTTCACCAGCCTGTCCGAGCGGCTCGACCCCGAGCACCTCAAGAACCTGGTCGACCGCTGCTTCGATCGGCTCGCCACCGACGTCAACGACTTCGGCGGGCAGGTCGACAAGGTCATCGGCGACGCGATCGTGTGCCTGTTCGGTGCGCCGGTCGCGCACGAGGACGACGCCGAGCGGGCGGTGCGGGCGGCGCTGCGCATGCAGCAGACGATGATCGGCCTGGCCCGCGACGTCGGCCACGACCTGCGCATGCGGATCGGCGTGAACACGGGCGAGGTGCTGGTCGGTGCCATGCGGGCCGCAGGTTCCATCACGGCCATGGGCGACGTCGTGAACACCGCGAGCCGCTTGCAGACCTCGGGCCGGCCCGGTGAAGTGCTCGTCGGCCCGGCCACCCACGCGGCGACGCAGGCGGTGATCCGCTACGAAGCCCGCGGCCCGCTCAACGCCCGTGGGCGAGAGGAGCCGGTCGAGGCGTGGGTCGCGGTCGAGCCGACGCTCCCGCCCGGCTACCGGGCGCGGCGCATCGACGTGCCGGTCGTCGGCCGCGAGCACGAGCTGGGCCTGCTGCACCACGCAGTCGACGCGGCCATCACGCACGAGCGCGCGCTGTTCACGCTGCTGGTCGGCGATCCCGGGCTCGGCAAGACGCGGCTGGCCGAAGAGGTCGGTGACTGGGCCGGCGTCACCCACGGAGCGACCGTGCTGGAGGGGCGCTGCGTGCCCTACGGCGAGGCCAACGTCTGGTGGCCCATCGCGGAGGCGCTGCGGTCCGGTTGTGGCGTCGACGCCGATTCGTCTCGCGAGGACGCCCGCGCCGCCACGAGCAAGCGGGTGGCGCAGGCCTTCGAGCGACCCGGCCGCGACCCCGAGGTCGAGCGCACCGTCGAGGGCCTGCTGATCCTGATGGGCTACGAGACGTCGAAGGGTGCCGACCCCGCGAGCGTGCGGGAGGAGGCCGTCCGTTCGCTCGTGACGTTCGTCGAGCAGACGACGCGCCACGCGCCGCTGGTCATCCAGCTGTCCGACCTGCACTGGGCCGACGAGCTCGTGCTCAACCTCCTCGAGGAGCTGTTCGAGCGGCTGCACCACCGGCCCGCGATCGTGATCGCCACGGCCCGACCCGCGCTGAGCGAGCGCTGGGCGCCGCCGCCGGGCCGCCACAACACGCTCGTGCTGCACGTCGATCCGCTCGGACGCAAGGCCGCCGGCATCCTGCTCGAGGCGCTGATGGGCTGCGCCCCGAGCGACGAGGTGGCCGACGCCCTCGTCGAGCGCAGTGGAGGCAACCCGTTCTTCCTCGAAGAGCTCGTCTCGCTGCTCGAAGGGCGCGATGGGGCGAGCGCGGGCCTCGGCTCCGGCGACGGGTTGCGGTTCGCCGAGCTGCCGGACACCTTGCGCGGCCTCGTCGCGGCGCGGCTGGACGATCTCGACGCCGACAGCAAGGGCGTGCTGCAGGACGCCGCCGTCATCGGCCGGCACGCGTCTGTCAGCGGGCTGCGCGAGATGGCCGAGCAGCTCGGCCGGAGCGTGGACGTCGATGCCGCCGTGCGGCTGTTGGTCGAGAAGGAGATCCTCGTCGTCGAGGACGGCGAGTGCTCGTTCCGGTCCGACCTCGTGCGTGAGGTCGCCTATCAGACGATCACGAAGTACGACCGCACGAAGCGCCACATCGGGATCGCTCGCTATCTCGAGCTCGTGGTCTGGCCGAACCAGCCGGGGTCCCCGTCGCTGGTCGACCAGCTCGCCGCGCACTACGGCACCGCCGTCGAGCTGGCCGACGAGCTGGGGGCGAGCGGCGAGTTCCCCGACGACGTGCGCAGCCGGGCGCTCTACTGGATCACGAGGGCGGCCGAGCAGGCGCGCACGGGCAACGCGCTCACCGCCGCCGTGCGCCTCTACAGCCAGGCCCTCCGCCTCGTCGGCGACGCTGAGCCGTCAGAGGCCCACGCCCGCCTCCGGCTGGGCCGCGGCTGCGCGCACGAGGAGAGCTGGAACCTCATCGACGCCCGGGCCGACGCCGAGGCGGCCGCCGCCGAGAGCGCGGCCGTGGGCGAGGCCGGGCTCGGCGCCCGGGCGTTGGTCTTGCAAGGTGAGGTGTTGCACAAGGAGGGGGACAGCGACGCCGCGCTGGCCACGTTGCGCGAGGCGCTCGACGTGTTCGAGCAGCTCGGCGACGACGGTGGGCGGGGCGAGGCTTTGCGCCAGATGGGCATGGTCGACCTGCTGCGGGGCCGCCTGGAGGATGCCGAGCGGTCCTCGAGCGCCGCGCTGGACGCGTTCACCGCGGTCACGGATGCGCGCGGTCAGGCATGGGCGCTGCAGAACCTGGCATGGATCGCGTTCCTGACCGGCCGGGCCAACGATGCCGACGAGCGGCTGCAGCGGTCCGTCGCCACGTTCGCCGATCTGGGAGACACCCGGGGCATGGCCTGGTCGCTCGGGCTGCTCGCGTTCGTTCGCATGCAGCAGGCCCGGCTGGAGGAGGCCGAGGCGCTCGGCGAGCAGGTCCTCGAGGAGGCCCGCTCCTCCGGCGACCGTTGGGCCAGCGGCACGATGCTGACGCTCCTCTCGGGGGTGCGGCTCTGGACCGGCCGCACCGAGGAGGCGGTCCGGCTGGCCGGCGAAGCCCGCGACCTGTTCTGCGAGCTCGGCGACGCGTTCGGCGAGACGCAGGCCTTCGCCCTGCTCGGCCGCTCGCTGGCCATGCTCGGCCGCGTGCCCGAGGGCTTCGCCGCGCTCGACCAGGCGCTGGCCTCGGCGACGCGTGGCACGGCCGAGGAGATGGCGTCGGTCGCCCTGATGGCCCGCGTGGCCACCTCCGTGCAGGTGGGCGAGCCGACCGCAGCTGAGCCGGCGCTCGCAGGGCTGGCCGCCGCCGGCGGGATCGCCGGCCACGAGGGCCTGATCGCGCTCGGGCTGCACGCGTTGCAGTCGGGCGATCCGCCACGCGCCCGCACGTTGATCGAGCGGGCGCTCGGCGCCGACGACGACCCGGCCCAACCCAGCGCGCTCGCGGCCATGGCGCTGGTCGGCGCGACCGACGGCGCCGCCGACGTCGGTGCGCTGGCCGACCGGGTCGCGGCCTGCGGCACCGCCACCTACCTCGACCTCACGCTGGCCGACATCGCCGCCGCCCTCGTGGCCGGTCGCGACGGTCGGCGCGACGATGCCACCCGCCGGCTCGACGCCAGCGACCGACGCACCGCGGCCACCGGCGATCGCCTGATGGCGGCGCTGATCACGCTCGCCCGCACCACGATCGGCCTGTGCCTCGGCGACCCGAACGCCGAGGAGGCGGTCGCCGCGGCTCGCTCCCACCTCGAAGCGTTCGGCACCTCCGCCGTCGGCTGGACCCGCGTCTTCGACCTAGCCACCGGCTCCCGCGTGCTCGCATAGCGACGCGGTTCGGGCACAGCCCGAAGGCGAGTCCGCTGGGGCCGGAGCCGTGGCGGGCGTTGGTTCGGGCGCAGCCCGAAGGGGGTCCACGAGGGGCGGAGCCGTGTCGGGGTATCGGTTCGGGCGCAGCCCGAAGGGGGGCCCACGGGGGGCGGAGCCCCCCGTGCGTGCGTCTACTTGTTGGGCTGCGGGGTGAGGCGGAGGTAGGGCTTCTTGGCGTCGAAGCCCTTCGGGAAGCGCTCCTTGGCCTCGTCGTCAGAGACCGCGGGGACGATGATCACGTCCTCGCCGTCCTTCCAGTCCGACGGGGTCGCCACCTTGTACTCGGCGGTGAGCTGCAGCGAGTCGATCACGCGCAGGATCTCGTCGAAGTTGCGCCCGGTCGAGGCCGGATAGGTCAAGGTCAGCTTCACCTTGTTGTCCGGCCCGATGATGAACACGGAGCGCACGGTCATCGTGTCGCTCGCGTTCGGGTGGATCATGTCGTAGAGGTCGGCGACCTTCTTGTCGGAGTCGGCGATGAGCGGGAAGTTCAGCTCGTTGCCGGTCACGTCCTTGATGTCTTGGGCCCAGTTGCCGTGGCTGTCGGACGTGTCGACCGACAGGCCGATCACCTTCGTGTTGCGCTTGTCGAACTCGGGCTTGAGGCCGGCGACGCGGCCCAGCTCCGTGGTGCACACCGGCGTGAAGTCCTTGGGATGGGAGAACAGCACGGCCCAGCTGTCGCCCTTCCACTCCCGGAAGTTCAGCGTGCCTTCGGTGGTCTCAGCGGTGAAGTCTGGGGCGTCGTCGCCCAGGCGGAGCGTGGCCATGTCGTGCTTCTCCTCGTCGGTTTCCTGCGATGGTGGTCCGCAGGCTAACGGCCGACGGACGAATCCCGACCAGGTTCGTCAAGAATTCAAGCGTCGTCAACTCGGGCGGTCGTTGCCGGGCCCGTCGACGTCGATCGCTCGGTGCTCGCCGGTGATCTCGGCGTAGAGCGGGTCGTCGTGGTCGAGCTGCGCGCCGTGCTCCTCGACGTACGACCGGGCCCGGTGGTCGTGGTGGATGTCGGGCTCGATGTACATCACGCGCGCGTTCGGGACGTTGGCCCGCACGTTGCGCTCGATGCGGTCGATGGCGTCGGCGACCTCGACCATCGTGAGGTCGTGGAGCAGCTCGACCTTGGCCCCCACGAGCAGCTCGTCGGGCCCGAGGTGGAGGGTGCGCAGGTGGATGAGCTGGATGACGTCGGGTTCGATCTCGATGGCGGCCCGGATGGCCTCGACCTGCTTGCGGCTCGCCGACTCGCCGATCAGCAGGCTCTTCATCTCGACGGCCAGCACGATCGCGATGATGCCGAGCAGGGCGCCGATCGAGGCCGTGCCGTAGCCGTCCCAGCGGCCGTCCTTGGTGACGACGGCGACGCCGATGCCACCGGCGGCGAGGAGCAGCCCGACCAGCGCGCCGAAGTCCTCGAGCATCACCACCGGGATCTCGGGGATCTTGGCCCGGCGGATGAACTGGCGGAACGTGGCGTCGCCCCGCACGGCATCGGCCTCGTGCAGCGCGGTGCGGAACGACAGCGCCTCCATCACGAGGGCGAAGCCGAGGATGCCGAGGGCCCACGGGGGCTTGTCGACCGGGTGCGGATGCTGGATCTTGTGGATGCCCTCGTAGATGGCGAACATCGAGCCGAGGGTGAACAGGACCAGCGCCACGATGAACGCCCAGAAGTAGCGCTCGCGGCCGTGGCCGAACGGATGGCGCTCATCGGCCTCGCGGCGCGAGCGCTTGCCGCCGAGAAGGAGCAGGGCTTGGTTGCCCGAGTCGGCGACCGAGTGCACACCCTCGGCCAGCATCGACGAGGAGCCGGTCACGGCGAAGCCGACGAACTTGGCCACCGCGATCAGGAAGTTCGCCAGCAGCGCCGCTACCACCGCCTTCATGCCGTGCGTCCCGGCGGGCTTCGCGTGGCGTCCGGGCCCCGTGCGTGGGGGGCGATCGTCGTCGGGCAGGCCCTTGGCGGCCATGCGATCCTCTCGGTCGTCCATCGGGCGGGCGACGCCGCGGGGTCGGGCCGGGTTCGCCGGCGACCATCAGCGTCGGGGTCATCGTACGAGTCGCATCAGAACCACCGCGATCGCCCGGGTGTGAAGCGTGGTCGATCCGCCCATCGGGTGAGGGCCGCGGGCCGCCGCCGGCGCGTCGGGAACACCTCTTGGCCGTGGTGGACTGGGCCGGGCGAACGGAAGGACACCGAGCATGGCCACACACCCGCGGCGATCGCGGATCGTGCGCGCCGTGGCGCTCGGCGTCAGCCTCGTGGCGACGGCCTGCGGCGTCGAGACCGGGTCGCGCCCGCTCGCGACCCGCGCGCCGAGCGTGGCTGGCCAGCACGCGGCCTCGTCGTCGACGACCACCACGAGCCCGCGGCCCCGTCCGCCGGGGGTCACGATCACCGGCGACGACGGCAACCCGGTCAACGTCGTGATCGCCAACGCCATCGCCGACCTGCAGGACTTCTGGGCCGTCACGATGCCCGAGGTCTTCCAGAAGCGGTACCAGCGGGTGATCGGTGGCTTCTACGCCGCTGACCCGCAAGGCGGCCTCCCGCCGTGCGCGACCAAGCGCAGCGACATCGCCGGCAACGCCTACTACTGCTACGGCGGCAACCTCGTCGCCTGGGACCAGGTCGGGCTCATGCCCACGCTGCGCCGGAGCTTCGGCGACTTCACGGTCGCCGTCGTGATGGCCCACGAGTGGGGGCACGCGATCCAGGACCGGGTCGGGTTCAGCGGGCGCACCGTGACCAAGGAGATGCAGGCCGACTGCTACGCCGGCGCCTGGGTGCGCCACATCGCGCGGGGCGAGTCGCCGCGGTTCACCATCGACGTCGGGATCCTCGACCAGGCGCTCGCTGGGCTGCTCTCGCTGCGCGATCGACCCGGCGGCAGCGCGGACGACCCGGCCGCGCACGGGAGCGGGTTCGACCGCGTGAGCGCGTTCCAGACCGGCTACGAGCACAGCGCCGCGCAGTGCGCCACCTTCCGCGATGGCCACCCCGTCCCGCTCGAGCTCCCGTTCACGGCGAGCGGCGGCAACCTGCCGTACGCCACGATCGTGCCGCGGGCCTTCCGCAGCCTCGAGGGGTTCTGGAGCGCGGCCTATCCGCAGGTGCAGCCGGGCGGTCGGTGGCAACCGCTCGCCGCGCCGCGGCCGTTCCGCCCGAGCGCGCCCCCGACCTGCGGCGGCACCCCGGCCGCCGGCTACGCGCTCTTCTTCTGCGTGCCCAGCCGGTTCATCGCGTACGACGACGAGATCGCGCTGCCGAAGATCTATCGGGACGCGGGGGGCTTCGCCATCGCGGCGCTGTTCGGCACCCAGTACGGGCTGGCCGTGCAGTACCGCAAGGGCGACGCGTCTTCCGACGAGGAGGCGGCCACGCTGCGCGGCGACTGCTACATGGGTGCGTGGGCCGGCTCGCTGCTGCCGCATCTGGGCAACGCCTCGCCGCTGGTGCTGTCGTCGGGCGACCTCGACGAGGCCGTCGCCGCCCTCCTCGTGTTCCGCGGCCAAGGCGATCGCCAACGCCAGGGCCCCGGGTTCAACCGCGTCCTGGCCCTGCGCGCGGGCGTGCTGAAGGGTGTCGGAGCCTGCACGAACGACCTCAAGGGCACCCCGCCCTGAGCGAGGGTCAGCCGATGGGGGTGGTGCAGAGCGTGGCCAGGCTCGCGATCGCGGTGTCGCGGCGCCGTTGGCGGATGAGGTGCTGGTCGAGCCCGTTGGTGAGGTAGGCGACGCTGAGGCCGCTCTCGGGATCGGCGAACGCGAGCTGGCCGCCGGCCCCGTTGTGGCCGAAGGCGCGGGGCGAGGTCGTGCGGCCGAACCCGCGATACGCGGCGTGCCCGTCGTCGCCGGCGAGCGACAGGCCGAGCGAGCGGTTGGCGGGGATGCCGAGGAAGTCGGGCAGCCGGTTGCGGACATGGCCGGTGCCGTCGGCCAGCACCTCGGGTGACCAGAGCCCGGCCGGGTCGTGCAGCAGGCCCTGGTACAGCAGCGCGATGTCGGCGGCGCGGGCGATGCCGCCGCCGCCGGGCACGCCCAGGGCGATGGCGGCCGGGTCGTTCAGGCTGAGCAGCGCGTTGAGGGCGACGTCGGGCGGCAGGAACGCGGCGATGTCGATGCGCACCCCGAACGCCGCCTCCATCTCGTCGGGCGTCGGCACCTCGCCCACGCCGACCGTGGTGGCGATGCCCGCCTGGTCGGCCTCGGCGATGGCGAGGAGACGCGGGATGCCGAGGGGTTCGGTCACGAGGCGGTGGATGGCGTCCGCGTACGGTTCGCCGGTCACGACCTCGATGACCTCGCCGAGCACCCAGTGGCCGGCGGTCGGGTGGTACTGGTAGGTCGCCCCCGGCTCGAGGGTCAGCCGCCAGCGGCCGAACGCTTCCAGCCGGCCCTCGCGGGTCGACCAGGTCGGGGGCCCGAGCGGTGCCATCGGGAAGCCGCCGGTGTGGAGCAGCACCTGCTCGACGGTCACGACGTCCTTGCCGTGCGTGCCGAAGGCGGGCACGTAGCTGGCGACCGTGCGCTCGACGGCGACCTCGCCCTCGTCGATCAGCCGCCAGATCGCGGCCGCGACCAGGGCCTTCGTGGCCGAGAACATGATGAAGCGGGTGTCGGGCGGAGCCCCGAACGTCTCGTCGACGACGACCTTGCCGTCGATCCCGATGGCCACCTGGCAGGCCGGCAGGCGCCCGTCGTCGACCTCGCGCCTGGCCCGCTGCAGCAGGGCATCGATCCGTTCCTCGAGCACTGGCCCCTCCTCGTCTGGTGGGCGCTGACCGTACCGGCTGGTCGCGGCGCCGGCCCGCGCGTCGGGTGCCGGAGGCGGCGGCGACCATGCCAGAATCAACGGTCCCCCCGGCAACCCCTGGACGGCATGACCCGCAGCGTTCGACTCCGCCCGTGGCAGAAGGCCGCGCTCGACAAGTTCCTCGCCAGCCCCGAGCCCGACTTCCTCGCGGTCGCCACCCCCGGAGCCGGCAAGACCACGTTCGCCCTCACCGCGGCCCGCCACGTCCTCGGCGGCGAGCCGGGCCGGCGCTTGATCGTCGTGGCGCCCACCGCCCACCTCAAGCTGCAGTGGGGTCGGGCCGCCGCCCGGTTCGCCCTGCACCTCGATCCCGACTGGTCCGCGGCGGACGGTCGCCTGCCCGGCGACATGCACGGCATCGTCACGACCTACCAGCAGGTGGCGGGCAGCGCCGAGGTGCTGCGGGCCCTGGCCCGCGACGCGTTCGTGGTGTTCGACGAGATCCACCACGCCGGCGACGACCGGGCCTGGGGCGAGTCGGTGCGCCGCGCCTTCGCCGACGCCGCCCGGCGCCTGTCGCTGTCGGGGACGCCGTTCCGCAGCGACACCCGGGCCATCCCGTTCGTGCGCTACGTCCTCGACGAAGCCGCCCCCGACTTCGAGTACGGCTACGGCGACGCGCTGACCGATGGGCGCGTCGTGCGGCCCGTCTACTTCCCCCGCACCAATGGCCACATGGAGTGGAGCGCGCCCGACGGCAGCCTGCACGCGGCCTCCTTCGACGACCCGCTCGACCAGGCCCGCGCCAGCCAGCGCCTGCGCACCGCGCTCTCGCTGGAGGGCGAGTGGCTGCCGACCGTCCTGCGCACCGCGGTCGACCAGCTCACCGCCATCCGGGCCGAGCAGGCCGACGCCGGTGGGCTCGTGATCGCCATCGACCAGGACCACGCCCGCGGCATCGCCAAGCTGCTCAAGGACCGCTTCCGGGCCAAGGCCGCGGTCGTGACGTCCGACGACCCCGACGCGTCGGCCCGCATCAGCCGCTTCTCGTCGGGCTCCGAGCCCTGGCTCGTGGCCGTCCGGATGGTCTCGGAGGGCGTTGACATCCCGCGCCTCCGGGTCGGCGTCTACGCCACGACCACCACGACCGAGCTGTTCTTCCGGCAGGCGGTCGGCCGCTTCGTCCGCTGGTCGCCGGGCGTGCGCAACCAGAAGGCGTACCTGTTCATCCCCGACGACGACCGGCTGCGGGCCCGGGCGTTCCAGATCGCCGACGCCCGTCGCCACAGCCTCCGCCGGCGCCAGGAGCAGCGCGAGGAGCGCGATCCGTCGGCCCTCGACCTCGGCGACGAGGAGCAGCTCTCGCTGTTCGCGGCATTGTCGGCGGTGGCCACCGGCCACGAGGTCCACGGGTCCTTCGAGGCCGACCGCGACGACGTGGACGACGACCTCGACCCCCGCCTCGACGACGACCCGCTGTTGGTGCACGACCTGGCCCCGCCCCCGCCGCTCGCCGGCGGCCGCGCCTTCGACGCCTCGGGCATCGACCTGGGCGGCGAGACCGGCCGCATGCGCCGCGAGGAGAAGAAGCGCCTGCGCGACCGCAACGCCGACGTCGCGGCCGCGCTCGTGCGCCGCACCGGCTGGTCGCACGCCCAGGTCAACGGCGAGCTCAACCGGCTCTCCGGCGTCGGCCGGGTCACCGAGGCCACGGTGGTGCAGCTGCAACGCCGCCTCGATGCCGGTGAGCGCTGGCTGCGCAACGCCTGAACCCGCGGCTCGAAGTCCTCACCGATGGGAGGTCGCGGCCGATGGCATCACCATGTCGGGCGACCGGGTGCTCCGCGGGCGGGCCGTGATCGGCGGCTGGGTGCTCGTCGCGCTCGTGGCCGGCGTCGCGCTCGTCCCGGCCGTCTACCGCTCGATCTCCGACGGCCCGACGCAGGCCTACATGTATCCGGCCTGGTCGAAGCCGCAGGTGAGCGCCGACGGTCGGCAGCTCCTCGTGCACCTCGACCAGATGTTCGGGGACTGCGACCTCGCTGATCGGGTCACCGTCAGTCGCGACGCGCGGCGCCTCTACCTGGAGGTGCGGTACACCGCCGGGCCCCCGAGGGGAGCGTTCTGCACGCTGGCGGCGCGGATCGGTGGCGACACGGTGACCGTCCACCTGCCGTGGAGCGCGCGCGGCCTCGTGCCCACTCCTGCGCCCCCGCACGCCGGTGACCGCACCACGCTCGCGTGCCACCATCCGGCTCGGTTCGAGGGTCCGGGCTTCGGGGTCAGCACCTGCGGCTGACGGGCGGACGCGGCGGCCCGGCGACGGGTGCGCGGCGACTCACGGCGCGGCGGCCCCGGGTTCAGCGCCGCCGCCACCCGAAGCGCCCGGCGAGGCCGGCGGTGAGCGCGACGGCGATGGCCAGCCCCTCGGCGACCAGCAGGTTGCCCTCGAACCCGACGGCCAGCCAGGCCACGAGCACGCCGAGGAGGGCCGCGGCCGGCCACAGCCAGAGCGGGGTCACGGGGCGCTCCATCCGGCGCAGGCTAGGGGGTCGGCAACGCGGGCTCGGCGCAAGCGCAGGAGGATCGGCGAGGGAGCAGACTGGCGTCGTGCAACCCCACCTCTCCCTCGTCACGCTGGGCGTGCGCGACCTGCCGACCGCCCGCCGCTTCTACGTCGAGGGCCTGGGCTGGGAGCCATTCCTCGACCTCGACGAGATCGTGTTCATCCAGATCGGCCACGGGCTGCTGTTCGGCCTGTTCCCGGCCACCGGCCTCGATGCCGACGTCGACCCCGCGCTGGCGCCATCGGGCCCGGCGAGCGCGGCGCCGTTCGCGCTGGCGCACAACGTGGACTCAGAAGCCGAGGTCGATGCCGCCGTCGCGCGGGCCGCCGCCGCCGGCGCGACCGTCCTGAAACGGCCACAGCACGCCGACTTCGGTGGCTACCACGCCTACGTGGCCGACCCCGACGGGTTCCGCTGGGAGATCGCGCACAACCCCGGGTTCGCCGTCGACCCCGACGGTACGGTGCGCCTCGTGACGCCCGAGCCCTGAGGAGTCGGCCGGCCGGAGGCGTGAGCGCACTCCGCGCGATCGCGTGGTCCGGCGGTCGGTCTTGCTCAGGAGGGGTGGCCTTCCGGCCCTGAGCAGCGACGCCGGTGTCGATCAGGCGAACTTGAACGACTCGAACACGTAGCGGAACGCGGGGGTGACGGTCGAGAAGATGTCCGGCGAGGCGGTCAGCGACGCGACGAAGGTGCCGCCGTTGTGCAGCGTGATGATCAGGGCGACCTTGTTCGTGTCCTGGTCCGCGGCGTAGGCCAACGCCGGCTCTCCGCCGAGCATCGTGGTGGTCGGACCGCCGGTGACCGTGTACCTGCCGGCCGCGATGGCCTTGGCGCCCACCTCGGACAGCGTGAGCCCGCCGAGCGAGGCCACTGGACCGTGCACCACGATGTCGGCCCGTCCATGACCGGTGCCCGGCCCCATGATCCGGATGGTGCCCTCGGCCGAGAGACCGCCGGCGCCGGGCTTGGGCTTGTCCTCGGCGATCTTCGTCCACTTGGACGCGCCGGTGAACCGGCTGGTCACGCTGAACACGCCGGCGTCGAGGCGGCCGGTGCTCGTGCTCGGCGTCGACGTCGACGTGGGCGCCCCGGTAGTCGAGGTCGAGGTCGTGGACGTGGACGTGGACGTGGTGGCCGGGGCCGTGGTCGTGGGCGCCGCGGTCGTGGTGGTCGTGTCGGCGACCTTGGGGCCGGACGCACCGCAGGCCGCGGTCAGCACCACGGTCCCGGCTGCGATGAGGTGCCGCGTTCTTCTCGCCATCGTGGGTCTCCCTCCCAGCCGCCTGTCCGCCAGGTGGCGGGCCGCACCCTAATCAGGCGCAGGCGGGACCTTCGAGCACGGTGGTCGGTACGCTGGCACGGCGCCGGAGCCGGGAGCAGCGATGACCGAGACATGCAGCCACCTCGACCAGAGCCGGGACATCGTCCCCACCAGCGACGGTTGCGAGGACTGTCTCCGGATGGGCGGCCAGTGGCTGCACCTGCGGGTCTGCATGTCGTGCGGGCACGTCGGGTGCTGCGACAGCTCGCCGAACCGGCACGCCACCGCGCACTTCCACGCCAGCGAGCACCCGCTCATCCAGTCCTATGAACCGGGCGAGGCCTGGTGGTACTGCTACGCCGACGACCTCGCCTTCACGGTGGAGGGCAGCCCGTCCTTCGCCCACCCGTAGGCGGCGCCCGGCGGCGCCAGGCCGGGTCAGGAACGGGTCATGCGGGTGGGGGCGCCGGGGCAGGTGTGCGCCGCTCCAGGAGGTGGTCCATGCCCGACGAACCCAGCGCGGCTCGGCCGCGGATGACGACCACGTCCTCCTCGGTCACGTCGGCGGCGATCGTGCCGAGCCGCTGCTGCTCACGCATCAGCGGGCCGAGGGGTCCGCGGTGGCGCTCGGTGACCGAGACGTCCTGCAGCCCGGCCCGCGTCAGGCGGGTGAGCGTCTCGTCCTCGCCGATGAGCGAGGAGTGGACGAGGAGCACGACACCGCCGGGCCTGAGGTGGTCGGCGACCTCGTCGCAGAGCTGGTCGAGCACGAGTCGGCCGTCGTGGCCCGCCGCCCACGCGCGGGCCGCGCCTCGGCGAGGCACGGCCGGCTCGGTCGACGGAACATACGGCGGGTTGCTGACCACGCAGTCGAAGCGCTCGGTGCCGATCGGCCCGAACAGCCAGCCTCGTCGCGCCCGCACCTGCAGGCCGTTGC
>JAODBM010000213.1 GCA_025463985.1 Acidimicrobiales bacterium
GCCCTACCTGCCACCCGAGGCCGCGGGCTGGGACGTGAGCGCGGTGACGGCGGAAGAGCTCGGTGCCGCTCGGTCGTTCCTCGATCGTCGGCAGGGTCTGACCCCCGAGGCCCGCCTCCAGGTCGCCACCGCGCTGGCCGGCCGGCTGCACGCGAAGGTCGCCGGTGTGCCGGTCAACGACGGGCCCGAGCGGTTCCTCGAACTCGTGGTCACGGCCAAGCTCAGTCGCTGATCGCCGGTTCGCCCGGCTCGACCGGCGAACTGACCACCCGGCGTCCGCGACCGAGGCGCAGGCGGTTGCCTCGGATCAGCCGAGGAGCAGTTGGGCCGCGTGGGTGGCGGACAGCTCGCCCGCCTCGACCTGCGCCTGGAGGATCGGGAGCTGCGCCGCGACCCGCGCATCGCGCCGGAACCGGTCGACCAGCTCGGCGCGCACCTCGCTCCAGAACCAGGCGCCAGCCTGCTCGCCCCGCAACCGGTCGAGCCGACCGCTGGCCTTCAGGAGCCCGTGGGCCGTCTGCACGCGGTCCCAGACCTCGGCGACCCCGGCGCCGGTGGTGGACGACACCAGCAGCGCCTCGACGGTCAGCTCCTCGTGCTTCGGCCGCAGCAGGTGCAGGGCCCGGCGGATGTCGGCGGCCGCGTGGTTGGCCGCCGCCGCCAGGTCGCCGTCGGCCTTGGTGACCACGACGAGGTCGGCCAGCTCCATGATCCCGCGCTTGATCCCCTGCAGGTCGTCCCCGCCACTCGGTGAGGCCAGCAGCACGAACAGGTCGACCATGTCGGCGACCGCCAGCTCGCTCTGGCCCACCCCGACCGTCTCGACGAGGACCACGTCGAAGCCAGCGGCCTCGCACAGCAGCATGGCCTCACGCGTGCGGCGGGCCACCCCGCCCAGCTCGCCGCCCGACGGCGACGGGCGGATGAACGCCTGCGGGTCGCGGCTGAGCGACTCCATCCGCGTCTTGTCGCCGAGGATCGAGCCGCCGCTACGGGTGCTGGTGGGGTCGACGGCGAGGACGGCCACCTGGTGGCCGTGGCCCGTGAGATGCGTGCCGAAGGCCTCGATGAACGTGGACTTGCCTACCCCGGGCGGGCCGCTGATGCCCACCCGGACGGCCGCGCCGGTGGCCGCCATCACCGCGTCCAGCAGCGCGGCGGCCTCGGCGCGATGGTCGGGCCGCGTCGACTCGACCAGCGTGATGGCCCGAGCAAGTGCCCGCCGATCGCCGCCCCGCACCTCATCAGCGCTGGGGCCGCCCGGTGCCGCGGTCAATCGAGCAGCCGAGCCGGCTCGACGCTGATCGGAAACGGCCGTTCGGTCTCGTAGACGGCTCCGGGACCATGTGCACGCGCGACCTCCACGTAGCGGCCGGCGACGAGGTGATGGACCAGCAGCGTCGGCCCACCTGCGCTGCGGGGGTCGATGACCCAGTAGGTCGGGCAGCCGAACCTCGCGTAGCCCTGCATCTTCAGGTGCAGGTCGCGCTTCCGGCTGGACGGAGACAGCACCTCGACGCAGAGGAGCGGCGCGTCGAAGGTTTGGATCATCTCGAGGTCGTCATCGCCGTGGCGGGGCAGGACGAGGAGGTCCGGGATGAACAGAGATTGCTGATCTGGGGTCCAATCGAACGGGCCGCCCAGGACCTCGAGGTGGGGTGGTGACGCGGCATGCAGCGCCACGAGCAGGTTTCCGACCGCTCGCTGGTGCGGTCGAGAGGGTGAGGCGTGCATGACCAGCCGTCCGTCGAAGAGCTCCGCGAGGAGCGGGGTCTTCGGCAGCTGCAGGTACTGGTCGACGGTGATGGGCCAGTGGACGTCACGGAGGTACGGGGGCAGCGCGATGGCCCGTTCCTCGTCCTCGCTCACCCAGTAGGCGTTGACGTCGTCGCTCCAGCGCGCGCCAGGGTCGGCTGCTGGGTCGTAGGTGAGCGTCGTCGCCATGCCCCGAACACTAGGAGCCAGGTGTGACAGCGGGAAGGCTCCTACGACGCGGCGCGGTGCTTGCGGACCAGCTCCAGAACGTGGCCCGCGGCCTCGGGGATGTTGGTGCCCGGGCCGAAGACGGCGGCGACGCCGGCGTCCTCCAGGAACGCGTAGTCCTGGGGCGGGATCACGCCGCCGCACACGACCACGACGTCGCCGGCGCCCTGCGCCTTCAGCTCGCTGATGAGCTGGGGGACGAGCGTCTTGTGGCCGGCGGCCTGGCTGGAGACGCCGATCACGTGCACGTCGTTGTCGATCGCGTCGCGCGCAGCCTCGGCCGGCGTCTGGAACAGCGGGCCCACGTCGACGTCGAAGCCGAGGTCGGCGAACGCGGTGGCGATGACCTTGGCCCCGCGGTCGTGGCCGTCCTGGCCCATCTTCACGACGAGCATGCGGGGGCGGCGGCCCTGCTCCTCGGCGAACGCGGCGATGTCGGCCTGCACGGCCGCGAAGCCCGCGTCGCCCTCATAGCTCTTCGCGTACACGCCCTCGATGGTACGGACCTGCGCGGAGTGTCGACCGAAGACGACCTCCATGGCGTCGCTGATCTCGCCGACGGTGGCGCGAGCGCGGGCGGCGTCGACGCACAGCTCGAGCAGGTTGCCGTCGCCGCGGGCCCCTTCGGTGACCGCGGTCAGCGCGGCCTGCACGGCGGTGTCGTCACGCGTGGCCCGGATGCGTGCGAGCTTGGCCTTCTGCTGGGCCAGCACGTCGCGGTTGTCGATGTCGAGCACGTCGACCAGCTCAGGGTGCTCGACGACGTACTTGTTCACGCCGACCACGACCTCCTCGCCTTGGTCGATGCGGGCCTGCCGGCGGGCGGCGGACTCCTCGATGCGCAGCTTCGGCATGCCCGACTCGACGGCCTTGGTCATGCCGCCCAGCGACTCGACCTCCTCGATGAGCGCCCACGCCTTCTTGATGAGGTCGTTGGTGAGGGCCTCGACGTAGTAGCTGCCTCCCAGCGGGTCGACCACGTGCGGCACGCCGGTCTCCTCCTGGAGCACCAGCTGGGTGTTGCGGGCGATGCGGGCCGAGAAGTCCGTGGGCAGGCCGAGGGCCTCGTCGAAGGCGTTGGTGTGCAGCGACTGGGTGCCGCCGAGCACCGCGGCGAGCGCCTCGACCGTGGTGCGGATCACGTTGTTGTACGGGTCCTGCGCGGTGAGCGAGACGCCCGAGGTCTGGCAGTGCGTGCGCAGCATCAGCGACTTGGGGTCGTTCGGCTCGAACTGCGCCATCACTCGGTGCCACAGCGTGCGGGCGGCCCGCAGCTTGGCGATCTCCATGAAGAAGTCCATGCCGATGGCGAAGAAGAAGCTGAGCCGGCCGGCGAACTTGTCGACGTCGAGGCCGCGGTCGAGGGCGAAGCGCACGTACTCGAGGCCGTCGGCGATCGTGAAGGCCAGCTCCTGCTCGGCCGTGGCGCCCGCCTCTTGCATGTGGTAGCCGGAGATCGAGATCGAGTTGAACTTCGGCATGTGGTCCGACGTGTACTCGATGATGTCGGCCACGATCCGCATGCTGGGCGCCGGCGGATAGATGTAGGTGTTGCGGACCATGAACTCTTTGAGGATGTCGTTCTGGATGGTGCCGTTGAGCTGCGCCCGGTCGACCCCCTGCTCCTCGCCGGCCACGATGAACGACGCCAGCACCGGCAGCACCGCGCCGTTCATGGTCATCGACACCGACATCTTCTCCAGCGGGATGCCGTCGAAGAGGATCTTCATGTCCTCGACCGAGTCGATGGCCACGCCGGCCTTGCCCACGTCGCCCTCCACCCGCGGGTGGTCGGAGTCGTAGCCGCGGTGGGTGGCGAGGTCGAACGCGACCGACACGCCCTGCTGGCCGGCCGCGAGGTTGCGCCGATAGAACGCGTTCGACTCCTCGGCGGTGGAGAAGCCGGCGTACTGGCGGATCGTCCACGGCCGGTTCGTGTACATCGTGGCGCGCACGCCACGGGTGAACGGCTCGAAGCCCGGCAGCGTGTCGACGTCGAGCCCCTCGGTGTCGGCCGCCGTGTACAGCGGCTTGACGTCGATGCCCTCGGGGCGGGTGCGGGTGAGCTCCGCGGGGTCCCGTCCCCTGAGATCCTTGGCGGCCAGCGCCTCCCAGTCCTCGACCGTCGGCTTGGCGTCGTTGCGTTCCACGCCGCAAAGGTTACGGGCCGTCAGGTGCCCTGCCCCAATGCACCGGCCGCCTCACCGGGAGCTCCGAGCCGAGACGTCGGTGATCACCACCGAACCGGTCAACCGCCGAACGGCTTGGCGCACATCCAGGCGCGCTCGATCGGGCCCTTCTGGGTGCCGAGGTAGGCATGGGGGTCACGGCGGCGGCACCGAACGTCCACGACGAGCGGCCCCGCGCCGCCGCCGAGGGTCGGGCGTCCGCCGGTGGCGTCGTCGGGCCGGTTCGGCGCGATGACGTCGATGCGGACCACCGCGTAGAGCAGTTGGCTGAGCACGAGCGCGGGGAGCACGTAGCGCAGCACGGACCGCCGCGCTGGCGTGGTCGTGCGTGCGCTCCCGCTCACCCCGACCGCCAGCAGGATCGCCCCGCACAGCAAGCTCGGCAGCAGGTGCGCCTCCTTCCACGGGAACCGCACGAACAGCAGCTGGGACAGCACCAACCCCGGCAGCGCGAACCGCACGAGCCATGACGAGCGCCAACCGCCGACCGCCCGGAGCACCGCCGGCAGCGCGGCGAGGGCCACGAGCGACCCGAGCGGGCCGAGGAGGAGCATGTCCTTCACCAGCGAGCGCCCGGCCAGCACCAGGGGGCCGGCCGACGAGAAGTCGTTCTGCGCGAAGCGCAGCGACATGCCGGCGGAGAGGAACGACGGCACGAACAGCAGCACCGACACGCCGGCGGCGACCAGGGCGGCGGTGCGCGCCCGCCGGCGCCCGTCAGCGCCCTCGCCCAGCTCGGCCAGCAACAAGGCGATCAGGAGCAGGCCCGAGCCGATGCGGCAGGCCACGGCGAGCGCTCCGAGCACGCCGGCCAGCGCCGGGTGGCGGTCGCGCAGGGCATGGGCAGCGAGCAGGACGAGGGCCAGGCCCCAGACGTAGTCGGCCGTGCTGGTCGCGGCGATCACGAACCACGGGTTGGCGACGACGACAGCGACGGCCACGAGGCCCGCCGTGCCGACCCCTTCGCGCCGCAAGAGGCGGAACAGCGCGACTGCGGCGACCGCGGCGACCAGCAGCGACGCCAGGTTGGTCAGCAGGGGGCCGCCGAGCAGGTCGAGGACGCCGACCGCCGCCTCGTGCACGACCGCACCCGGAGGCCGGCTGGGCGTGTACGAGAGGTGGCGGGCGATCGAGCGTCCGGAGCGGAAGACGTTGCCGACGTCGAGGTCGTTGCCCGGACCGAACGTGATCAGCGGGAGCGCGGCGACGAACGCGATCGCGCCGGCCAGAGCCCAGCGGCGCGCGTTGGGGTCGACGACGCGCAGGCGTTCGGGCACGGCGAGCGAGGCTAGTGCTCGCCCGACGCGCCTCCGCGTGAGCGGCCGCGTGCTCTCAGGGTTCGGCCACGGCGGACGTGGCGATGCGGCGGAACCCGAGCTGCTCGTACATCCGCGTCGCGGCGCGGTCGCCGGCCGAGAGGAACGTCGTGCCCACGCCGAGGTCGGACACGGCGGCGGCGACGCGTGCCGTGGCCGCCGCGGCACACCCGCGGCGTCGATAGGCCGGCAGGGTGGCCACCGCGACGATCTCGGCGACGCCGCCGCTCGGTATGGCGCTGGCCACGGCCACGACCTGGCCGTCGACCCGGGCCACCGCGCTGCGCATCGTGCCCTCGTCGAAGCGCCGCCGCAGGGCACGGAGCGCGGTGGCCGCGACGCGCGTCGCGGCGATGGCCACCGGCGCCGTGCCGTGGCCGGCCGATCCGTCGCGATCGGTCGGGACCGCGAACGCCACCGGCGGCACGGCCAAGGTGGCGGCAAGGTCGCCATCGTCGCTCTTCGCAGCCAGCAGCTCGACGCTCACGTCGTGGGAGGCCGGCGGCTCGACCAGGTGGTCGAGCACCAGCAGCGGGTGGTCGACCACGGCCAGGCCGGCCGAGCGGCACGCCGCGGCCATGGTCGGGTCGAGCTCGCGGATCCACTCGAACACCTCGGGCACCCGCAGCTGTCGCTGCCGCTCGCGCACCGTGCTGACGTGGTCGGGCCGCACCGGGGCGCGGTTCGCGTGGCGGGGCCGGGCGTAGAACGGTGCGCCGGCCGGCTCGCCCACGAACAGCGTCAGCGGGCCGTGGTCCTCGGTCGTGGCCGCGAGCCGCGGGGCGCGGTCGAGATAGCGGTCGATGTCTTCCAGCAGCGCGGCGTCGTCGACGTCACCCATGCCCTCGACGTTACGCGCCAGCGACGGGCCTGCGGCCGGGCCCCGTTGCCCGGCCGCAGGCGGCCGACGATCAGCAGCGACCGAACTGGTCCCGGAACTTCACGAACTCCTGGACCTCCCAGTAGCCGTCGCTGGCGTGCACCACGCCGACGCCGGCAGCCTGCCACCGGCGATCGGTGATGTTGGCCCAGTGCTTGGCCGAGTTCCGGAACGCCGTCTCGATGGCCACGAGCGAGGGGCCGTGGCCGACGTTCTCACCCTGCGCGCACCAGGTGGCGCCGTAGCCGCCCGGGTCCATCTTCGTGCCGCCCCAGCTGTGCTCGACGACCTTGGTGATGGCGATGTGGTTCGCCCAGCGCTGCGCCTTCACCAGGGCCCGGTTGGAGATGCCGATGGTCGGGATGCCGTGGATGTGACGGTCCCAGTTGAGAAGGTCGATCCCCGTCCGCGAATCGGAGGCGCCGGCGTGGGCCGTGCCGCTGAAGTCGACGAGGGCGAGCGCCGCCGCGGCCGCCGCGGCGGACAGGCGCAGGGCCCGCGAGCGCAGCGGGCGCTGCGAGGTTGCGGTGATGGCGGTGGACGGTTGGGCTGGCATGTGACTCGGTCTCCGGTCTCGGTGGGGTGGATGTCGGTCACGGTCGCACCGACCCGGGCGACGAAACAGCGTGACGACTACGCGTTCGCGGTCTGGTCGGGACGGTGGTCGCGTGACCGATCGGCCGGAGACGCCGCGACCCGGACGGCCTTACGGCGCTGGCCGCCGGGCGAGCGCGTGGGAGGCTGTCGGCCGATGCCGGCACCGCTGTTCGAGCTCGACCACCTCGCGGTCACCACCGACGACGGCTCGCGCATCCTCGACGTCGAGCACCTGGCCGTGCCCGAGCAGGGCATCACGGTGCTGGCCGGTCCCTCGGGCGCCGGCAAGTCGACGCTGCTGCGCCTCTGCAACCGCCTGGAGGTCCCAAGCAGCGGCACCATCCGCTATCGGGGCACCGACATCGACCAGCTCGACCCGCTTGCGCTGCGCCGCGCGGTGGGCATGGTCTTCCAACGTCCGACCCTCTTCGGTGGCACGGTGCGCGACAACCTGGCGGTGGCCAGCCCGACGGCCGACGACGCGACGTTCGCCGGCGCGCTGGAGCGGGCGGGGCTCAGCGGCTCGTTCCTGAACCGCGTCGGCGACGACCTGAGCGGCGGCGAGGCACAGCGCGCCTGCCTCGCGCGCACGCTGCTCACCGAGCCGCAGGTGCTGCTGATGGACGAGCCCACGTCATCGCTCGATCCCGCGATGACCGAACGCCTCGAAGGCTCGGTGCGGGCGCTGGCCGACGACGGCGTGTCGGTCATCTGGGTCAGCCACGACCTCGATCAGGTGCGACGCATCAGCGACCGCGTCATCGTGATCGACCACGGGCGGATCGTGCCCGAGGCCGCCGCGGTGCGTTGGCTCTGCGGGCCCACCGACAGCTCGCCCCCGCTGCCGGTCGAGGCCGCCCCGCCGGTCCTGGAGGACGACAGCTCGCGCCGAGGTGGCGGCGCCGATGCCTGAGATCTTCGCCGCGAACGCGTCCAGCACGATCGGCTGGCCAGGCCTGGCGACGTCGCTCGTGCTCGTGGTCGTGGCCGCCGGCCTCTCGATCGGCCAGCGCCTGCGTCTGGAGCGAACGATCGCCTGGTCGTCGGTCCGGGCCCTCGTGCAGCTGCTGGCGGTCGGCTCGGTCCTTGGCGTCATCCTCGACCCGAAGCGCCCGGTCGCGCTCTCGTGGCTCTGGGTGGTCTTGATGGTCGTGATCGCCGCGCTCACGATCCGCCAGCGGGCTCCCGAGGTGCCGGGGATCACCGGCTTGGCGCTCGTAGCGGTGGGGTCGTCGGCCGCCATGGGCCTCGGCGTGCTGTTCGGGCTGCGCATCTTCCCGATGCAGGGCCGCACGGTCGTGCCTTTGGCCGGCATGTTGATCGGCAACTCGATGGCGTCGACGGTCGGCGCGTCGCGCCGCATCGTGGAGGAGCTCTCCGAGAAGCGCGCCGAGGTCGAGGCTCGCCTCGCGCTCGGTCTGGCCTGGCCTGACGCCGCTCGCCCGCACGTGCGAACGGCCCTGCGCACCGCGCTGCTGCCGCAGATCGAGTCGACGAAGGTCGTGGGGCTCGTGGCGCTGCCGGGAGCGATGACCGGCCTCATCCTGGCGGGCATCAAACCGGTCGACGCGGTCAAGGTGCAGGCCGCGGTGATGTTCCTCATCCTCGGCGGCGTGTGCGCGACGGCCACGGTGGTGGCGCGCGGGCTCACCCGCCGACTGTTCACGCCCGACCACCGGTTGGTGCGCCTGGTGCGCGAAGCCGGCTGAGCTGCGGGGTGGCTCAGCGCGCGAGCAGGCGCCGCGCGATCGCGGCCTTGGCCTTGGCCGCGAGCGTCGGGGCGCAGGTCTCGGCCACATAGCGCACGCGGTGCTTCGGCCGCAAGAGGTCCTTGGGGTGGTGCACCGGCGTGCCGTTCACGGTGGTCAGCTCGAGCGGCACGATGCGGTGCTGCCACTGCAGGAAGCGCTCGGTCTGCGGGATGAAGTGGGCGGTGAACGAGCGGCGGGAGCGGTCGGGCTGGGTGGTCGGCAGGCTGCCGTGGACCGTCCGCGCGTTCCAGAGCAGCACGTCGCCGGTGGCGAGCGCCGGTGCATGGATCTGGTGAGCGCCGCGGCGCAGCAGGTCCTCGACCGCGGCCAGGTAGCGGTCGTGATGGTCGGCGATGGCGGTGGCGCCCGCGTTGCCGGGCAGCTCGGCCCGATGGCTGCCGGCGGCCACGTAGAAGCGGCCGGCACCGGGGCTGATGTCCTCGGTGGCGATCCAGGCCGCCACCATGCGGCCCCGGCGCTCGGCGTCGAGGTAGTAGGTGTCCTGGTGGGGTTGGGTGGCCGGGTTGCCCTCGAAGTACATGGTCTGCACGACCTGCGCCGGCTCGCCGAGCACGCTGGCCACGAGCGCGGCGAGGGCGGGATCGGTCACGGCGTCGCTGCCGGCCCGGCGCATGTTCGGTGCCCGCCGTGGGTCGAGGCTCTGGACGTCACGGATGCCGTCTCGCATCAGACCCTGGGCGGTCAGCACGTGGTGCTCGGGTCGCCCGGAGAGGCGGTAGTACGGCCGGGGGTCGCCTTTGACGTCCTGGTCGAACGCGCGGTTGGCCGCCTCGCACCTCGTCACCGACACGACGCCCCGCACGACCACGTAGCCGTCCTCGTCGTAGGCCTGCCGCAACCGCTCGACGTCGTCGGCGGCGAACCCCGATGCGTCGTCGGCAGCGGTGGCCGGCACCTCCAGCGGCCGACCGAGCGGGTCGAGCGTCGCGTGGCGGCCCGGCGCGGCGGTGGGGACGGTCGAGGTCACGGCCATCGAGGGTACCGGGCGACCCGTGCTCGGCCGCCAGCCGTGGCCGGCGGTCGCCGGCGGAGCGCCCACGGTCGGCAAGGCGGCCGCGGGGCGACCGGTAGCCTCACCGCATGGCGAACCGGTTCGTGATCATCGGCGGCGGTCCCGCCGGCAACCAGGCGGCCACCACGGCGGCGCGGCTCGGCGCCGAGGTCACGCTCGTCGAGCGGGACGTGGTCGGCGGCGCCGCCCACCTGTGGGACTGCATCCCGTCGAAGGCCATGATCGCCACGGGTGGCGCCATGAACGACCTGCGCCGCGCCCACGGCATGGGGCTGCGCCAAGTGCACGCCGACCTCGACTTCGACGCCCTCCGCAGCCGCATCGCCGGCATCGAGCAGCGCCTCGAGGCGTCGGTCACCGGTCTTCTCGCCAACCAGGGCGTGCGCATGCTTCGGGGCAGCGGGCGCCTGCTCGACGCGCATCACGTCGAGGTCGAGACCGTGGAGGGCACGACCGAGCACATCGAGGCCGACTTCGTGGTGCTGGCCACGGGCAGCCGGCCGCGCATCCCCGAGTGGGCGCCGATCGACGGCGACCGCGTGCTCACCACCCGCGACGCGTATCCGCCTCCCACCCTTCCCGAGCACCTGGTGGTGATCGGCTCGGGGGTCACCGGCGTCGAGTTCGTGCACATGTTCTCCGCCTTCGGTTGCCAGGTCACGCTGATCGTCAGCCGGCAGCAGGTCCTGCCCCAGAAGGACCCCGAGGTCGCCGCCGTGCTGGAAGACGACTTCCTCAAGCGCGGCGTCAAGCTGTTCAAGGGGGCACGGGCCACGGCGATCGAGGTGAGCGACGGCGGCGTGGTCGTGCGCTGCGACGACGGGCGCTCGGCCGCGGGCAGCCACGCGCTGCTCGCCATCGGCTCGATCCCGAACTCCGAGGGCCTGGGGCTCGAGAACGCGGGCATCGAGCTCGACGGTGGCTACGTGGTGGTCGACCACAACTGCCGCTCGTCGGTGCCGCACATCTACGCGGCGGGCGACCTGTCGGGGAAGCTGCCGCTGTCCTCGGTGGCCTCGATGCAGGGCCGCAAGATCGCCGAGCACGCGATGGGCATGCACGCCGGACCCCACCGCCACCTCGACTACGACAAGGCCGCGTCCGCCATCTTCACCGATCCCGAGATCGCCGACGTCGGCCTGGCCGAGGCCGACGCCTTCGCCAGCGGCCGCAAGGTGCGGGTCACGAAGGTGCCGTTCTCGGCCTCGGCCAAGGCGCTCATCAACGACGACCCACGCGGCTTCGTCAAGATCGTGTCCGACCCCGCCACCGGCGTGGTGCTCGGCGGCTCCATCGTCGGCCGCCACGCCGCCGAGCTGATCTCCGTGATCGGCCTCGCCGTCACCGCCGGCCTGCGCGTGACCGACATCGTCGAGTCCCTGTTCGTGCACCCCGCGCTCGCCGAAGCCCTGGCCGACGCCGCCGAGTAGTGAGACGCCAGCTCAGGTTGGGGTGATCACGACCACGACGTCGCCGGGGCCGACGGCCTGGCCGGCTTCGACCTTGACCTCGGCCACGGTGCCCGCCACGTCGGAGGTGATGTTGTTCTCCATCTTCATGGCCTCCAGCACGCAGACCACCGCGCCGGCCTCGACGGTGTCGCCCACGGCCACGTCGACCTTCACGATCGTGCCCTGCATGGGCACGGCGATGGCGCCGGTGCCCGCGGCCATGGGTCCGCCCGAGCCGGTCGCCCGGCGAGGGCGAGCCTTCGCGGAGCCGGCGGCGCCGCCGGTCGGTGCCGCGGCCACCAGCTGCGACTCGGGCACCCACATGGCGACCTGGAAGCGCTTGCCGTTCACCTCGACGTCGACGTCGCGGCGGACCTTCGGCTCGACCGGCTCGTCGCCTGCGGCCGGGGCCGGCTCGACCGTCGCCGCCTCGCCGAGCGTGCCGGTGACGCCGGACAGGTCGAGGCGGTCCTCCACCCACTTGGTCGAGTGGTCGCCCGCCACGAAGTCCGGGTGCTCGAGGATGGCGAGGTCGGCGGGGAGGGTCGTGGCGATGCCGTCGATGCGGAACTCGCGCACGGCGCGCTTCATGCGGTCGATCGCGGTGGTGCGGTCGGAGCCCCACACGATGAGCTTGCCGACCAGGTTGTCGTAGTACTGGCTGACCTCGTCGCCGGACTCGTAGCCGCCGTCCCAGCGCACCCCGAAGCCCTGCGGCGGCACGAGCGTGCCGATGCGGCCGGGGGAGGGGAGGAACTTGCCGCCGGCCGGGTTCTCGGCGTTGACCCGCACCTCGATGGCGTGGCCCCGCAGGTCGACCTCGTCCTGGGTGAACGACAGCGGCTCGCCCGACGCGACCCGGATCTGCTCGCGCACCAGGTCGATGCCCGACACCAGCTCGGTGACCGGGTGCTCGACCTGGAGGCGGGTGTTCATCTCGAGGAACCAGAACTCGCCGTCCTGGTACAGGAACTCGACGGTGCCGGCGTTGTAGTAGCCGCACGCCTTGGCCACCTTCACGGCGGCGTCGCCCATGGCCTGGCGGGTCTCGGCCGGGAACTTGAACGCCGGCGACTCCTCGATCAGCTTCTGGTGGCGGCGCTGCGCCGAGCAGTCGCGCTCACCGACCCAGACCACGTTGCCGTGCTGGTCGCCGATGATCTGCATCTCGACGTGGCGCGGCCAGGTGAGGTAGCGCTCGACGTAGCACTCGTCGCGCCCGAAGCCCTTGAGCGCCTCCGACTGCGCCGACGCGAACGCCGACGCCGCCTCGCCGCCGCTGTTGACCACCCGCATGCCGCGCCCGCCGCCGCCGTACGCGGCCTTGATGGCGACCGGCCAGCCGAACTCCTCGCCGAACGCCACGACCCCATCGGCCGAGGTGAGGAACTCGGTGGTGCCGGGCACGCCCTGCACCCCCGCCTCCTGCGCCGCGATGCGGCTCGACACCTTGTCGCCCATGACCTCGATGGCCTCGGGCGGCGGGCCGATGAACGTGACCCCGCGGTCGGTGATGGCCCGGGCGAAGTCGGTGTTCTCCGAGAAGAACCCGTAGCCCGGGTGCACCCCGTCGGCGCCGCTGCGCTCGATGACCTCGAGGATCTTCTCGGTGTTGAGGTAGCTCTCGGCGGCGGTGGTGCCGCCGAGGGCGTAGGCCTCGTCGGCGAGCCGGACGTGGAGGGCATCGCGGTCGAGGTCCGAGTAGACCGCCACCGAGACGATCCCCAGCTCCTGGCAAGCACGGATGACCCGGACGGCGATCTCGCCCCGGTTGGCGATCAAGATCTTCGAGAGCACCGCCACTGTCTAGGACCTCGCCGCCATGCCGTGCCAGACCGCGGCCCGAAGACCGCCCGCCGCGGCCTCGCCCGTCCCGCTCGGGGGCACCACCTAGCGTCCCGGTGATGACCGACACCGCGCCCGACTCCCGGGCCCGCGCCGCCCTCGCCGGGTCCCGCTTCGCCGATGTCCGCTGGGTCGACAGCACCGGGTCGACGAACGCCGACGTGCTGGCTCTGGCGCGCGACGGCGAGCGGGAAGGCGTCGTCGTGGTCGCCGACCACCAGACCGCTGGCCGCGGCCGCCTGGGCCGCACCTGGACCGCCCCGCCTGGCGCCGCGCTCCTGCTCACCGTGCTGCTGCGGCCCCCGGCGCCGCTGGCCGGCGCCACCACCATGGCCACCGCGGTGGCTGCCGCGGAAGCGGTCGAGCAGCTGACGGGCCGCTCCCCGCGCCTGAAGTGGCCCAACGACCTGGTGTGGCCCGGCGACGGCACGGGCCCCGACCGCAAGCTGGCCGGCATCCTGGCCGAGGTCGACTGGCCACCAGGCGCAACCGCCGCGGGGGGCTGGTCGCCCGGGGGGCCGACCGACCGCGTCGCGGTGGCCGTGGGCATCGGCCTCAACGTGCGCTGGCCCGAGGGCGTGCCGGCGGACCTGGCCGAGCTGGCCGTCACCGTGGCCGAGCTGGCCGCGCAGGAACCGGTCGAAGGCGTTCTCAGCGCCAGCGTGGACCGCGTCGACCTGCTCGTCGCGTTCCTCCTGGCGCTGGACCGCGGCTACGCGCGGCTGCTGGCCGACGGTGGCCGTGACGCGACCGTCGCGGCGTGGCGCATCCGGTCGGCCACGCTCGGGCGGCGCGTGCGGGTGGACCTGGGCGCCCGTGACGTCGAGGGCGTGGCGGTGGAGGTCACGACCGACGGGCACCTCGTGGTCGATGGCGACGACGGCGAGCGGCGCACGTTCGCGGTCGGCGACGTGGTCCACCTGCGCCCGGTCGATCGGTGAGGCGCTGGCGCACTCGCCCGTGAGCGGCCGTGCGCGCCCGCCTAGGCGCGGCCGCTCGGCGCGTCGCCCTCGTCGTAGCTGCGGCCGGGGATGGTCGGTGGCCGCTGGCCCACGCCCGCTTGGCGCCAGTCGCACACGCCGGTCGGGAACACCTGCTGCAGCCTGCTGAGGTCGGCGGCGGTCAGCGGCACGCCGTAGTCGGCGGCGTTCACCGACTTGAGCTGGCACTTGATCACGTCGTCGCGGCGGGGTTCGCCGGCGGCCGTGCGCGGGTCGCCGTGGATGGGGAACGTGTCGCGGCACGGTCCGGGCTTGTCGTAGATGCCGACGCCGCTCAGCCGCGCGCCGCTCGCCGGGTCGATGCAGTTGTCGACGGCATCGGCCGGGCGATCTCGCCGCAGCTTCTGAGCGCGGGAGCCGGGCGCTCGGTCCTGGTCGATCCGGTCGAGCCAGCGGTCGATGACGCCCACGACCTCGGGTCCGTAGCCGCCGCCCGAGAAGATGTTGCCGACGGCCTGGGCGAGCGTCGTGGACGCCGAGCCGCGGGTCCAGATCTGGTAGCCGGGCGCGGACTCGGGGTCGCCGTTCGGGCCGATCAGCCGATCGCGGAGCGAGAAGGCTCGGAAGCGGTCGTGGATGTCGCCGGCCCTGTCCGTGTAGATGTTGAGGTCGATGATCGGGATCTTGGTCTGGTCGCCGCCGCCCGAAGACACCCGGCCGGTCTCGTAGGCGGTGGCCACGGCCTGCGGGTCGGCGGCGTGGCGCGCCGCCTGGTGCTTCCCGTCGATGTCGTAGCCGCCGATGGCCCGGTTCAGCGCGAGGAACTGGGCGAACGTGATCTGCTTGGCGTTGAGCGCCTGCAGGCCGTACTGCACGCCGACGTTGTCCAGCGGGCGGTTGGCGAAGCCGGTCACCTTGTCCCGACCCAACTGGTTCACGTTGGCGTCCTGCAGCGTGCAGCGGATGCCACTTCGGTTGGTGGTCGCGTTGTAGATCTTCGACGCCGGGATGGCCGGGTCGCACCCGTCCGAGGGCGTGATGGCGCCGAGGTAGGACGACTCCCACAGGTCGCAGGTGCCGGGGGAGAGGTGGCCGTTGATGGCGGACCGCTGGGCGGGGGTGAGCGAGCCGCCGCCGGCCGAGCGGTAGTAGAGGTTCAGGAGACCGCAGTCGGTCACGCCGGCGGCGATGCTCACCGCGTCGGGGAAGGGGAGGATCGCCGCGACGCCGTCGAGCAGGCCCGGGTAGTTCTGCGCGATCAGGTGCTGCTGGATCGCACCGCCCGAGGCGCCCTCACCGATCGTGTGGACCGGCACCCCGAACAGCTCGATGAAGCGCTCCTTGACCATCAGCGCCGTCTCGGCCGACAGCACGTCGTTGCACTGCACCTGGAACGTGTTGAACGTCGCGGTGGCGACGCCGTAGCCCTGCGACAGGAGCGTGGCGTCGTCGACGGTGGTGAACGGGGTGCCCTGGCCGAAGCTCGTGCCGCACCCACCGCCGAACCGGTAGACGAGGCGACCGTTCCAGCCGGCGTCGGACTGGTCGGAGTCCGCGCCCCCGGGCGTCGGGTCGATGGAGGCGATGACGTACACGGACCGGTTGATCACGCCCTTCTCCTCCCGCACGATCAGCGGCAGGTCGCGGCCGCGGATGCGGGCCCGGGCCAGGTCTGCGGGTCGGGCGGTGGGGTCGGGCAGGTCCTTCACCTGCTTGGCGGTGCTGACGTACCTGTAGGTGACGCGGGTCGGGGCCGAGCAGTTGGCGTCGGTCGGCGGCCCGAGCCCGAGCTGCTGCGTCGAGCAGGCGAGCAGGGGGAGGTGCGGCCCCGAGATCATCGGGCCCTCGAGCGGCCAGTCGCGGATGCGCTGGACGACCCGCTCGTTGCGCGCGCTCGCGCTCAGCGACGAGGTGCCTTCGACGAAGCCCGACACCACGCCCTCGAGCCCACCCGGCACGACGTGCAGCCGCCGCGTCACGTCCACCGCCCCGACGTGCACGCGGACCTCGCTCGGCGCCACGCCCGCGGGAGGCACGACCCGGATGCGAGCGTCACCGCCGGTCACCCGGTCGGGCTGGCTGGAGAGCACCTCGATGCGCAGGTGGTCCGGCGGCGCGGGCTGGTTCGGACGGGGCGACGGTGCCGTGCTGCCCCCGCCGCCACCGGGCGGCGCCGTCGTGGTCGTGGTGGTGGAGGCACCGCCGGCCAGCGGGCCGTTGGAGTGGCCGCTGCTGCAGGCCGCGAGCAGCAACAGCGCCGCGCC